>NZ_JBVHWK010000009.1:34478-45427 GCF_055569445.1 Streptomyces sp. NPDC029122 | reverse complement strand
TCTTCCTCCCCCAAGCCACACCACACATCCCCCCCCCCCCCCCCCCCCCCGCCCCCCCCCCCCCCCCCCCCCCCCCCCCCCCCCCCCCCCCCCCCCCCAGGACCTGGTCGCGGGACCGCCGCGGGCCTAAGCCTTGGCCTCCGCGAGGAGCTTCTGGACGCGGGAGACGCCCTCGACCAGGTCCTCGTCGCCCAGGGCGTACGACAGGCGCAGGTAGCCGGGGGTGCCGAAGGCCTCGCCCGGGACGACCGCGACCTCGGCCTCGTCGAGGATCAGCGCGGCGAGCTCGACGGAGGTCTGCGGGCGCTTGCCGCGGATCTCCTTGCCGAGCAGCTCCTTGACCGACGGGTACGCGTAGAACGCGCCCTCGGGGGTCGGGCAGAAGACGCCGTCGATCTCGTTGAGCATCCTCACCATCGTCTGGCGGCGGCGGTCGAAGGCCTTGCGCATCTCGGCGACGGCGTCCAGGTTGCCCGAGACGGCGGCCAGCGCGGCGACCTGGGCCACGTTGGAGACGTTGGAGGTGGCGTGCGACTGGAGGTTGGTCGCGGCCTTGATGACGTCCTGCGGGGCGATCACCCAGCCCACGCGCCAGCCGGTCATGGCGTACGTCTTGGCGACGCCGTTGACGATGACGCACTTGTCGCGCAGGGCCGGCACCAGCACGGGCAGCGAGGTGAACTTCGCGTCCCCGTACACGAGGTGCTCGTAGATCTCGTCGGTCAGCACCCACAGGCCGTGCTCGGCGGCCCACTCGCCGATCGCGCGGGCGTCCTCCTCGCTGTAGACCGCCCCGGTCGGGTTGGAGGGGGAGACGAACAGGACGACCTTGGTGCGCTCGGTGCGCGCGGCCTCGAGCTGCTCCACGGAGACGCGGTAGCCGGTGGTCTCGTCGGCCACGACCTCGACCGGGACACCGCCGGCGAGGCGGATCGACTCCGGGTAGGTGGTCCAGTACGGGGCGGGGACGATGACCTCGTCGCCCGGGTCGAGGATCGCCGCGAAGGCCTCGTAGATGGCCTGCTTGCCGCCGTTGGTCACGAGGACCTGGGAGGCGTCGACCTCGTAGCCGGAGTCGCGCAGCGTCTTGGCGGCGATGGCCTTCTTCAGCTCGGGCAGGCCGCCGGCCGGGGTGTAGCGGTGGAACTTCGGGTCGCGGCAGGCCTCGACCGCCGCCTCGACGATGTAGTCCGGCGTCGGGAAGTCGGGCTCGCCCGCGCCGAAGCCGATCACCGGACGGCCGGCGGCCTTGAGGGCCTTGGCCTTGGCGTCGACGGCGAGGGTGGCGGACTCGGAAATGGCGCCGATACGGGCAGACACCCGGCGCTCGGAGGAAGGCGTTGCAGAGGTCATGGGGCCAATCGTCCCAGACGTGCGAGAAGGGCGGCACACCGTTTCAGTCACCGGACGGAGCAGATCCGGATGTCTTCTGTTCGACGTCAGGGCCCGGACCACGTACACTCACCTGTCGTTGGTCCTCAACAGCCGCCCCAGAGCGTGAGCACTCCGTGCACTCGCCCGGATGCGGTAGGTTGGGGCACGCAACAAAGGGTCGTAGCTCAATTGGTAGAGCACTGGTCTCCAAAACCAGCGGTTGGGGGTTCGAGTCCCTCCGGCCCTGCTTCACACTCCTTCTCGGATGTGTGCGCAGGTACGTACTTCGATGCAACGCCGTGCGGCGCAACCGGGCGCGGCAACGGCCACGACCCGGATTCAGGTGAGAGACGTGACGGACGCCCTGGGCTCCATCGACATGCCTGACGCCGACAGCGACTCTCGCGAGAAGAAGGCCCGCAAGGGCGGCAAGCGCGGAAAGAAGGGCCCCTTCGGGCGCCTCGCGCTGTTCTACCGCCAGATCGTCGCGGAACTCCGCAAGGTCGTCTGGCCCACCCGTAACCAGCTCTCGACGTACACCACCGTGGTGATTGTCTTCGTCGTCATCATGATCGGTCTGGTGACCGTGATTGACTATGGGTTCCAGGAAGCCATCAAGTTCGTCTTCGGCTGATCCCCGCGGAGGGCGGCGCCTTGATGGGTGCCGCCCGTTTTCGCATGTTCGACCACCTTTTGTATCCAGGAAGAAGCAGCCACCGTGTCTGACCCGAACCTGAACGTGAGCCACGACTCCGTCGAGTCCGTCGAGGACGAGCTCGACATCGTCGAGGCGGCGGACGCTGTGGACCCCGACGAGGTCGAGCTCGCCGATGCCGAGGCCGGCATCGCCGCCGAGGAAGCCGCGCTGCACGTCGAGGACGAGGTCGACGCCGAGTCCGAGACCGACGAGACCGACGAAGACGCCGAGGACGAGGGCGACATCGAGGCCGAGACTGAGACCGAGGTCGAGGTCGAGGACGCCGAGGAAGCCGCTCCGGCCGAGCCCGTCGACCCCATCCAGGCCCTCCGCGAGGAGCTGCGCCTGCTCCCCGGCGAGTGGTACGTGATCCACACCTACGCGGGCTACGAGAAGCGCGTGAAGGCGAACCTCGAGCAGCGCGCCGTCTCGCTGAACGTCGAGGAGTTCATCTACCAGGCCGAGGTGCCCGAGGAAGAGATCGTCCAGATCAAGAACGGCGAGCGCAAGAACGTCCGGCAGAACAAGCTGCCCGGTTACGTTCTCGTCCGCATGGATCTGACGAACGAGTCCTGGGGCGTCGTCCGCAACACCCCGGGTGTCACGGGCTTCGTCGGCAACGCGTACGACCCGTACCCGCTGACCCTCGACGAGATCGTCAAGATGCTCGCCCCCGAGGCGCAGGAGAAGGCCGCCAAGCAGGCTGCCGAAGAGGCCGGTCTGCCCGCGCCCGCCGTCAAGCGCACCATCGAGGTCCTGGACTTCGAGGTCGGCGACTCGGTCACCGTCACCGACGGCCCCTTCGCCACGCTCCAGGCGACGATCAACGAGATCAACCCGGACTCGAAGAAGGTCAAGGGCCTCGTCGAGATCTTCGGCCGCGAGACCCCGGTCGAGCTGAGCTTCGACCAGATCCAGAAGAACTGATCTTCCGGATTCAACGCTTCCGAAACAGGTCAGACCAGCCCGTGAAGGGCGGTCTGACCTGCTCGGTTTTTAGCCCCGCACTGATACCCGTTATCGTGGTGCGGTATGCCTCCATCCGGATGACCGGAAGGATGGCTGAAAACTCTCACTAGGACCCGGAGAGAGCAATGCCTCCCAAGAAGAAGAAGGTCACGGGGCTTATCAAGCTCCAGATCAAGGCCGGTGCGGCCAACCCGGCTCCGCCGGTCGGCCCCGCGCTCGGTCAGCACGGCGTCAACATCATGGAGTTCTGCAAGGCCTACAACGCCGCGACCGAGTCGCAGCGTGGCATGGTCGTGCCGGTGGAGATCACGGTCTACGAGGACCGTTCCTTCACCTTCATCACCAAGACCCCGCCGGCCGCGCGCCTCATCCTGAAGAGCGCCGGCATCGAGAAGGGCTCCGGCGAGCCGCACAAGACCAAGGTCGCGAAGCTCACGCGTGACCAGGTCCGCGAGATCGCCACGATCAAGATGCCCGACCTCAACGCGAACGACATCGACGCCGCCGAGAAGATCATCGCCGGCACCGCCCGTTCGATGGGTATCACGGTCGAGGGCTGATCCAGCCCCTCGCAGTTCCCCAGTGGTAGGGCCAAGCGCTGGCCCGTACCACGACTCCATGCCTGAAGCACTTACACAGGAGCAGAAGTGAAGCGCAGCAAGACTCTCCGCGCTGCGGACGCCAAGGTCGACCGGGAGAAGCTCTACGCTCCCCTCGAGGCCGTCCGTCTCGCCAAGGACACCAGCACCACCAAGTTCGACGCCACCGTCGAGGTTGCCTTCCGCCTGGGTGTCGACCCGCGCAAGGCCGACCAGATGGTCCGCGGCACCGTGAACCTCCCGCACGGCACCGGTAAGACCGCCCGGGTCCTGGTCTTCGCGACCGGTGACCGTGCTGCGGCCGCGGAAGCCGCCGGCGCCGACATCGTCGGCGACGACGAGCTGATCAACGAGATCGCCAAGGGCAACCGCCTCAACGAGTTCGACGCCGTCGTGGCGACCCCGGACCTCATGGGCAAGGTCGGCCGCCTCGGCCGCGTGCTCGGTCCGCGTGGTCTCATGCCGAACCCGAAGACCGGCACCGTCACCATGGACGTCGCCAAGGCTGTCACCGAGATCAAGGGTGGCAAGATCGAGTTCCGCGTCGACAAGCACTCGAACCTGCACTTCATCATCGGCAAGGTCTCCTTCACCGATGAGCAGCTGGTCGAGAACTACGGCGCCGCTCTGGACGAGATCATCCGTCTGAAGCCGTCCGCCGCCAAGGGCCGCTACATCAAGAAGGCCGCCCTCAGCACCACGATGGGCCCCGGCATCCAGCTGGACTCCAACCGCACCCGGAACCTCCTCGTCGAGGAAGACCCGGCTGCTGTCTGAGCCTCACGGCTCGCCTGAGTGGCTGAACGGGCCCTCCGCTCCCTCCGGGGAGCGGAGGGCCCGTTTTCTTTGCCAGGGGGCGGTACGGGCCGGACGCCCCATATCCAGAAGCGTCCACGGAATACAGGCCGTATGGTCATACGGTTATCGATCACACCAGGGGTGGGGACTCCATGCTGACGTACCGCAAGAAGACCGCAGGGGCCGCGCTGGCCGCCGTACTGCTCGTGGGCGGGGCCACCACGGCCTGCGAGGACGGGAAGAAGGCGGACGGCGGCAAGGCGGCGGCCAAGCCGGCCGCACAAGCCTCTCCGTCCGGCCCGGCGGCCCAGGGCGCCGCGGACGCGACCCCGGCCGCGTACCTGCGGAAGGCCAAGAAGAAGTCCGAGGAGATCACCTCCCTCCGCTACACCATGTCCGGGACCACCGCCGGACAGCAGCTGTCCGGCGAGGTGTCCATGCGGATCAAGCCGTCCGTGGCCATGTCGATGAAGATGGCCACGCAGGGCGCCGGCGCCGGGTCGATGGACCTCCGGCTCGTCGACGGGGCCATGTTCATCGGGTCCGAGGGCAAGTACCTGAAGTTCGACATGAACGCCCTGGACCCGGCGACCGCCAAGAAGCTGGACCGCGCGGGCGGCGGGGTGAACAGCTCCGGCGAGAACCCGGGGGACCGGGCCGACCAGCTGCTGGCGGCCGAGGACCTCAAGACCGTCGGCGACGAGACCGTCGACGGCGTGAAGACCAAGCACGTCCGCGGGACCGTCACCACGGAGCAGATGCGGGCCTCGCTCGCCTCGGAGACGCCCGAGGTCAAGGAGCGCCGGGAGAAGTCCGTCCAGAAGCTGGAGGCCGAGGGCATCAAGAGCCTGGACGTGGACATGTGGATCGACGAGAGCGACCACACCAAGCGGGTCCGCACCCGCGGTGAGGGCACCCAGGGCCCGATGGACATCACGATCACGTTCGTGGACTACAACAAGCCGGTCGACATCACCGCCCCGTCGGCCGACCAGGTCGTGGACCTCGCCGAAATGATGAAGGACTCGGGCACCGGCTCCGGGACCGACCAGGGCTGACCAGGCAGAACGCGTGGAGCGGATCCGCCGTACGGGCGGATTTGCTCTGCAACGGTTGATTCGCGTACGCTTCACCAGAAGCCAAAGACCGCTGGTCGTTGCCGTGCCTGGAAGGGTGCGGTGGCCGAAGGATCCGCTACTGCGGACGACCCGCGCAGGTGACTGTGGAATGCTCCCGGATTTCTTCCGGTCGAGCTACGCCCTGGCGCCTGCGCCGGGGCGTTTTGTATGTACGGCCCTTCTGAGCGGTCCTCATCACCCGGAAGGAGGCCGACGCTCTATGGCAAGGCCCGACAAGGCTGCCGACGTAGCCGAGCTTGAGGACAAGTTCCGCAGCTCGAACGCCGTTGTGCTGACCGAGTACCGGGGTCTCACCGTCGCGCAGCTCAAGACGCTGCGTCGTTCGCTCGGTGAGAACGCCCAGTACGCCGTGGTGAAGAACACGCTGACCAAGATTGCGGCTAACAACGCCGGGATCACCTCGCTCGACGACCAGTTCACTGGTCCGACGGGTGCCGCCTTCATCACCGGTGACCCGGTGGAGTCGGCCAAGGGTCTTCGTGACTTCGCCAAGGAGAACCCGAATCTCATCATCAAGGGCGGTGTCCTTGACGGCAAGGCGCTGACCGCCGATGAGATCAAGCAGCTCGCGGACCTCGAGTCCCGCGAGGTTCTGCTCAGCAAGCTGGCCGGCGCGTTCAAGGGCAAGCAGTCCCAGGCTGCCTCGCTCTTCCAGGCGCTGCCGTCGAAGTTCGTCCGCACTGCGGAAGCGCTTCGCGTCAAGCTCGCCGAGCAGGGCGGTGCCGAGTAATTCGGCTCGCGCACTGATCCACGCCGCCTAGTGCGTGGGTCGTAGCGGGCCGTTACGCCCGCCTCTCTATACATCCGGCACCTGCCGAATTAGTGGAAGGATCGCCCATCATGGCGAAGCTCTCTCAGGACGACCTCCTCGCCCAGTTCGAGGAGATGACCCTCATCGAGCTCTCCGAGTTCGTGAAGGCCTTCGAGGAGAAGTTCGACGTCACCGCCGCCGCGGCCGTCGCCGTTGCCGCCCCGGGTGCCCCGGGCGCCGGTGCCGTTGCCGAGGTCGAGGAGAAGGACGAGTTCGACGTCATCCTCACCGGCGCCGGCGACAAGAAGATCCAGGTCATCAAGGTCGTGCGCGAGCTGACCTCCCTGGGTCTGAAGGAGGCCAAGGACCTCGTCGACGGCACCCCGAAGCCGGTCCTCGAGAAGGTCAACAAGGAGGCCGCTGACAAGGCCGCCGAGGCCCTCAAGGCCGCCGGTGCGGGCGTCGAGGTCAAGTAACACCTCTGAGGCCGTCTGACGGCCTCTGCAAAGGGCGATCACCCGTAAGGGTGGTCGCCCTTTGGCGTATCCGCAGTGCCTGACTTGCCCTGGTCTCGTTGGGGAGTAGGGTGATCTTCGTTGTCCCGAAGCAGGGTCCGGAGATGATCCGCTCGGAGCACGGGGCCTTGACGAACGGCCAGCGGCGCGCAATTCTCAGTCCCGTCGTGAGGTCGCCGGGCTCGATCCGAGATCCGAGGCATGGATCGACTACGAAGAGGGCAGTACTCATACGCGCTCTGTGTACGCAGGGACGCAGCGTGTTGGTTGAACGAGTAGGGAAGGGCCTGTTGCCGGTTTCCGGAAACCTGGTCTGGACATCAGTGAGCCGAGTGGCTACACTGACCCTTTGCGCTGCCTGTTAGCTGCCCCCTGCCCGTCGCCAGGGGCATGCCCACGCTAGAGCACATCTGACTGACCGCTCTGACCTGGCCTTTTAGCCAGATCGGAAGCATCTTGTCTTCTGTGTCGGCTGGGACCGGTACGCGCGTAGTGAGTCCGAGCCCTCGGAAGGACCCCCTCTTGGCCGCCTCGCGCAACGCCTCGACCAATACGAACAACGGTGCCAGCACCGCCCCGCTGCGCATCTCCTTTGCAAAGATCAAGGAGCCCCTCGAGGTTCCGAACCTCCTGGCGCTGCAGACCGAGAGCTTTGACTGGCTGCTCGGCAACGCCGCCTGGAAGTCCCGCGTCGAGTCGGCGCTTGAGAGTGGACAGGACGTCCCCACCAAGTCCGGTCTGGAAGAGATCTTCGAGGAGATCTCGCCGATCGAGGACTTCTCCGGGTCGATGTCGCTGACGTTCCGCGACCACCGGTTCGAGCCGGCGAAGAACTCTGTCGACGAGTGCAAGGAGCGCGACTTCACCTACGCGGCGCCGCTCTTCGTCACCGCCGAGTTCACGAACAACGAGACCGGTGAGATCAAGTCTCAGACGGTCTTCATGGGCGACTTCCCGCTCATGACCAACAAGGGCACCTTCGTCATCAACGGCACCGAGCGCGTCGTCGTGTCGCAGCTCGTCCGTTCCCCGGGTGTCTACTTCGATTCCTCCATCGACAAGACCTCCGACAAGGACATCTTCTCCGCCAAGATCATCCCGTCCCGGGGTGCCTGGCTGGAGATGGAGGTCGACAAGCGCGACATGGTCGGTGTCCGCATCGACCGCAAGCGCAAGCAGTCCGTCACCGTCCTCCTGAAGGCTCTCGGCTGGACCACCGAGCAGATCCTCGAGGAGTTCGGCGAGTACGAGTCCATGCGCGCCACCCTGGAGAAGGACCACACCCAGGGCCAGGACGACGCGCTGCTCGACATCTACCGCAAGCTCCGCCCGGGCGAGCCGCCGACCCGCGAGGCCGCTCAGACGCTGCTCGAGAACCTCTACTTCAACCCGAAGCGCTACGACCTCGCGAAGGTCGGCCGCTACAAGGTGAACAAGAAGCTCGGCGCCGACGAGCCGCTCGACGCCGGTGTGCTCACCACCGACGACATCATCGCCACGATCAAGTACCTCGTGAAGCTCCACGCGGGCGAGACCGAGACCATCGGCGAGTCGGGCCGTTCGATCGTCGTCGAGACCGACGACATCGACCACTTCGGCAACCGTCGTCTGCGCAACGTCGGCGAGCTCATCCAGAACCAGGTCCGCACGGGTCTGGCTCGTATGGAGCGCGTCGTGCGCGAGCGGATGACCACTCAGGACGTCGAGGCGATCACGCCGCAGACCCTGATCAACATCCGGCCGGTCGTCGCCTCCATCAAGGAGTTCTTCGGCACCAGCCAGCTGTCGCAGTTCATGGACCAGAACAACCCGCTGTCGGGTCTGACGCACAAGCGTCGTCTCTCGGCGCTGGGTCCCGGCGGTCTCTCCCGTGAGCGGGCCGGCTTCGAGGTCCGTGACGTGCACCCGTCGCACTACGGCCGCATGTGTCCGATCGAGACCCCCGAAGGCCCGAACATCGGTCTGATCGGCTCGCTCGCGTCCTACGGCCGCGTCAACGCGTTCGGTTTCATCGAGACCCCGTACCGCAAGGTCGTCGACGGCGCCGTGACCGACGAGGTCGACTACGTCACCGCCGACGAGGAAGACCGCTTCGTCATCGCCCAGGCGAACGCCCGCCTGGACGACGAGCTGCGCTTCACCGAGAACCGCGTCCTGGTCCGCAAGCGTGGTGGCGAGGTCGACTACGTCGAGCCGTCCGACGTGGACTACATGGACGTCTCGCCGCGCCAGATGGTGTCCGTCGCCACCGCGATGATCCCCTTCCTGGAGCACGACGACGCCAACCGTGCCCTCATGGGCGCGAACATGATGCGCCAGGCCGTTCCGCTCATCAAGGCGGAGGCCCCGCTCGTCGGCACCGGCATGGAGTACCGCTGCGCGGTCGACGCCGGCGACTCGATCAAGGCGGAGAAGGACGGTGTCGTCCAGGAGGTCTCGGCCGACTACATCACCGTCGCCAACGACGACGGCACGTACACCACGTACCGCGTCGCCAAGTTCTCCCGCTCGAACCAGGGCACCTCGGTCAACCAGAAGGTGATCGTCAACGAGGGTGACCGGATCGTCGAGGCCCAGGTCCTCGCCGACGGCCCGGCCACCGAAGAGGGCGAGATGGCCCTCGGCAAGAACCTGCTCGTCGCGTTCATGCCGTGGGAAGGCCACAACTACGAGGACGCGATCATCCTGTCGCAGCGCCTCGTGCAGGACGACGTCCTCTCCTCGATCCACATCGAGGAGCACGAGGTCGACGCCCGTGACACCAAGCTGGGCCCCGAGGAGATCACCCGGGACATCCCGAACGTCTCCGAGGAGGTCCTCGCCGACCTCGACGAGCGCGGCATCATCCGCATCGGTGCGGACGTCGTCGCCGGCGACATCCTCGTCGGCAAGGTCACGCCCAAGGGTGAGACCGAGCTGACCCCCGAGGAGCGCCTGCTCCGCGCGATCTTCGGTGAGAAGGCCCGCGAGGTGCGTGACACCTCGCTCAAGGTCCCTCACGGTGAGATCGGCAAGGTCATCGGTGTCCGCGTCTTCGACCGCGAGGAGGGCGACGAGCTTCCTCCGGGCGTGAACCAGCTGGTCCGCGTCTACGTCGCCCAGAAGCGCAAGATCACCGACGGTGACAAGCTCGCCGGCCGCCACGGCAACAAGGGTGTTATCTCGAAGATCCTTCCGATCGAGGACATGCCGTTCCTCGAGGACGGAACTCCGGTCGACATCATCCTGAACCCGCTGGGTGTCCCGTCCCGAATGAACCCGGGACAGGTCCTGGAGATCCACCTCGGCTGGCTCGCCAGCCGCGGCTGGGACGTCTCCGGCCTCGCGGACGAGTGGGCGCAGCGCCTCCAGGCGATCGGCGCCGACCAGGTCGCCCCCGGCACCAACGTCGCCACCCCGGTGTTCGACGGCGCCCGCGAGGACGAGCTGGCCGGTCTGCTCCAGCACACCATCCCGAACCGCGACGGCGAGCGCATGGTGCTCCCGACCGGTAAGGCGCGCCTGTTCGACGGCCGCTCCGGCGAGCCGTTCCCGGACCCGATCTCGGTCGGGTACATGTACATCCTCAAGCTGCACCACCTGGTCGACGACAAGCTCCACGCCCGTTCGACCGGTCCGTACTCGATGATCACGCAGCAGCCGCTGGGTGGTAAGGCGCAGTTCGGTGGTCAGCGATTCGGTGAGATGGAGGTGTGGGCGCTCGAGGCGTACGGCGCCGCCTACGCCCTCCAGGAACTCCTGACGATCAAGTCCGACGACGTGACCGGCCGCGTGAAGGTCTACGAGGCCATCGTCAAGGGCGAGAACATCCCTGAGCCGGGCATTCCCGAGTCCTTCAAGGTGCTCATCAAGGAAATGCAGTCGCTCTGCCTCAACGTGGAGGTGCTGTCCTCGGACGGCATGTCCATCGAGATGCGCGACACCGACGAGGACGTCTTCCGCGCGGCGGAGGAGCTCGGTATCGACCTGTCCCGGCGCGAGCCGAGCAGCGTCGAAGAGGTCTGACGGGCCTGGGGGGGGGGGGGGGGGGAGAGGGGGGCGGGGGGGGGGGGGGGGAGGGGGGGGGGGGGCCGCGCCCGGTCGGGGCGACCTGGAAGCGCCAGTTTT
>NZ_JBVHWK010000009.1:0-34468 GCF_055569445.1 Streptomyces sp. NPDC029122 | reverse complement strand
CTGAGCAACTCTTACACAGCGCAGAGACCCCCCCCCCCCCCCCTCCCCCCCCCCCCCCCCCCCCCCCCCCCCCCCCCCCCCCCCCCCCCGCCCCCGGGACCGTTCAGACCATGATTGAGACTCGACCCCGAAAGAGGGATTGACGCACAGTGCTCGACGTCAACTTCTTCGACGAGCTGCGGATCGGCCTTGCCACCGCGGACGACATCCGAACCTGGTCGCACGGCGAGGTCAAGAAGCCGGAGACCATCAACTACCGCACCCTCAAGCCCGAGAAGGACGGACTCTTCTGCGAGAAGATCTTCGGCCCCACCCGGGACTGGGAGTGCTACTGCGGCAAGTACAAGCGTGTCCGCTTCAAGGGCATCATCTGTGAGCGCTGTGGCGTCGAGGTCACGCGCGCCAAGGTGCGCCGTGAGCGCATGGGCCACATCGAGCTCGCCGCTCCCGTCACCCACATCTGGTACTTCAAGGGCGTCCCGTCGCGCCTTGGCTACCTGCTGGACCTCGCGCCGAAGGACCTCGAGAAGGTCATCTACTTCGCCGCGTACATGATCACGTTCGTCGACGACGAGCGCCGTCAGCGCGACCTGCCGTCGCTGGAGGCCCACGTCTCCGTCGAGCGCCAGCAGATCGAGAACCGCCGTGACGCGGATCTCGAAGGCCGCGCCAAGAAGCTCGAGAGCGACCTCGGCGAGCTCGAGGCCGAGGGCGCCAAGGCCGACGTGCGCCGCAAGGTGCGCGAAGGCGCCGAGCGCGAGATGAAGCAGCTCCGCGACCGCGCCCAGCGCGAGATCGACCGCCTCGACGAGGTGTGGAACCGCTTCAAGAACCTCAAGGTCCAGGACCTCGAGGGCGACGAGCTGCTCTACCGCGAGCTGCGCGACCGCTTCGGTACGTACTTCGACGGTTCGATGGGTGCCGCGGCGCTGCAGAAGCGCCTGGAGTCCTTCGACCTGGAGGAGGAGGCCGAGCGCCTCCGCGAGATCATCCGTACCGGCAAGGGCCAGAAGAAGACCCGTGCGCTCAAGCGCCTCAAGGTCGTCTCCGCGTTCCTGCAGACCAGCAACAGCCCCAAGGGCATGGTTCTGGACTGCGTCCCGGTCATCCCGCCGGACCTGCGTCCGATGGTGCAGCTGGACGGTGGCCGCTTCGCGACCTCCGACCTGAACGACCTGTACCGCCGCGTGATCAACCGCAACAACCGCCTGAAGCGCCTTCTCGACCTCGGTGCCCCCGAGATCATCGTGAACAACGAGAAGCGCATGCTCCAGGAGGCGGTCGACGCCCTCTTCGACAACGGCCGTCGCGGTCGCCCGGTGACGGGCCCCGGCAACCGTCCGCTGAAGTCCCTCAGCGACATGCTGAAGGGCAAGCAGGGTCGATTCCGTCAGAACCTTCTCGGCAAGCGCGTGGACTACTCCGCGCGTTCCGTGATCGTCGTCGGCCCGCAGCTGAAGCTGCACCAGTGCGGTCTGCCCAAGGCCATGGCGCTGGAGCTCTTCAAGCCGTTCGTGATGAAGCGCCTGGTCGACCTGAACCACGCGCAGAACATCAAGAGCGCGAAGCGCATGGTCGAGCGCGGCCGCACGGTCGTGTACGACGTGCTCGAAGAGGTCATCGCCGAGCACCCGGTCCTGCTGAACCGTGCGCCCACGCTGCACCGCCTCGGCATCCAGGCCTTCGAGCCCCAGCTGGTCGAAGGCAAGGCCATCCAGATCCACCCGCTCGTCTGCACCGCGTTCAACGCGGACTTCGACGGTGACCAGATGGCCGTCCACCTGCCGCTCTCCGCGGAGGCGCAGGCCGAGGCCCGCATCCTGATGCTGTCCTCGAACAACATCCTCAAGCCGGCCGACGGCCGTCCGGTCACGATGCCGACGCAGGACATGGTCCTGGGTCTGTTCTTCCTGACCACCGACGGTGAGCTCCGTGACACCAAGGGCGAGGGCCGCGCGTTCGGCTCGACCGCCGAGGCGATCATGGCGTTCGACGCCGGCGAGCTCGCGCTGCAGTCGTCCGTCGACATCCGCTTCCCGGTGGGCACCATCCCGCCGCGCGGCTGGGTGCCGCCGGTCGCCGAGGAGGGCGAGCAGGAGTTCCAGCCGGGCGACAGCTTCCGTCTGAAGACCACCCTGGGCCGCGCGCTCTTCAACGAGCTGCTGCCCGAGGACTACCCGTTCGTCGACTACTCGGTGGGCAAGAAGCAGCTCTCCGAGATCGTCAACGACCTGGCGGAGCGCTACCCCAAGGTCATCGTGGCGGCGACGCTCGACAACCTGAAGGCGGCCGGCTTCCACTGGGCGACCCGTTCGGGCGTCACCGTGGCCATCTCCGACGTCGTCGTGCCCGAGGCCAAGAAGGCCATCGTCGCGGGCTACGAGGCGCAGGACGAGAAGGTCCAGAAGCAGTACGAGCGCGGTCTGATCACCAAGGACGAGCGCACGCAGGAACTCATCGCGATCTGGACCAAGGCGACCAACGAGGTTGCCGAGGCGATGAACGCGAACTTCCCCAAGACGAACCCCATCTTCATGATGGTTGACTCGGGTGCCCGAGGAAACATGATGCAGATGCGACAGATCGCCGGTATGCGTGGTCTGGTGTCGAACGCGAAGAACGAGACCATCCCGCGTCCGATCAAGGCGTCCTTCCGTGAGGGCCTCACCGTTCTGGAGTACTTCATCTCCACGCACGGTGCCCGTAAGGGTCTGGCGGACACCGCCCTGCGTACCGCCGACTCGGGTTACCTCACCCGTCGTCTGGTGGACGTCTCGCAGGACGTCATCATCCGCGAGGAGGACTGCGGCACCGAGCGCGGCCTCAAGCTCAAGATCGGTGTCAAGGACGAGACCGGTGTCCTCCGCAAGGCGGACGACGTCGAGACCTCCGTGTACGCCCGCATGCTGGCCGAGGACGTCGTCATCGACGGCAAGGTCATCGCGCCGGCCAACGTGGACCTCGGTGACGTGCTCATCGACGCCCTCATCGCGAACGGCGTCGAGGAGGTCAAGACCCGCTCGGTCCTGACCTGCGAGTCCGCGGTCGGCACCTGTGCCTTCTGCTACGGCCGCTCGCTGGCCACCGGCAAGCTCGTCGACATCGGCGAGGCGGTCGGCATCATCGCCGCCCAGTCCATCGGTGAGCCCGGTACCCAGCTGACGATGCGTACCTTCCACACCGGTGGTGTGGCCGGTGACGACATCACGCAGGGTCTGCCGCGTGTCGTCGAGCTCTTCGAGGCCCGTACCCCGAAGGGTGTCGCCCCGATCTCCGAGGCCGCCGGCCGCGTGCGGATCGAGGAGACCGAGAAGACGAAGAAGATCGTCATCACGCCCGACGACGGCAGCGAGGAGACGGCCTTCCCGATCTCCAAGCGCGCCAAGGTCATCGTGCACGAGGGCGACCACGTCGAGGTGGGCCAGAAGCTCACCATGGGTGCCACCAACCCGCACGACGTGCTGCGCATCCTCGGCCAGCGTGCCGTCCAGGTCCACCTGGTCGGCGAAGTCCAGAAGGTCTACAACTCGCAGGGCGTGTCGATCCACGACAAGCACATCGAGATCATCATCCGGCAGATGCTGCGCCGCGTGACGATCATCGAGTCCGGCGACGCGGAGCTCCTGCCGGGCGAGCTCGTCGAGCGCTCGAAGTTCGAGACCGAGAACCGTCGTGTGGTCACCGAGGGCGGTCACCCCGCCTCCGGCCGCCCGCAGCTGATGGGTATCACCAAGGCCTCGCTGGCGACGGAATCCTGGCTGTCGGCCGCCTCCTTCCAGGAGACGACCCGAGTCCTGACGGACGCGGCGATCAACGCCAAGTCCGACAGCCTCATCGGCCTCAAGGAGAACGTCATCATCGGTAAGCTCATCCCGGCCGGTACGGGCCTGTCCCGCTACCGCAACATCCGGGTGGAGCCGACCGAGGAGGCCAAGGCCGCGATGTACTCGGCCGTCGGCTACGACGACATCGACTACTCGCCCTTCGGCACCGGCTCCGGCCAGGCTGTCCCGCTGGAGGACTACGACTACGGCCCGTACAACGGCTGAGTCGGCACGCACCAACCGCAGGGCGGTCACCCGAGAGGGTGGCCGCCCTGCGGCGTTCTCAGCCCTCGAGCTCCAGGTACCGCCGGAGGTGGTGGAGGCGGGTGCGGCGGTCGGGGTGGGTCGAAAGGAGCCTGGCCAGGGGACCGGCCCCGTCGGAGTCCGGCGCCTCGTCGGTCAGTACGTCGTGCAGCGTCCGGGAGAGCATGGGTGCGAAGCCCAGTACGGCCGCGTGGGCGTCGGCGCGGAGTTCGGCGCGGCGTCCCACCGCGGCTGTCAGGCAGGGCAGCGCGAGCAGCAGCAGCGGCAGGCCGTAGGTCAGGGTCAGGGTGGCAAAGGCGACCCAGCCGAGGAGGGCGACCAGAACGGCGGCGGCGATGTACGAGTACCCGCTAGCGATCCGGACCAGCCGGACCGTGGACACGGCCACGCCTCGCCAGGCGAGCCGTCCGGGGAGCGCGTACCACCAGCCGAGGAGTCCGGCCCACGCATGCCCCGCGGTGTGGTGGCCGAGTTCGTGGGCGAGTACGGCGGCCAGCTGCGCGGTGGGCAGTCGTTCCAGGGCCCGTCGGGTGACGGCGACGACGTGGCCGGCTGCGGCGAGGGCGTTCAGATCGTCGCTGTCCTCGATCCACAGCTCGTAGCGGCTGCCGTCCACACCGGCGCGGGCGGTGACCTCACGCCACACGGGGTCGAGCACGGCGAGCTCGGAATCGAGCGGGTACTGGAGTCGCAGCAGATGGCGGGCCAGGAAGCGTTCGCTCGGGCGGTGGAACGCCAGGGCCCCCGAACCAAGCCACAGTGCGGTCGGCAACCAGGCCGGCAACCCGAGCCAGACTTCCAGCAGCAGGGCCGTTCCCAGGACGACGAGCAGGCTCGTCAGGAATCCCGGCACCTGCAGGACGAGCCGGCCGAGGGCGGTGGCGTCCGCGGTGCGCTGCCGAGCCCGGTAGTGGACGCGGGTCCCCGGGGGGTAGCGGTAGTCGAGGTCGTCATGTTCCGGCCGGTGCTGCGGGGGGACGTGCGTGGGCCAGGGCGGCGGGCCCACCGGGTACCGGGGGGACTCGGGCGGGGGTCGGTACGGCTCGGCGGGCTTGGTCACCGTGTCTGCTCCGGGCCGACGGGCGGCTGGGGGTGGCGTCCGTATCCGGGCGGCAGCTCCGGGAGCTCCGGAGTGGGCAGCGGGGCACGGGGGTGGGGGGCGAGGGCCTCGTTGATCTGCTCGATCATGAGCTGCCGGGTCCGGTCCAGTTCGTGGGCCTCACCACCTTCGGGGCCCAGGAGCGTCTTGACCTGGTCGAGCTGCGAGCGGAGGAGCGCCAGCTGGTGCTTCTCCATGCTGTCCAGCGCCAATTGGGTGTCCTCGGGGTGGCGCGCCAGATGCAGGGCCCAGGCCTGAATGCCGCCCCGGGCGAAGTGCTGCTGGTAGAAGGCGATCTTCTGGGCCTCGTACCGCTGGAGTTCCAGCTCGTGCCGCGCGGCCTGGAGGCGCCGCTCGTGCGCGATGTTGTCGGCGTCGCGGCGCAGGCGGAGCGTCCAGTCGACGCCCAGTCCGACGCCTTCGCCGAGCGGCTTGCCCGCGCGCACCGTGGCGAGCAGTTCCTCTTCGGCAGCCGCGCTTCCGGTGATGTGGAAGCCTCGGGTCACGGGCCTGCAGGTCTGCTCCAGCTCACTGAGCAGCAGCCGCGGGACGTCACGGCAGCCGCTTCGGACGTACAGGGCAGGGTCGGCGACCTGCCAGGTGAGCTGGACCGTCGCCGTGAACTCGTGGGCGTCGTTGTCGCTGGGCAGTGACATCTCCGCCCGGACGGGATGTGCCCCCATGTCCACCTCGTACACGGCGGTGTAGAGGCGCGTGCTCCTGGGACGGGGCCGGTTCGGTGGCAAGTACGTCACGTACGTGCCCTTCGGCGTCGAGTAGACCAAGGCGTGGTCGATGCGTGTGGCCGTCCGGCCGGCGAACTCGAAACGGCCGATCTGGCGGACGGTGACGACAGGGTCGGTCAGCTTGGTGTGCCGTTCGGCGTGCCGGTTGAAGTCGTACATCGTGCGGGCCTTCCCTTCAGGCGGGCGTGGGACGGGGGAGCGCGGCGCGCAGGCGGGCGGCGACTTGTGGATACGGGCCACCATCGGCGCCCTGCGGGTTGCGCAGCAGGTAGTCCAGGCGGGAGGTCTCGCGGGGGGTTGCGGCCAGCTTGGTCAGCAGAGAGGCCAGCGCCCACTCCGTCTTCTCGTCCTGGTCGGCGGCCCGGATCCAGCCACGCAGCACTCGCTCGGCTTCCTCCGTGTGGGCGCGGTCGTCGAGGGCGTCACGCAGGAGCCGCACGATCGCCGGCGCTGCGGGGGTGTCGTCATGGTCGGCGCGCGCATACCAGTCGAGGACCAGAGGGCGTCCGTGTCCGGCCTCCTCGTCGCGTTGGCCGCCTGCGGTGAGGAAGCCGCGCATGGCGAGATCGTGGGCCGAGCGATGGTCAGGGAGGGTCCGCAACAGTTCGGCGAGGACGGTGTCCGCTTCGGACGACAGCAGGAGGAGCGCGACCGACTTCGGGAGCTCGTCGTGCACCTGCTGGTCGGGCTTCTTCTTGCCGTGCTGCTGGTGCGCCTGCGCGCGGAGGGCGGCCAGGGCGGCTTCCGGGCGCTCGGTTCCGATCAGCCCCTGGGCCCGCACGGCGACCCAGCAGGGCCGGGGATCGTCGGCGTACGTGCTCCAGGCGTCGATGATGCGGGGGATGTTCGGCGCGTCGATCTGGTGGGCGAGAGTGAGGGCGCTGACGGCCGTCGTTCGCCTCCGGGCCCTGTCCGAGCGGGCCCAGGGTTCGATGATCAGGGCCATCGCGGACGGCAAGTCCGTGCGCGCCAGCACGGCGGCGGTAGCGGCGGCGCGGGTGCGCACCAGCGGCCGGCCGTCGTCCGCCAGCCCGTTCAGCCACTTCACCAGGGCGGGGCGGGCGGCGGGGTGGCCGGTCCACACCTCCGGCAGCAGGACGAGGGCGGTCCGGTCGTCGCGGAAGGCCGCCTTGAGCTGGGTGACCTCGCCCCACTCGGTGTCCTCGCGCTCCGAATACGTACGCGCCCGGGCGAGCTCGAGCCGTTTGCCGATGTGTGTGCTGAAGACGGGGATCGCTTCGTTCCGCTTGGGGTCGCCGACGCGCTGGAGCTCGGAGTACAGCAGGTCGCTGAGCTCTGCCGTCAGGGCGTACGGGCCGCCGTCGAAGGCGGCCAGGGCGACGAGGAAGGCCTTCTCCCGCAGGTGGACGATCTCCTCGGGCTCCGCGAACCACTCGCGCACCTGGTTCTTCAGCGCGCGCAGGGAGTAGTCGGCCAGCTCGCTCTCGTCGCATCGGCCCACCGCGTACTGGCGTAACTCGGTCGCGTATCCGACGACCTCGCGGAGTTGGTGGTCCCGGCAGAGGAACTCGTCAACGGCCGGCAGGGCGAGCAGACGGGAAGCGGCTTCGGCTCCCACGTCCACGGCGAGCCGGGCAGCCAGGACCGCCCTCTGTTCCGGAGGTTTCCACTCCTCCGGGCGGATGGCGTCCTCCAGGTACGCCCCCACGCCGGCGGTGACCACGAGATGGGTGTTGCGTTCCTGCATGAGATCGCGGAGGCGGTTGAACTGGGCCTCGCGCAGGGGGTCGTCACGGCTGGTGTTCAGGTCGCACAGCACGTAGCCGGCTGCCTTGCCGGGCGTGTCGAACAGGCCTGCGAGCCTACCTGGGCTCGTGGTGCCGTCCAGGGCGTGCACCGGGGTGGCGCCCACCGAGCGGAGGAGCATCAGGGCGGCGGCCCGACGCCCGGTGCAGGTACGAAGGCGGGATCTCCCCTGATGCGGGGGCGCCGCTGCCCAGCCCACCGAAGCTGTAGTGGACCTCGGTCGTGACGTTGCCGATGATCCGGTCGGCCACCACGCCATGGTTGGTGCCGTCGAACGCCATCGACTTCGGTGCGTGGGCGTGCAGCTCACGACGGGTGGCCCACGGCTGCTGGGCCTCTTCCTCGGCCTTCTTCTCCTGGCCCTCCTGCTCGGTCGGGGTTCCCTCCTCCGCTGCTGCCTGCCCGGGCTCCTCGGCGGGGTCCGCCGACTGGTCCGGCTGGTCACTCACCGGCGGTCACCGAAGATGATGTCGCCGTGGACCACACCGGCACGGACGGCGTTGCCTTCGATGTGACCGGCGACGATCCCGTCGTTCACGCCCTGGAAGCGGATGCCGGCGGCATCGGCCCGGCCCGTTTCCGTCGTGTCCACCGCTTCCGCCGCTCCTTCAGGTCCCCGTGGGGCCGCAGGTGCGGGTGCGGGGGTCGCAGCCGGTCCGCCGCCGGTTCCCGAAGCCAAGGGCCCGTACAGCCAAGCCTGGAGCGGGCCGTTCTTGCTGGGCACGGTGACCTCGTGGAACTCCTCGGCCCGGATGCCGGTGTGGTTGTGCCGCACGACCCCGGCGTGGACCGACCGGGAAACGCAGAGGGCGTAGTCGTCCGTACGCTCGCGCAGCGCGGCACGCAGTGGTTCGCCGTCCAGGAGCCGGCAGGCCTCGTTGAGGTCGGTGCCCACCCACCCGTCGTATTCGTCGATCATCACGATCCCGGTCGCGAGCACCACGCGCAGGCGGATCTGGGCCGAGGCGGCCGCCATCCGGTTCACCGTGTGGAGCTGGGCCGGGATCTCCGTCAGCAGGGCCCGCAGCAAGGTGGTGAGGGGGACGTGCGGGTCGATCAGTTCCATGACCGCGTCGCCCCGGTCGGCGCGCAGCCGTAAGGTCTGGTCGATCCCGGCGGCCAGCAGGGTCCGGTCGACGACGTCGTACAGCATCCGGCGCAGATAGGCCTGCTGGACGTCGTCGCGGTCGCTGAAGCGCTCCGTGTCGACGAGGAGGAAGGTGCGGGGGATCGGGTCGCTCATGATCGCCTCTCGTGATGGGTTCCTGCGGTGACAGCAGGGATGACAAGAGAGTGGCGCAGGCGGGCGCCCCGCCGAGAGGGCGGATGGCACACCGGGAGTGTGACGGCCTGCACTGAAGGGGACGGTTCAGCTCTCGCCCTGCGCCTGCGCGATCCGGCGCAGCACGTCCGGCCGTGCGATCACCATCGCGCGACGGGCCGTGATGACGACCCCGCGGGCGCGCAGGTCCTTGAGCTGGCGCTGGACCATCTCGCGGGAGGCCCCGATGGCTCCGCCGATCTCCTGCTTGCTGAGGGGGACAGTGATCTCGATGCCTTCCTCGGTGCGGCGCCCGTGGGTCCGTGCCAGCTCCTGGAGGAGGACGGCCAGCCGCTCGCGCACGCTCAGCGAGGCGAATTCCAGCCGCCGCCGGTCGCCGGAGCGTGCGCGGTCCGAGGTGAGGGCCAGGAGCTGGAAGGCGGCGGAGGGGACGCGGGCGAGGAAATCGCGGAAGGGCTCGGGGGCGACGGCCAGAGCGCGTACCGGTTCGAGCGCGGTCACGGTGGCGGAGCGGGTGCGTCCGGTGAGGGCGGCGGATTCGCCGATGATGTCGCCCGGGCCGCGCAGAGCCAGCAGGGCTTCCTTGCCGTTGGCGGCGGAGGTGGTGACCTTCGTCCAGCCGTGGAGGATCAGCAGGACGTGGGAGGCGGGTTCGTCCTGGAGGGTGAGGTGGGCGCGGGGCGCGAAGTTCAGCTCGCGGCCCAGCGCCCGTAACGCCGCGCCGTCCTTGTCCTCCAAGCGGGCCAGGAAGGGGACCCGGTCGTCCAGCCCTCCGTCGCCTGCGGGTTGTGCCGAAGCCATGCGCGCCCCCCGGTCGTCAGGGCGGTCAATGTACTGGCCACCGGGGGCGCGCGGCGGCGGATTAGGGGATTTCGCGGCGGCGGCGGAGGTGGGTGGCCGTGGTGACCGAGGTGAGGGTGAGGAGGGCCAGGGTTGCCGCCGTCAGGCCCGGGGTGAGGCCCTTCGGGGTGAAGGTGCAGGAGAGGTGGCGGGTGCCCGGGGTGACCGGGAGGGCCAGCAGGCCGTGGAAGTCGCGGACCGGGGCCGAGCACTGCCAGCCGGGGACGTTCGTGACGGCGAGGACCGCGGTGCCGGTGGCGTTCGCGGGGAGGGTGGCTTCCAGGGTGTGGCCGCCGACCTCCACCGCGGTGGCGCCCGTGGTGGTGAGGTGGCCGACCGCCGAGGCCAGGGCCGCGCGGTTCAGGCAGCCGATCGGGTGGGCGCCGGCGTCGGCGTTCTCCGTGCGGGTCTCCACCGTCGCGGTGACCGTTCCCGAGGCCGGGACGGGGCCCAGGGGGACGACGCCGGTCATGCGGTCCTCCAGGGGGCGGGCGGAGGCGGGGGTGCGCAGGGTGCCGTACAGGGCGGGGGAGTACCAGTAGGCCTCGGAGCCGGGCGTGCACCGGGCGGCGTAGGTCTGGGTGGTGGCGGTGCCGCCGCGGGTGACCGGGGGGACCTCGTAGACGGTGGCGCCCAGGACGGTCTCCTGGTGGGCGTAGACCGAGCCGGCCGGGTTGGGGGAGGTGTACGGGGCCGTGCGGAGCGTCACCAGGGGCGGGGCGGGGGACCTCGTCGCCGTCCAGCTGCCCGGTTCCTTCCCCGGACGGACCCGGGCGCCGATCGAGAAGATCGCGTCGAGCACCGGGTTGTCGGCGCCGAAGAAGGTCCGGCCGTCGTTCTTGAAGCCGTAGCCGAGCGGCTCCAGGGCCCGGTACGTGACCTCCGGGAGGTAGCTGCTGTAGTACTGCGGTCCCTCCGCCCGCAGGGCGAGGGCGTCGTTGTACGAGGTCTGCGGCGCGCCCGAGTCCGTCCGGTAGGCGGGCCAGCCGTCCACGCCCTGGACGGCTTCGAAGTGGTTCGTGATCGAACGGTTCGAGGTGGCCGTCGGGTGCGCCCAGCGTTCGCGGGAGCGGCGGGCGTCGGCGTTGGCCGCCGCGACCGTCGATTCGGCGAAGACCACGCCGATCATCAGGACGGCCGCGAGCGGGACCAGGGCGCGGCGCTTCGCGCCCAGGGCCAGCAGGATGAGGGCCAGCAGCGAGGCGGCGCCGCCGCCCAGGACGGCCGGCCAGGTCCAGCCGCCGAAGTCGTCGGTGCGGCGCAGCACGAAGGCGGCCAGCACGAGAAGGGCCGCCGGCAGGGCGAGGTGGAGGGGGCGCGGACGGTGGGCCAGGGCCAGCCAGGCCAGGATGACGACCATCCCGCTGAACACGAAGGCCTCGCGGTACGGGTTGCCGTTCGGCACCGCCAGGCCGTGCCAGACGTACTGCGTCGGCGGGAACTGGAAGGAGACCAGGACCAGCAGGGTGGCCGCCGCCCACACCAGGCGGGTGCGCGCCGCGATGCGGGTGTTGAGCAGGAAGCTGCCCGCCAGGATCAGCCCCAGGGAGGCCACGTACAGGCGCGGGCGGCCGCCCCACAGGTGGGTGGCCGGGAGCATGCCCGAGAGGAAGACCTCGATCCGGACGGGGTCGAAGGCGCCGGCCCTGGTGGGCTGCGCCGCCCCGCTGGACAGGAACGACGGCAGGAGGAGGGGGAGCGTCAGGAGGATGCCCACCGTGGCCGCGGAGGCCGCCCGCCCCAGGGCGCGCAGCCGCTGGGCGCCGGTCAGGTCCAGGGTGATCAGGCGGATGCCGAGCAGGACGCAGGCGGCCATCGTGGCCATCATCGCCGTGTAGAAGTTCCCGAACCAGGCCAGCGCGACCAGCAGCGCCACCCCCGGCCAGCGGCGCCCCTCCAGGCACCACTCGACGGCGATGCCGAGGAGCGGGAGGGCCACCAGGCCCCACAGCCACATGGGGATGTACGAGGCGTCGCTCAACGCCCACCCGCACAGCCCGTACGTGGCTCCGAGCACCCCGCGCTGCCACCACGGACCGGGGTGCAGCTTGCCGAGGTAGACGGCCATCACGGCCGCGGCGGTGCCCATGGTGACGGGGGTGATCACGAAGACGGCGAGGTCGACGTGCTCGCGCGGGACCAGTACGGCCAGCCAGGAGAACGGATTGCCGAGGTAGGTGTAGTAGTCGGACAGGAACTGCTGTCCGAAGCCTCCCCGCCAGGTGAACAGCACGTCGCCGGCGGCCTGGCCGTGGACCAGGTCCCACAGGGCGCGGTGGAAGGGCACGTACTGGTTGGCCTGGTCGTTGATGGCCCGGCCGCGGTCGCCGAAGGGGAAGGAGCCCCGCGCCACCCAGGCGGCGCAGAAGGCGCCCGAGGTGATGAGGAAGGCCAGCAGGGGCCCGTACAGCCGCGGGAGCGCGGCGCGCCGCCGTGACGAGGGGGGTCGGCCGCCGTCAGGGGGCGGGATTTCCGCCGTCGCCGGCTCCGGTGTGACCGTCCCCAATGTCCTGCTCCTGGCGCTCGTACGTTTTGGACTGACTCGCGGGATTCGGTGGGCAGTGTAGTTCGCCCTCCCTACCACGCCGGTCCGCGTTCCGCGCGGCCACCCCGGCCCGGGGCGCTCCCGCCCGTGCGGCGCCTGACCTGTGCGCTCGTCGCGGCGGGGGCCGGGAGGCTCATGTTTTGACCGGAGTGGATGCGGTAGGTACGCTCAGACCTTGTGCCTGGGGTGTGCCTGGGCTCCCGTGCGTGTCCATCAACCGCACGAGAGCGTCGACGGCCACCGCGATCCATGCGTCTTTCCGCCTTGCGGAGGGGTCCGCCGGATCCGACACACCCGACCGCGTGGGTCGGCAAAGTTCCAGGTTAGCTTCACTACACGGCACACAGAAACCGGAGAAGTAGTGCCTACGATCCAGCAGCTGGTCCGTAAGGGCCGGCAGGACAAGGTCGAGAAGACAAAGACCCCCGCGCTCGAGGCTTCGCCCCAGCGTCGTGGCGTCTGCACGCGTGTGTTCACGACCACCCCGAAGAAGCCGAACTCGGCGCTCCGTAAGGTCGCGCGTGTGCGTCTGACCTCCGGCATCGAGGTCACCGCTTACATTCCGGGTGAGGGACACAACCTGCAGGAGCACTCGATCGTGCTCGTGCGTGGTGGCCGTGTGAAGGACCTGCCGGGTGTTCGTTACAAGATCATCCGCGGTGCGCTTGACACCCAGGCTGTCAAGAACCGCAAGCAGGCCCGCAGCCGCTACGGCGCCAAGAAGGAGAAGTAAGAATGCCTCGTAAGGGCCCCGCCCCGAAGCGCCCGGTCATCATCGACCCGGTCTACGCATCTCCTCTGGTGACCTCGCTCATCAACAAGATCCTGCTGAACGGCAAGCGCTCCACCGCCGAGCGCATCGTCTACGGCGCCATGGAAGGCCTCCGCGAGAAGACCGGCAACGACCCGGTCATCACGCTGAAGCGCGCGCTGGAGAACGTCAAGCCGTCCCTCGAGGTCAAGTCCCGCCGTGTCGGTGGCGCGACCTACCAGGTCCCCGTCGAGGTCAAGCCGGGTCGCCAGTCGACCCTGGCCCTCCGCTGGCTCGTGGGTTACTCCCGCGCCCGTCGCGAGAAGACCATGACCGAGCGCCTCATGAACGAGCTGCTCGACGCCTCCAACGGTCTTGGCGCTGCTGTCAAGAAGCGCGAGGACACGCACAAGATGGCCGAGTCCAACAAGGCCTTCGCGCACTACCGCTGGTAGTCCCAACCCACATCGAGACCGAGAGAAGACTGAGCCGATATGGCTACCACTTCGCTTGACCTGGCCAAGGTGCGCAACATCGGCATCATGGCCCACATCGACGCGGGCAAGACGACCACCACCGAGCGCATCCTGTTCTACACCGGTGTGTCTTACAAGATCGGTGAAGTCCACGACGGCGCTGCCACGATGGACTGGATGGAGCAGGAGCAGGAGCGCGGCATCACGATCACGTCCGCCGCGACGACCTGCCACTGGCCGCTCGAGGACGTCGACCACACCATCAACATCATCGACACCCCGGGTCACGTTGACTTCACGGTCGAGGTGGAGCGTTCGCTCCGCGTCCTCGACGGTGCCGTCACCGTGTTCGACGGTGTCGCCGGTGTGGAGCCGCAGTCCGAGACCGTTTGGCGTCAGGCGGACCGCTACGGCGTCCCGCGCATCTGCTTCGTCAACAAGCTCGACCGTACCGGCGCCGAGTTCATGCGCTGCGTCGACATGATCAAGGACCGCCTCGGTGCGGTTCCGATCGTCATGCAGCTCCCGATCGGTGCCGAGGCGGACTTCAAGGGCGTCGTCGACCTCGTCCGCATGAAGGCGCTCGTGTGGTCCGCCGAGGCCACCAAGGGCGAGATGTACGACGTCGTCGACATCCCGGCCACGCACACCGAGCTGGCCGAGGAGTGGCGCGCCACCCTCGTCGAGCAGGTCGCCGAGAACGACGAAGAGATGATGGAGCTCTTCCTCGAGGGCACCGAGCCCACCGAGGAGCAGCTGCACGCCGCCGTGCGTCGCATCATCCTCGGCTCCGGCAAGGGCAAGGGCGAGCCCACGATCACCGCGGTGTTCTGCGGTACGGCGTTCAAGAACAAGGGCGTTCAGCCCCTGCTCGACGCCGTCGTGCGCTACCTCCCGTCGCCGCTGGACATCGAGGCCATCGAGGGTCACGACGTCCGTGACGCCGAGGTCGTCGTGAAGCGCAAGCCGTCCGACGAGGAGCCCCTCGCCGCGCTCGCGTTCAAGATCATGAGCGACCCGCACCTCGGCAAGCTCACCTTCGTCCGGGTTTACTCGGGCCGCCTGGAGGCCGGCACCGCGGTGCTGAACTCCGTCAAGGGCAAGAAGGAGCGCATCGGCAAGATCTACCGCATGCACGCGAACAAGCGCGAGGAGATCGAGTCGGTGGGCGCCGGTGACATCGTCGCCGTCATGGGCCTGAAGCAGACCACCACCGGTGAGACGCTGTGCGACGACAAGCAGCCCGTGATCCTGGAGTCCATGGACTTCCCGGCTCCGGTCATCCAGGTCGCCATCGAGCCCAAGTCCAAGGGCGACCAGGAGAAGCTGGGTGTCGCCATCCAGCGTCTCGCGGAAGAGGACCCCTCGTTCCACGTCCACTCGGACGAGGAGACGGGCCAGACCATCCTCGGCGGTATGGGCGAGCTGCACCTCGAGGTGCTGGTCGACCGTATGAAGCGCGAGTTCAAGGTCGAGGCCAACGTCGGCAAGCCGCAGGTCGCGTACCGTGAGACGATCCGCAAGGCCGTCGAGCGTCACGACTACACCCACAAGAAGCAGACCGGTGGTACCGGTCAGTTCGCGAAGGTGCAGATCGCGATCGAGCCGATCACGGACGCCGATGGTCCGGCGTACGAGTTCGTCAACAAGGTCACCGGTGGCCGCGTGCCGAAGGAGTACATCCCTTCGGTCGACGCCGGTGCGCAGGAGGCCATGCAGTTCGGCATCCTGGCCGGCTACGAGATGACGGGCGTCCGCGTCACGCTTCTCGACGGTGGCTACCACGAGGTCGACTCCTCCGAGCTCGCCTTCAAGATCGCCGGTTCGCAGGCCTTCAAGGAGGCCGCGCGCAAGGCTTCTCCCGTGCTCCTCGAGCCGATGATGGCCGTCGAGGTCACCACGCCGGAGGAGTCCATGGGCGACGTCATCGGTGACATCAACTCCCGCCGTGGCCAGATCCAGGCCATGGAGGACCGTCACGGAGCCAAGATCGTCAAGGGCCTCGTGCCGCTTTCGGAGATGTTCGGCTACGTCGGAGACCTCCGCAGCAAGACCTCGGGTCGCGCCAGCTACTCGATGCAGTTCGACTCCTACGCCGAGGTTCCCCGGAACGTCGCCGAGGAGATCATCGCGAAGGCCAAGGGCGAGTAACTCTTCCGAGTACACGCTTTAGGCTTGTCACCGGAGCCTCTGGGGCAACAGGAGCAAATCTCCCGTTGCCCCGGGGAACCCGGCTTCCCAGCAAAGATCACCTGGCGCCGATCTGTAAGGCGTACAGAACCACTCTCCAGGAGGACCCCCGTGGCGAAGGCGAAGTTCGAGCGGACTAAGCCGCACGTCAACATCGGCACCATCGGTCACATTGACCACGGTAAGACGACCCTCACGGCCGCCATTACCAAGGTGCTGCACGACGCGTACCCGGACCTGAACGAGGCCTCGGCCTTCGACCAGATCGACAAGGCTCCTGAGGAGCGCCAGCGCGGTATCACCATCTCCATCGCGCACGTCGAGTACCAGACCGAGGCGCGTCACTACGCCCACGTCGACTGCCCGGGTCACGCGGACTACATCAAGAACATGATCACCGGTGCCGCGCAGATGGACGGTGCCATCCTCGTGGTCGCCGCCACCGACGGCCCGATGCCGCAGACCAAGGAGCACGTGCTCCTGGCCCGCCAGGTCGGCGTTCCCTACATCGTCGTCGCCCTGAACAAGGCCGACATGGTGGACGACGAGGAGATCCTGGAGCTCGTCGAGCTCGAGGTCCGTGAGCTGCTCTCCGAGTACGACTTCCCGGGCGACGACCTGCCGGTCGTCCAGGTCTCCGCGCTGAAGGCGCTCGAGGGCGACAAGGAGTGGGGCGAGAAGCTCCTCGGCCTCATGAAGGCCGTCGACGAGTCGATCCCGACCCCGCCGCGTGACACCGACAAGCCGTTCCTCATGCCCGTCGAGGACGTCTTCACGATCACCGGTCGTGGCACCGTCGTCACCGGTCGTATCGAGCGTGGTGTCCTGAAGGTCAACGAGACCGTCGACATCATCGGCATCAAGACCGAGAAGACCACCACCACGGTCACCGGCATCGAGATGTTCCGCAAGCTGCTCGACGAGGGCCAGGCCGGCGAGAACGTCGGTCTGCTCCTCCGTGGCATCAAGCGCGAGGACGTCGAGCGCGGCCAGGTCATCATCAAGCCCGGTTCGGTCACGCCGCACACCGAGTTCGAGGCCGCCGCGTACATCCTGTCGAAGGACGAGGGTGGCCGTCACACCCCGTTCTTCAACAACTACCGCCCGCAGTTCTACTTCCGTACCACGGACGTGACCGGCGTCGTTACCCTCCCCGAGGGCACCGAGATGGTCATGCCGGGCGACAACACCGACATGTCCGTCCAGCTGATCCAGCCGGTCGCCATGGAGGAGGGCCTGAAGTTCGCCATCCGTGAGGGTGGTCGTACCGTGGGCGCCGGCCAGGTCACCAAGATCACGAAGTAATTCGTGCTCTGACCTGGTAGCTCGCTGCAGCGGGCACCATGTTCGACGTGAGGGCCCCTTTCCCACCGCTCCGGCGGCGGGGGAGGGGCCCTTCGTCGTGCCCCGGGGCGGGGGCCCGTACGGAGCCGTGAGAGGCTCCGGCACGCGGGAGGGCGCGGGCGCGCCGAAGGAGCCGTCGGCGCGGGCGCGGATGGTCACCGAGCGTCTGCGGCGCGAGGACGAGGAACGGGCCCGGGCCGCCGTGCGGCGCGGGCCGTTCGGGCGCGGGAGCGCGCCGGTGCCGCACGAACCGCCGGGCTGGCGCACCGGGCCCGCCCGCCAGGAGACGAACCGGCGCCGGCGGGGCCTGAAGGCCGCCGCGGCGATCGTGGGCATCGCGGCGCTGGCGCTGGTCGTCCTGCGTCCCGAGCCGCTCATCGACCGCCTGACGGGCGAGGCCGCGGCCCGCGACGCCACCCGCGCGGCCGGACCGCTGCCCGCGGAGTCCGTACGCCCGACGGCGGCCCCGGGGGCCGTCCCCCCGGGCCGCCCCACGCTCAAGGAGCCCTTCCGCGGCTCGCCGGCCCTGCGGTGAGCCGACGGCGCGGCCGGTATCGAGACCCCGGAGCCCGCTGCCGTCGGCGGCATGTCGAAGCAGCAGGTCGCCGACGCGCTGGCCATGACCAAGCAGCTGCTGATCGCGTCGAACCTGGACCCCGCCACCCTGGAGCGAACGGCCCCAGGCGGCGCTGGACCTGCTGGACCCCGTGCAGAGCGACGGCAAGGGCCTCATCGAGACCGCCCTGGCCGCCCCCTCGAGGGACGCGGACCCGCTGTGGCTGTTCAGCCGGTTCCACCCGGCGGAGGTCAGGGTGCACGGCGACGTGGTCAAGACGCGCGGCCGGATGAGCTTCGACAGCGGCCGGGACGGCGAGGTGAAGGTGCACGCCGACCACACCTTCGCCTACCCCGTGGTCCGGGCGGAGCCGGGCTCGGACGAGGTGGCCCGCACGGTGGTGCGGCGCACGCTGACCGTGGCCCTCTCCGACCCCCGCAAGGTGGTCTCGACCCCGGGCAGGCTCCAGGTCCTGGAGTAGTTGGAGAGCGCCGGCAACGACGACTGCTCGCGGGACGGCACCGGCTTTCTGCACCCCCGGTTCGACAGCGAGCTCGCGGCGGGCGGGCCGGGTCCGTCAGGGTCGGTCGTCGACCCCTACGACCGGAGTGCGCCCATGGGCGGGCCGGCGGGGGAGTGCATGGCGGCGCGGCATCCCGCTCCTGACCTGGGAGGAACCCCCGGGAAAACGCGTGCCGCGGTTTGACGTGTTCGCGCAGCGGGGTATTCTCTTCGGCCCGATTGGCCAGGTACGTGCCTCGTATGGCAGACTACTCAAGTTGCTCGGTTGAGTGCCGATGCTGTGCGCCTCCCGCCGGGAGGACCGGAAGCGAGTCCCACAGTACTCGTCGTCCTTAATCTGCCTTTCGGGGCAGCAATGAGGGCGGACGTACGGGAATCTTCTGGGAAGTGTCAGCACGGTGCCCACCAGGCACTCGGCGGGTGTCTTTCCCCCGATGCGCGGTCCAGGGACCGCACCCCCTTGGACGAGGGAATTTCCGTATGGGAATTTTCTGTAGAGGGAGTGCGACACGCCCGACCGCGTGGGTCGGAGGAAAGGCTGCGGGAGTTGCTCCTGCGGCCCACCGGGAGCCAGAGCGTTCCACACACAGACAGGACTACGGAGTAGCCATGGCGGGACAGAAGATCCGCATCCGGCTCAAGGCCTACGACCACGAGGTCATCGACTCCTCGGCGAAGAAGATCGTCGAGACGGTGACGCGCACTGGTGCGTCGGTCGCGGGCCCGGTGCCGCTGCCCACTGAGAAGAACGTGTACTGCGTCATCAAGTCGCCGCACAAGTACAAGGACTCGCGCGAGCACTTCGAGATGCGCACGCACAAGCGCCTGATCGACATCCTCGACCCGACGCCCAAGACCGTTGACTCGCTGATGCGCCTGGACCTTCCGGCCGGCGTTGACATCGAGATCAAGCTCTGAGAGGCGTCGAGAAGATGGCAAAGCAGATCAAGGGCGTCCTGGGCGAGAAGCTCGGCATGACCCAGGTCTGGGACGAGAACAACCGTGTCGTCCCGGTGACCGTCGTCAAGGCCGGACCCTGCGTCGTGACCCAGGTCCGTACGAACGACACCGACGGCTACGAGTCGGTCCAGATCGCCTTCGGCGAGATCGACCCGCGCAAGGTGAACAAGCCCCTCAAGGGCCACTTCGCCAAGGCCGACGTGACCCCCCGCCGCCACCTGGTGGAGCTCCGCACCTCCGACGCCAGCGAGTACACGCTCGGCCAGGAGATCACCGCTGAGATCTTCGAGTCCGGCGTCAAGGTTGACGTCACGGGCAACAGCAAGGGCAAGGGCTTCGCCGGTGTCATGAAGCGGCACAACTTCCGGGGCCTCGGCGCCGGTCACGGTGTGCAGCGCAAGCACCGCTCCCCCGGTTCGATCGGTGGCTGCGCCACCCCTGGGCGTGTCTTCAAGGGCATGCGCATGGCCGGTCGCATGGGTAACGAGCGCGTCACCACCCAGAACCTGACCATCCACGCGGTTGACGCGGAGAAGGGTCTGCTCCTCATCAAGGGCGCGGTCCCCGGTCCGAACGGCGGCCTCGTCCTGGTCCGTACCGCGGCCAAGGGGGCTTGAGGTAATGAGCACCATTGACATCCTTTCGCCGGCAGGCGACAAGGCCGGTACCGTCGAGCTCCCCTCGGAGATCTTCGACGCGAAGACCAGCGTTCCGCTGATCCACCAGGTCGTCGTCGCCCAGCTGGCAGCTGCCCGTCAGGGCACGCACAAGACCAAGACCCGTGGCGAAGTCCGTGGTGGTGGCAAGAAGCCTTACCGCCAGAAGGGCACCGGCCGCGCCCGTCAGGGTTCGACCCGCGCTCCGCAGTTCGCCGGCGGTGGCGTCGTCCACGGCCCGCAGCCGCGTGACTACTCGCAGCGGACCCCCAAGAAGATGAAGGCCGCCGCCCTCCGCGGTGCCCTCTCGGACCGTGCGCGTCACTCCCGCATCCACGTCGTCACCGGCGTGGTCGAGGGTGCCGCCTCCACGAAGGCCGCCAAGACGCTGTTCGGCAAGATCTCGGAGCGCAAGAACCTGCTCCTGGTCGCCGAGCGCTCTGACGAGCTGGCGTGGCTGTCCGCCCGCAACCTGCCCCAGGTTCACATCCTGGAGCCGGGCCAGCTGAACACGTACGACGTGATCGTCTCTGACGACGTGGTCTTCACCCAGGCCGCGCTCGAGTCCTTCGTGTCTGGCCCCAAGGCCGATGAGACCGAAGGGAACGAGGCCTGATGTCTGAGGCGACCGTTACCAGCAAGACCTTCACCGACCCGCGCGACCTGCTGATCAAGCCGGTCGTCTCGGAGAAGAGCTACGCGCTGCTGGACGAGAACAAGTACACGTTCATCGTCGCGCCCGGCGCCAACAAGACCCAGATCAAGCAGGCCGTCGAGGCGGTCTTCTCGGTCAAGGTCACCGGGGTCAACACGATCAACCGTCAGGGTAAGCGCAAGCGCACCAAGACCGGTTTCGGCAAGCGCGCCAACACCAAGCGCGCCATCGTGACCCTTGCCGAGGGCAACCGTATCGACATCTTCGGCGGCCAGGCCTCCTAACGGAGGTCTAGTCGTCCGGAATCGGACGAGGACTGAGAAATGGGTATCCGCAAGTACAAGCCGACGACCCCGGGCCGTCGTGGCTCCAGCGTCGCCGACTTTGTCGAGATCACGCGGTCCACGCCGGAGAAGTCGCTGGTTCGCCCTCTGCACAGCAAGGGCGGCCGTAACAACACCGGCCGGATCACCGTTCGCCACCAGGGTGGCGGACACAAGCGCGCCTACCGTGTGATCGACTTCCGTCGTCACGACAAGGACGGCGTGCCGGCCAAGGTCGCGCACATCGAGTACGACCCCAACCGCACCGCGCGCATCGCGCTGCTGCACTACGCCGACGGCGAGAAGCGCTACATCATCGCGCCGCGCGGTCTGCAGCAGGGTGACCGGATCGAGAACGGCCCCACGGCCGACATCAAGCCCGGTAACAACCTCGCGCTCCGCAACATCCCGGTCGGTACCACGATCCACGCGATCGAGCTCCGTCCCGGTGGCGGCGCGAAGTTCGCCCGCTCCGCCGGCGCCTCCGTGCAGCTGCTCGCGAAGGAGGGCGTCATGGCCCACCTCCGCATGCCGTCGGGCGAGATCCGTCTCGTCGACGCGCGCTGCCGCGCCACGGTCGGCGAGGTCGGCAACGCCGAGCAGTCGAACATCAACTGGGGCAAGGCCGGCCGCATGCGCTGGAAGGGCGTCCGCCCGACCGTCCGCGGTGTCGCGATGAACCCGGTTGACCACCCGCACGGTGGTGGTGAGGGCAAGACCAGCGGTGGTCGCCACCCGGTCTCCCCGTGGGGTCAGAAGGAGGGTCGTACTCGCTCGCCGAAGAAGGCTTCGAGCAAGTACATCGTCCGCCGCCGCAAGACGAACAAGAAGCGCTAGGAGCGGGTTTAGATGCCGCGCAGTCTCAAGAAGGGGCCCTTCGTCGACGACCACCTCGTAAAGAAGGTGGACGCCCAGAACGAAGCCGGCACCAAGAACGTCATCAAGACCTGGTCCCGTCGCTCGATGATCATCCCCAGCATGCTGGGTCACACGATCGCGGTGCACAACGGCAAGACCCACGTCCCGGTGTTCGTCACCGAGTCGATGGTCGGCCACAAGCTCGGCGAGTTCTCGCCGACTCGCACCTTCCGCGGCCACGTCAAGGACGACCGGAAGTCGAAGCGCCGCTAACGCGGGGTGGTTACGACTATGACTAACACCGAAGGGACAACCATGGAAGCCAGGGCCCAGGCGCGGTACATCCGCGTCACGCCCATGAAGGCCCGCCGAGTGGTGGACCTCATCCGTGGCATGGATGCCACGGAGGCTCAGGCGGTCCTGCGTTTCGCCCCGCAGGCCGCGAGCGTGCCCGTCGGCAAGGTGCTGGACAGCGCCATTGCCAACGCCGCACACAACTACAACCACCCGGACGCCTCCACGCTGGTCATCAGCGAGGCGTACGTGGACGAGGGCCCGACCCTGAAGCGGTTCCGTCCGCGTGCCCAGGGCCGTGCCTACCGGATCCGCAAGCGGACCAGCCACATCACCGTGGTCGTCAGCAGCAAGGAAGGTTCCCGGTAATGGGCCAGAAGGTAAACCCGCACGGGTTCCGACTCGGCATCACCACGGACTTCAAGTCGCGTTGGTACGCCGACAAGCTGTACAAGGACTACGTCAAGGAAGACGTCGCCATCCGTCGGATGATGACGTCCGGCATGGAGCGCGCCGGCATCTCGAAGGTTGAGATCGAGCGCACCCGTGACCGCGTGCGTGTGGACATCCACACCGCCCGTCCCGGCATCGTCATCGGCCGCCGTGGCGCCGAGGCCGACCGCATCCGCGGTGACCTCGAGAAGCTCACGGGCAAGCAGGTCCAGCTGAACATCCTCGAGGTCAAGAACCCCGAGCTCGACGCTCAGCTCGTTGCCCAGGCCGTTGCCGAGCAGCTCTCCTCCCGCGTCTCCTTCCGTCGTGCCATGCGCAAGAGCATGCAGGGCACGATGAAGGCCGGCGCCAAGGGCATCAAGATCCAGTGCGGTGGCCGTCTCGGCGGCGCCGAGATGTCCCGCTCCGAGTTCTACCGCGAGGGTCGTGTGCCGCTGCACACGCTGCGCGCGAACGTGGACTACGGCTTCTTCGAGGCCAAGACCACCTTCGGCCGTATCGGCGTGAAGGTCTGGATCTACAAGGGCGACGTCAAGAACATCGCCGAGGTTCGCGCCGAGAACGCTGCGGCCCGTGCGGGTAACCGCCCGGCCCGTGGCGCCGGCGCTGGCGACCGTCCCGCCGGCCGTGGTGGCCGTGGTGGCGAGCGCGGCGGCCGTGGTGGCCGCAAGCCGCAGCAGGCTGCTGGTGCCGAGGCCCCCAAGGCCGACGCTCCCGCCGCCGCTCCGGCCGAGAGCACCGGAACGGAGGCCTGACCGACATGCTGATCCCTCGTAGGGTCAAGCACCGCAAGCAGCACCACCCGAAGCGCAGCGGTATGGCCAAGGGCGGTACTGAGGTCTCGTTCGGCGAGTACGGCATCCAGGCGCTCACCCCCGCCTACGTGACGAACCGCCAGATCGAGGCGGCTCGTATCGCGATGACCCGCCACATCAAGCGTGGCGGCAAGGTCTGGATCAACATCTACCCGGACCGCCCGCTGACGAAGAAGCCTGCCGAGACCCGCATGGGTTCCGGTAAGGGTTCCCCCGAGTGGTGGATCGCGAACGTGCACCCGGGCCGGGTCATGTTCGAGCTGTCCTACCCGAACGAAAAGATTGCGCGTGAGGCTCTGACTCGTGCGGCCCACAAGCTGCCGATGAAGTGCCGGATCGTCAAGCGCGAGGCAGGTGAGTCGTGATGGCGACGGGAACCAAGGCGTCCGAGCTCCGCGAGCTCGGCAACGAGGAGCTCGTTGCCAAGCTGCGCGAGGCCAAGGAGGAGCTGTTCAAGCTCCGTTTCCAGGCGGCCACCGGCCAGCTGGAGAACAACGGCCGGCTCAAGTCCGTCCGTAAGGACATCGCTCGCATCTACACCCTGATGCACGAGCGTGAGCTCGGTATCGAGACGGTGGAGAACGCATGAGCGAGAACAACGTGACTGAGAAGACCGAGCGCGGTTTCCGCAAGACCCGTGAGGGTCTGGTCGTCAGCGACAAGATGGACAAGACCGTCGTCGTCGCCGTCGAGGACCGTGTGAAGCACGCGCTGTACGGCAAGGTCATCCGCCGTACGAACAAGCTCAAGGCGCACGACGAGCAGAACGCTGCCGGCGTCGGCGACCGCGTCCTCATCATGGAGACGCGTCCGCTGTCGGCGACCAAGCGCTGGCGCATCGTCGAGATCCTCGAGAAGGCCAAGTAATTGCTTGAAGGGGTAACCCTTCAGGTTCGTTCCGCCAGGCTCGGCCGGGGCTTCGATGAAGCCCCGGCCGGGAACCGGCAGACAAACAGGAGATAGACGTGATCCAGCAGGAGTCGCGACTGCGTGTCGCCGACAACACTGGTGCCAAGGAGATCCTTTGCATCCGTGTTCTCGGTGGCTCCGGTCGCCGCTACGCGGGCATCGGTGACGTCATCGTCGCCACCGTCAAGGATGCGATCCCCGGTGGCAACGTGAAGAAGGGTGACGTCGTCAAGGCGGTCATCGTTCGCACCGTCAAGGAGCGCCGCCGCCAGGACGGCTCGTACATCCGCTTCGACGAGAACGCCGCCGTCATTCTGAAGAACGACGGCGACCCTCGCGGCACCCGTATCTTCGGCCCCGTCGGCCGTGAGCTGCGCGAGAAGAAGTTCATGAAGATCATCTCGCTCGCGCCGGAGGTGCTGTAAGCATGAAGATCAAGAAGGGCGACCTGGTCCAGGTCATCACCGGTAAGGACAAGGGCAAGCAGGGCAAGGTCATCGCGGCCATGCCCAGCGAGAACCGCGTCCTGGTCGAGGGTGTCAACCGGGTCAAGAAGCACACCAAGGCCGGCCAGAACCAGGCCGGTGGCATCGTGATCACCGAGGCCCCGGTCCACGTCAGCAACGTTCAGCTGGTTGTGGAGAAGGACGGCAAGAAGGTCGTCACCCGCGTCGGTTTCCGCTTCGACGACGAGGGCAACAAGATCCGCGTTGCCAAGCGCACGGGCGAGGACATCTGATGGCTACCACTCCGCGTCTGAAGACGAAGTACCGCGAGGACATCGCGGGCAAGCTGCGTGAGGAGTTCTCCTACGAGAACGTCATGCAGATCCCCGGCCTCGTCAAGATCGTCGTGAACATGGGTGTCGGTGACGCCGCCCGTGACTCGAAGCTGATCGACGGTGCCATCCGCGACCTGACGACGATCACCGGTCAGAAGCCGGCCGTCACGAAGGCCCGCAAGTCCATCGCGCAGTTCAAGCTGCGTGAGGGTCAGCCGATCGGCTGCCACGTCACCCTCCGTGGTGACCGCATGTGGGAGTTCCTGGACCGTACGCTGTCGCTCGCGCTGCCGCGTATCCGTGACTTCCGTGGTCTGTCGCCGAAGCAGTTCGACGGCCGTGGCAACTACACCTTCGGTCTCACGGAGCAGGTCATGTTCCACGAGATCGACCAGGACAAGATCGACCGTACCCGGGGTATGGACATCACCGTGGTCACCACGGCGACCAACGACGACGAGGGCCGTGCCCTCCTTCGTCACCTCGGCTTCCCCTTCAAGGAGGCGTAAGCGAGATGGCGAAGAAGGCTCTCATCGCGAAGGCTGCCCGCAAGCCCAAGTTCGGTGTGCGTGCGTACACCCGCTGCCAGCGCTGCGGTCGCCCCCACTCCGTGTACCGCAAGTTCGGCCTGTGCCGCGTCTGCCTTCGTGAGATGGCTCACCGTGGCGAGCTGCCGGGCGTGACCAAGAGCTCCTGGTAATTCCCTCCCGTCCGTAAGGACTTGGGGAAGTTCCAGAGACTCTCGGTAAGCATCTGGTCGGCGGATGCCCGGCCGCGCATGCCTTAGGCTTGTGTGGTTGGGCGTCCGCCGCCCATAACGACTTACTACGCCGTAGGTCCCCGCACCGCACCCGTCCCGCCTCTGAGCGGGGAGAGGGATGGCGCATACAGGAAACCCCGGCGAGAGAGGCCGAAGGCCACTTCATGACCATGACTGACCCGATCGCAGACATGCTCACGCGTCTGCGTAACGCTAACTCGGCGTACCACGACACCGTCGTGATGCCGCACAGCAAGATCAAGTCGCACATCGCGGAGATCCTCAAGCAGGAGGGTTTCATCACCGGCTGGAAGGTCGAGGACGCCGAGGTCGGCAAGAACCTCGTCCTCGAGCTGAAGTTCGGGCCGAACCGTGAGCGCTCCATCGCGGGCATCAAGCGGATCTCGAAGCCCGGTCTGCGCGTGTACGCGAAGTCCACCAACCTGCCGAAGGTCCTGGGCGGCCTGGGCGTGGCGATCATCTCCACGTCGCACGGTCTCCTGACCGGCCAGCAGGCAGGCAAGAAGGGCGTAGGTGGGGAAGTCCTCGCCTACGTCTGGTAGTCGGGAACGGAGGAAAAGCAATGTCGCGAATCGGCAAGCTCCCCATCCAGGTTCCCGCCGGTGTGGACGTCACCATCGATGGCCGCACGGTTGCGGTGAAGGGCCCCAAGGGTCTGCTCACGCACACCGTCGCCGCGCCGATCGAGATCGTCAAGGGTGAGGACGGCGTTCTGAACGTCACCCGTCCGAACGACGAGCGTCAGAACAAGGCCCTGCACGGCCTGTCCCGCACGCTGGTGGCGAACATGATCACCGGTGTGACCCAGGGTTACGTCAAGGCTCTCGAGATCAGCGGTGTCGGTTACCGCGTCGCCGCGAAGGGCTCCGACCTGGAGTTCCAGCTCGGTTACAGCCACCCGATCCTGATCGAGGCGCCCGACGGCATCTCGTTCAAGGTCGAGTCGCCGACCAAGTTCTCGGTCGAGGGCATCGACAAGCAGAAGGTCGGCGAGGTCGCCGCCAACATCCGCAAGCTGCGGAAGCCCGACCCGTACAAGGCCAAGGGTGTCAAGTACGCCGGCGAAGTCATCCGCCGCAAGGTCGGAAAGGCTGGTAAGTAGCCATGGCATACGGTGTGAAGATCGCCAAGGGCGACGCGTACAAGCGCGCTGCCAAGGCTCGCCGCCACATCCGCATCCGCAAGAACGTCTCGGGTACGGCGGAGCGTCCGCGCCTCGTCGTGACGCGTTCGAACCGCAACATCGTTGCCCAGGTCATCGACGACCTCAAGGGTCACACCCTTGCGTCGGCGTCGACCCTGGACGCTTCGATCCGCGGTGGCGAAGGCGACAAGAGCGCCCAGGCCCAGGCTGTCGGCGCGCTCGTCGCCGAGCGTGCCAAGGCCGCGGGTGTCGAGACCGTCGTGTTCGACCGCGGTGGCAACCGATACGCCGGGCGCATTGCCGCTCTGGCTGACGCCGCCCGCGAAGCCGGGCTGAAGTTCTAAGCCCCGGTTCCGGGACTCACGGACGTAACAGAGAGAGGTAATCCAATGGCTGGACCCCAGCGCCGCGGTAGCGGTGCCGGTGGCGGCGAGCGGCGGGACCGGAAGGGTCGCGACGGTGGCGCTGCCGCCGAGAAGACCGCTTACGTTGAGCGCGTTGTCGCGATCAACCGCGTCGCCAAGGTTGTCAAGGGTGGTCGCCGCTTCAGCTTCACCGCGCTGGTCGTGGTGGGCGACGGTGACGGCACCGTAGGTGTCGGTTACGGCAAGGCCAAGGAAGTTCCCGCGGCCATCGCCAAGGGCGTCGAGGAAGCCAAGAAGAACTTCTTCAAGGTTCCCCGTATCCAGGGCACCATCCCTCACCCGATCCAGGGCGAGAAGGCTGCGGGCGTCGTCATGCTCAAGCCGGCTTCCCCGGGTACCGGCGTTATCGCCGGTGGTCCGGTGCGTGCCGTGCTGGAGTGCGCAGGCGTCCACGACATCCTGTCGAAGTCGCTCGGCTCTTCCAACGCGATCAACATCGTGCACGCGACCGTGGAGGCCCTGAAGGGCCTGCAGCGTCCCGAGGAGATCGCGGCTCGCCGTGGTCTGCCGCTCGAGGACGTCGCTCCCGCGGCTCTGCTCCGTGCGCGTGCTGGGGCGGGTGTCTGATGGCCCGCCTCAAGATCACGCAGACGAAGTCGTACATCGGCAGCAAGCAGAACCACCGCGACACGCTGCGTTCGCTCGGGCTCAAGCGCCTGAACGACGTCGTCGTCAAGGAGGACCGCCCCGAGTTCCGCGGCATGGTGCACACCGTCCGCCACCTCGTGACGGTAGAGGAGGTTGACTAATGGCTGAGACCAACCCGCTGAAGGCCCACAACCTCCGTCCCGCCCCCGGTGCCAAGACCGCGAAGACCCGTGTCGGTCGTGGTGAGGCGTCGAAGGGTAAGACGGCCGGTCGTGGTACCAAGGGCACGAAGGCCCGCTACCAGGTTCCGCAGCGCTTCGAGGGCGGGCAGATGCCCCTCCACATGCGCCTGCCGAAGCTGAAGGGCTTCAAGAACCCGTTCCGCACCGAGTTCCAGGTCGTCAACCTGGACAAGCTCGGTGCCCTCTACCCCGAGGGTGGAGAGGTCACGGTGGCCGACCTGGTCGCCAAGGGCGCGGTTCGCAAGAACAGCCTCGTCAAGGTCCTGGGCCAGGGCGAGATCTCCGTGGCGCTGACGGTTTCGGTTGACGCCGTCTCCGCCTCCGCCAAGGAGAAGATTGCCGCCGCCGGCGGCTCCGTCACCGAGCTCGTCTAAGACGAACTCTGTGACAAATAGCTAGAAACCCGACCGGGGATGCCTCACATATGGGGCATCCCCGGTCGGTCGTTCCACGGGGGGCGCAGTCGCCGGTAAGGTGGCCTGCACCTTTGCTCGTACGTATTCGTCGATCCCTCAGACCGTCACCTCTGACGCAGTAGCGCGGGGGTCGCAGGAGGCACCGTGCTCACCGCGTTCGCCCGGGCGTTCAAGACGCCCGACCTGCGCAAGAAGCTGCTCTTCACGCTCGGCATCATCGTGCTGTACAGGCTCGGGTCCCACATCCCGGTACCCGGCGTGAGCTACAAGAACGTCCAGATCTGTGTGGACCAGATGGGGAGCAGCAACAGCCTCTTCGGTCTGGTCAACATGTTCAGCGGCGGTGCGCTGCTGCAGATCACGATCTTCGCGCTCGGCATCATGCCCTACATCACGGCGAGCATCATCCTGCAGCTGCTGACCGTGGTCATCCCGAAGCTGGAGAACCTCAAAAAAGAGGGGCAGTCCGGCACCGCGAAGATCACTCAGTACACGCGCTATCTGACGGTCGCACTCGCGATCCTCCAGGGCACCGGCCTGGTCGCCACCGCGCGGACGGGTGCGCTCTTCGGCACCTGCCCGGTGGCTCGTGAGATCGTCCCCAACCACTCGATCTTCACCACGATCGTCATGGTGGTCACCATGACCGCCGGCACCTGTGTCGTCATGTGGCTCGGTGAGCTCATCACCGACCGCGGCATCGGCAACGGCATGTCCATCCTGATGTTCATCTCCATCGCGGCCGGCTTCGTCGGCTCCCTCTGGACGATCAAGCTCCAGGGCAAGATCGCTGACGGCTGGGTGGAGTTCGCCGTCGTCATCCTGGTGGGCCTCGCGATGGTGGCCCTGGTGGTCTTCGTCGAGCAGGCGCAGCGCCGGATCCCGGTCCAGTACGCGAAGCGCATGATCGGCCGCCGTGCCTACGGCGGTACGTCCACCTACATCCCGCTCAAGGTGAACCAGGCCGGTGTCATCCCGGTCATCTTCGCCTCGTCGCTGCTGTACATCCCGGCCCTGATCGTCCAGTTCAGCGGCTCGACGGCCGGCTGGGCCACCTGGATCCAGAAGCACTTCGTCAAGGGCGACCACCCGTACTACATCGCCGTCTACTTCCTCCTGATCGTCTTCTTCGCGTTCTTCTACGTGGCGATCTCGTTCAACCCCGAGGAAGTTGCCGACAACATGAAGAAGTATGGTGGGTTCATCCCGGGCATCCGCGCCGGTCGGCCTACCGCCGAGTACCTGAGCTACGTACTCAACCGGATCACTTGGCCGGGGTCGCTGTACCTGGGTCTGATCGCTCTCGTGCCGACAATGGCGTTGGCCGGCTTCGGAGCGAACCAGAACTTCCCGTTCGGCGGGACGAGCATCCTCATCATCGTGGGTGTGGGTCTGGAAACCGTGAAGCAGATCGAGAGCCAGCTCCAGCAGCGCAACTACGAAGGGTTCCTCCGCTGATGCGAATCGTCCTCGTCGGACCCCCCGGGGCGGGCAAGGGAACGCAGGCCGCGTTCCTCGCCAAGAACCTGTCGATCCCGCACATCTCCACGGGCGACCTGTTCCGCGCCAACATCAGCCAGAACACCGAGCTGGGCCGGCGCGCCAAGGCGTTCATGGACAAGGGCGACCTCGTCCCCGACGAGATCACCGTCGGCATGGCGAAGGACCGTATGCAGCAGCCGGACGCCGCGGGCGGTTTCCTGCTCGACGGCTTCCCGCGGAACGTCTCGCAGGCCGAGGCGCTCGACGCGATGCTCCGCGAAGCCGGCATGAAGCTCGACGCCGTGCTGGACCTGGAGGTAGAGGAGGACGAGGTCGTCAAGCGGATCGCCGGCCGGCGGATCTGCCGCGAGGACTCCTCGCACGTCTTCCACGTGATCTACGCGGCTCCGAAGGCCGAGGGGGTCTGCGACCACTGCGGCGGCGAGCTGTACCAGCGGGCCGACGACTCCGAGGCCACGGTCCGCAACCGGCTGGAGGTCTACCACACGCAGACCGAGCCGATCATCGACTACTACAAGGCCCAGGGCCTGCTGGTGACCATCTCCGCCCTCGGCGAGGTGCACGAGATCACCAAGCGGGCGATGGACGCCCTGAAGAAGTAGTCACTTCCGTTCGTGACCGTCAGTACGGCCGCGGTGTCCCTCGGGCATCGCGGCCGTACTGTTGAGAAGACCCGTTCTTTCGAAGGTGGAAGGTCCCCGTTCATGGTTCAGCTGAAGACCCCCGAGCAGATCGCGAAGATGCGGGAGGCAGGGCTGGTCGTCGCCGCGATCCACGCGGCGACCCGTGAGGCGGCCGTGCCGGGCTCCACGACGCGGGACCTGGACATGGTGGCCCGGAAGGTGATCGCCGACGCCGGGGCGAAGTCGAACTTCCTCGGGTACGGGGGCTTCCCCGCGACCATCTGCACCTCGGTGAACGAGGTCGTCGTGCACGGCATCCCGGACGACAAGACGGTCCTCAAGGACGGCGACGTCATCTCCATCGACGCGGGCGCGATCGTGGACGGCTGGCACGGTGACGCGGCCTACACGGCCTTCGTGGGCACCGGTCACGCGCCGGAGCTGGTCGAGCTGTCCCGGGTGACCGAGGAGTCGATGTGGGCCGGCATCGCGGCCATGAAGTCCGGCAACCGCCTGGTGGACATCTCGAAGGCGATCGAGGGTTACATCAAGCGCCAGCCGCGGCCCGCGACCGGTGAGCACAGCCTGGGCAAGTTCGGGATCATCGAGGACTACGGCGGCCACGGCATCGGCTCCGAGATGCACATGGACCCGCACCTGCTGAACTACGTCTCGCGCAAGCGCGGCAAGGGCATCAAGCTCGTCCCGGGCCTGTGCCTGGCGATCGAGCCGATGGTCTCGCTCGGCACGGCCCAGACGGAGGTCCTGGCGGACGACTGGACGGTCATCACGACGGACGGCACCTGGTCCTCGCACTGGGAGCACTCGGTCGCCCTGACGGAGGCCGGGCCGATCGTTCTGACCAGCCCGGACTGCGGCAAGGCGAAGCTGGCGGAGTACGGGGTCACCACGGCCCCCGACCCGCTGGGCTGAGCCGCTCCGGCTGCCCCGGCCCCTCGGGCCGGCCCCGGTTAATGATCTAGACTCATGGGCAAACTTTCCGGATTCGTCTTTCTCGGTGCCCTGACGTAGACTGACTCGTCGGCTCGCGTGCATTTCCATGCCTGTGAGCCGATCAAGGTAGCCGATTCGAAAGGCGAAGCGTGGCCAAGAAGCAAGGTGCCATCGAGATCGAGGGCACCGTGATCGAGTCCCTCCCGAACGCCATGTTCAAGGTGGAACTCCAGAACGGTCACAAGGTCCTCGCGCACATCAGCGGCAAGATGCGGATGCACTACATCCGCATCCTTCCCGATGACCGGGTCGTTGTGGAGCTGTCTCCGTACGACCTGACGCGTGGCCGGATCGTCTACCGATACAAGTAGATCTTGTCCTCACTCCTGCCTGGGCGTCCGTCCCGGTGCGGGTGGTGGCACTGACCCGGAGAACCTCACCAACATGAAGGTCAAGCCGAGCGTCAAGAAGATCTGCGACAAGTGCAAGGTGATCCGCCGCCACGGTCGGGTCATGGTCATCTGCGACAACCTGCGCCACAAGCAGCGCCAGGGCTGACGCACGCCGACCGACCTGCACTACGCAGTTCTTCGCGCGACGTAAGAAAACGTACATACGCAGAACCCGCCCAGCCCGGTCCAGGGCCGGCGGTACCTCCGGCGGGGGCCGGGGACCCGGACGTACCACTGCCCAGCAGGGTGGTCGGCGGTCGGGAGTGGTTCTGCGGAAGACCCCCGAACACACAGGAGCCATTGAATGGCACGCGTTTCCGGTGTTGACATCCCGCGCGAAAAGCGTGTGGAGATCGCACTCACCTACGTCTTCGGTATCGGGCGCACCCGGTCCAAGGAGATCCTCGCCTCCACCGGCGTGAACCCGAACACCCGCGTTCGTGACCTGGCCGAAGAGGACCTCGTCAAGATCCGCGAGTACGTGGACGCCAACCTCCGTACCGAGGGTGACCTCCGCCGCGAGATCCAGGGCGACATTCGCCGCAAGATCGAGATCCAGTGCTACCAGGGCATCCGCCACCGTCGTGGCCTGCCGGTGCACGGTCAGCGCACCAGCACGAACGCGCGTACCCGCAAGGGCCCGCGTCGCGCGATCGCCGGTAAGAAGAAGCCGGGCAAGAAGTAGTCCTGTTCAGCGGTCTTGCGCTGTAGGACCGACCACCTCCCGTAGGAGATTTAGATGCCCCCCAAGGGTCGTCAGGGCGCTGCCAAGAAGGTGCGCCGCAAGGAAAAGAAGAACGTCGCTCACGGGCACGCCCACATCAAGAGCACGTTCAACAACACCATCGTTTCGATCACCGACCCCTCGGGCAACGTGATCTCCTGGGCCTCCGCCGGCCACGTCGGCTTCAAGGGCTCGCGCAAGTCCACCCCCTTCGCCGCGCAGATGGCTGCCGAGTCGGCCGCCCGCCGCGCGCAGGAGCACGGCATGCGCAAGGTCGACGTCTTCGTCAAGGGTCCGGGCTCCGGCCGCGAGACCGCGATCCGCTCCCTCCAGGCCACCGGCCTCGAGGTCGGCTCGATCCAGGACGTCACCCCCACCCCGCACAACGGCTGCCGCCCGCCGAAGCGCCGCCGCGTCTGACGCAGCGGACGCACCTGTGCGTTCTTGAGTGTCCGGGCGGTACGACCCCTTCGGGGGCCGTACCGCCCGTACCCTTGCAGTAGCCGTACCTCCGGTACGGCATCCGTCGGGCGTCAAATAGTGGGCGTCCACGAATGAAGGAAAAGACATGCTTATCGCTCAGCGTCCTTCGCTGACCGAAGAGGTCGTCGACGAGTACCGCTCGCGGTTCGTGATCGAGCCGCTGGAGCCGGGCTTCGGCTACACCCTCGGCAACTCCCTGCGCCGTACCCTCCTGTCCTCCATCCCGGGTGCCGCTGTCACCAGCATCCGCGTGGACGGCGTCCTGCACGAGTTCACCACCGTGCCGGGCGTCAAGGAAGACGTCACGGACATCATCCTCAACATCAAGCAGCTGGTCGTCTCCTCGGAGCACGACGAGCCGGTCGTGATGTACCTGCGCAAGCAGGGCCCCGGCCTGGTCACCGCTGCCGACATCGCGCCCCCGGCCGGTGTGGAGGTGCACAACCCGGACCTCGTCCTCGCCACGCTCAACGGCAAGGGCAAGCTGGAGATGGAGCTGACCGTCGAGCGCGGTCGCGGCTACGTCTCCGCCGTCCAGAACAAGCAGCTGGGCCAGGAGATCGGCCGCATCCCGGTCGACTCCATCTACAGCCCGGTCCTCAAGGTCACCTACAAGGTCGAGGCGACCCGAGTCGAGCAGCGCACCGACTTCGACAAGCTGATCGTCGACGTCGAGACCAAGCAGGCCATGCGCCCGCGCGACGCCATGGCGTCCGCCGGCAAGACCCTGGTCGAGCTGTTCGGTCTGGCGCGCGAGCTCAACATCGACGCCGAGGGCATCGACATGGGCCCGTCCCCGACGGACGCCGCCCTGGCCGCCGACCTGGCGCTGCCGATCGAGGAGCTCGAGCTCACGGTCCGGTCGTACAACTGCCTCAAGCGCGAGGGCATCCACTCCGTGGGTGAGCTCGTCGCCCGCTCCGAGGCCGACCTGCTCGACATCCGCAACTTCGGTGCGAAGTCGATCGACGAGGTCAAGGCGAAGCTGGCCGGCATGGGCCTGGCCCTCAAGGACAGCCCGCCCGGATTCGACCCGACGGCCGCCGCCGACGCCTTCGGCGCCGACGACGACGCGGACGCCGGCTTCGTCGAGACCGAGCAGTACTAGAAGAGCTTGTGGGGGGGGGGGGGCCCCCCCCCCCCCCCCCCCCCCCCCCCCCACCAAAAGCCCCCCCCCCCCCCCCCCCCCCCCCCCCCCCCCCCCCCCCCCCCCCCCACCCCCC
>NZ_JBVHWK010000008.1:33980-235712 GCF_055569445.1 Streptomyces sp. NPDC029122 | reverse complement strand
AGCAGCGTGCCCTCGGCCATCATCTCGTAGAGGCGGTGGACACCGGTCGTGGTCTCCTCCGTCACACCGCGGATCTCCGACGCGAGCTGCGTCCACTTCTGCGGGGCCTCGGCCAGGGTGCGGTTGAGGAGGGTGAGGATGTGGGCGTACTCCTCGGAGGACGCCGTGGACGGGTCCGGGGCCGCGCCTGCCTTCTCGAACTCGACGCCCTTGTGGACCAGGAGGGTGGCGTCACCACCGTCGTCCAGGATCATGTTCGGACCGCCGGTCGGGGTGTTCGGCCAGGTCAGCGCCTGCTCCGTGCACCACCAGTACTCCTCCAGCGTCTCGCCCTTCCAGGCGAAGACCGGGACGCCCTGCGGGTTCTCCGGGGTGCCGTTCGGGCCGACCGCGATGGCGGCGGCCGCGTGGTCCTGGGTGGAGAAGATGTTGCAGGACGCCCAGCGGACGTCGGCGCCGAGGGCGACGAGCGTCTCGATGAGCACGGCCGTCTGCACCGTCATGTGCAGCGAGCCGGTGATGCGGGCGCCCGCCAGCGGCTGCGCCTCCGCGTACTCCTTGCGGATCGACATCAGACCCGGCATCTCGTGCTCGGCCAGGGTGATCTCCTTGCGGCCGAAAGCGGCAAGGGAAAGGTCGGCGACCTTGAAGTCCATGGGTGCTGCTCCTCATGGGTCGAGAGGTGGGTACGGCTGGGCCGTGCACGGGCTGGCCGGTGCACTGAGCACAGTCCGCCGCGGGGCCCTCTCTCCCCTCGGCCGGTCACGAGGACCGCCCGACCGCCATCAGCGGCGACGCCTGACACTGATGACGAATCTACACCGATCGGCGCAGCGGGCCCCAGTGGGGACGGGAAGAAGTCGCGCTTCGTTTTCAGGCCGCCCGGCGGAACGTTCGGGGCCTTTCGGGCTTTTGATCCACCCCTCGCCTGTTGCAGGATGCCGGTGGATCGGTTCGTACGCGCGATCTCGCGGACCAGCGGTGTGAAGGAGATTCCAGTGACCAGTCCTGCCGGCCCTCCCGGTGACGGTACGAGCGGGCGGGGGCGCCCGAAGCTGCTCGCCGTGACGGCGTGCCCCACGGGGATCGCGCACACGTACATGGCCGCCGAGAAGCTCCAGCAGGCGGCCGCCGAGCTGGGCGTGGACCTGAAGGTGGAGACCCAGGGCTCGATCGGCGCCGAGAACGTGCTCACTGACAACGATGTCAGCGAGGCGGACGGGGTCATCATCGCCGCCGACAAGGAGGTCGACCGCGAGCGGTTCGCGGGCAAGCGGGTCCTGGTCACGGGGGTCGCCGACGGCATCCACCGGCCGAAGGAGCTGATCGAGCGCGTGCGGAGCGCGCCGGTGCAGGCCGGTACGGCCGCCGCGGGGGGTGCGGGAGGCCCGGGAGGCGGCGGCAAGGAGCGGAGCCTCGCGTACAAGGCGCTGATGAACGGCGTCTCGTACATGATCCCCTTCGTGGTGGTCGGCGGTCTGCTGATCGCCATCGCGCTGGCGCTGGGCGGTCACGCCACCGCCGAGGGGTACGCGGTCACCCCGGGCACCTTCTGGGACCAGCTGTTCCAGATCGGGGTCCTGGGCTTCACCCTGATGATCCCGATCCTCTCCGGCTACATCGCGTACGCCATCGGCGACCGGCCGGCGCTGGTGCCCGGCATGATCGGCGGCTTCATCGCGAACACGGGTGCGCTGTACGGCTCGGAGTCGGGTGCCGGTTTCATCGGGGCGATCGTGACGGGCTTCCTGGCCGGCTACCTGGTCCTGTGGATCAAGAAGGTCCAGGTCCCCAAGGCCGTCCGGCCGATCATGCCGATCATCGTGATCCCGATCGTGGCCACGACGGCCCTCGGCCTGTTCTTCGTCTACGTCATCGGCAGGCCCGTCTCGTGGCTCTTCGAGAGCCTCACCGGCTGGCTGTCGGGGATGACCGGCACCAGCGCGGTCCTGCTAGGCGCCCTGCTCGGCCTGATGATCGCCTTCGACATGGGCGGCCCGGTCAACAAGACGGCGTTCCTCTTCGGTACGGGGCTCATCGCGTCCGGGAACTACGCCGTCATGGGCATGTGCGCGGCGGCCATCCCGGTGATGCCGCTCGGGCAGGGCCTGGCGACGCTCCTGCGCCGCGGGCTGTACTCGGAGCAGGAGCGTGACACCGGTATGGCGGCGCTGTTCATGGGTGTCTTCGGCATCTCGGAGGGCGCGATCCCCTTCGCGGCGGCGCGGCCGGCGATCGTGATCCCGGCGAACATGCTGGGCGGCGCGGTGGCCGGTGCGGTCGCCGGTGCGGCGGGCGTGGGCGACCACGTGCCGCACGGCGGTCCGGTCGTGGCCGCGCTGGGTGCGATCAGCGGCTGGGCCTGGTTCCTGATCGCGATCGCCATCGGCACGGTGGTGACCGCGCTGACGACGAACGCGCTGATCGGGATCAAGGCGCGCCGGGCCCGGAAGCCCGCCGCGCCGGTGGCGGAGCCGGTGCCCGCCGGCGCGGGAACCGGGGCGGAGGGCAGGGCCGGGGGAACGGCCGCCGGGGGCGCGGCCGTGCGGGCGCGGACGGAGACGGCGGCGGTGACCGCTCCCGACGCGGGTCCGGAGGTGCTGTCCGGGTACCTGACCCCACGGACGGTCAAGACGGAGCTGGCTTCGGACACCAAGGAGGCGGCGATCCGGGAGATGGCCGAGCTGCTGGCCGCCACGGGGAACGTCCGGGACGTGGACGAGCTCGTACGGGTGGCCCTCGCCCGGGAGGCGCAGGGCACGACGGGGCTCGGCGAGTCGATCGCGATCCCGCACGCCAAGACGGACGCGGTGACCCGGCCCATGGTCGGCTTCGCCCGGTCCTCCGGGGGCATCGAGTGGGGCTCGCTCGACGGTACGAAGGCCCGGCTGGTCTTCATGATCTCCGTGCCGGAGGCCTCGGCGGGCGACGAGCACCTGCGGATCCTGGCGCTGCTGTCGCGCAAGCTGATGGACGGGGACTTCCGCGCCCGGCTCCAGTCCGCGCCGGACGGCCCGGCGGTCCTGGAGGTGCTGGGCGAGATCCGGTAGCCGGGCCGCGTACGGCCCCGCCCCGCCCCGCCCCGCACGCGCGAAGGCCCCCGCAGCCGGTGAGCTGCGGGGGCCTTCGGGTGCCGTCGGGGGCCGGTCAGTGGGCGTCGGCCTTGCCGAGGCCGACGGCCTCGGGCTGGTAGATGTCCGGCTCCAGGTAGATCACGCGGGCGATCGGGACGGAGGCGCGGATGCGGGCCTCGGCGGCGTTGATGGCGTTGGCCACCTCGGTCGCGGTGTCGTCGCCCTGGACGGCGATCTTGGCGGCGACGAGGAGTTCCTCGGGGCCCAGGTGCAGGGTGCGCATGTGGATGATGCGGGTGACGGTGTCCCCGTCGACGAGCGCGGCCTTGATCTTCTCGACCTCGGCGGTTCCGGCGGCCTCGCCCAGCAGCAGGGACTTGGTCTCCAGGGCCAGGACGACGGCGATGACGATCAGCAGGACGCCGATGCAGAGGGTGCCGATGCCGTCCCAGACGCCGTTGCCGGTGATCAGGGCCAGGCCGACGCCGCCGAGGGCGAGGACGAGGCCGACGAGGGCGCCGAGGTCCTCGAGCAGGACCACCGGAAGCTCGGGGGCCTTGGCGCTCTTGATGAACTGCTTCCAGCTCTGGTTGCCGCGGCTCTCGTTGGACTCCTTGATCGCGGTGCGGAAGGAGAAGCTCTCCGCGATGATCGCGAAGACGAGCACGCCGACGGGCCAGTACCAGGCCTCGATCTCGTGCGGGTCGTGGATCTTCTCGTAGCCCTCGTAGATCGCGAACATGCCGCCGACGGTGAAGAGCACGATGGAGACGAGGAACGCGTAGATGTAGCGCTCCCGGCCGTACCCGAAGGGGTGTTGCGGGGTCGCCTCGCGCTGGGCCTTCTTCCCGCCGAGGAGCAGCAGGCCCTGGTTTCCGGAGTCGGCGACCGAGTGGACGCTTTCCGCGAGCATCGACGAGGAGCCGCTGAAGAGGAATGCCACGAACTTGGCTACAGCGATGGCGAGGTTGGCGGCGAGTGCCGCCACGATCGCCTTGGTACCGCCCGACGCGCTCATGGGTGCTGGGTGTCCTTCCTGGCCACTGGCTTACGGCCGCACATTGTTGCAGCTGTCGGTGTGGTCGGCGCTACGTCAGATGACGACTGTGGCCCGGAAGACGGTGCCACTGCCGGACAGTTCGGTCTTTTCGCCCGCCGGCACGAAGACCGACTCCCCTGGCGCGAGGGCCAGTTCGCCTACGCGGGGCGCGCCGGCGGTGCAGAGCAGGATCTGCGGGGTGCCGTCGGGGAGGGCGCGGGGGGCGCCTCCGGGGGCCAGGACGTGCCGGGAGAGCCGGAACTCGTCGATGGGGGTCTCGTAGACCTCCTCGCCGTCGCCCTCGGGGCGCAGGACGCCCGGGGCGCTCGGCTCGAAGACGACCACCTTCAGCAGCTCGGGGACGTCCACGTGCTTGGGCGTCAGCCCGCAGCGCAGCACGTTGTCCGAGTTGGCCATGAGTTCGACGCCGAGGCCGTCGAGGTAGGCGTGCGGGATGCCGGCGCCGAGGAACATGGCCTCGCCGGGCTGGAGCCGGACGTGGTTGAGGAGCATGGCCGCGATCACGCCCGGGTCGCCGGGGTAGTCGTGGACGAGCCCCGCGTAGGGCTCGTACGGGCCTTCGAGGCGCTCGGCGGCGGCCGCGGTCTCGGCGACCGTACGGGCCATCTCCTCGCGGTCGGCGGTGAGGACGGCGGTGAGGACCTCGCGCAGGGCCGCCTCCTCGGGGTGGGCGCGCAGCAGGTCGACGTACGGCTTGAGGGAGTCGACGCCGAGGCCTTCGAGGAGGTCCGCGGCCTCCAGCGGCGGGCGGAAGCCGCACAGGCCGTCGAAGGGGGTGAGGGCGCAGATCAGTTCGGGCTTGTGGTTGGCGTCCTTGTAGTTGCGGTGGCCCGCGTCGATCGGGACGCCCCGGCGCTCCTCGTCCTCGAAGCCCGCCCGGGCCTGGGCCAGATCGGGGTGGACCTGGAGGGAGAGGGGGGCGCCGGCGGCGAGGACCTTGAGGAGGAAGGGCAGGCGGGGGCCGAACTTGGCGACGGCGGCGGGGCCGAGCTCGCCCTCGGGGTCGGCCGCGATGACGGCTGCCAGGGTGGTCTCGCCGGCTCCGCGGTCGAGGCGGGAAGGGGCGCCGGGGTGGGCGCCCATCCACATCTCGGCCTGGGGCTCACCGGTCGGCTCGACTCCGAGGAGGGCCGGGATCGCGGTGGTGGATCCCCACGCGTAGGGGCGGATCGTGTTGGTCAGGCGGTCCATCGTCGTCGTCTTCCTGGATCTGGATGTGGTGCGGGCACGGGTGTGTGCCTCAGCCGCGTCCCCGGCCGGCCAGCGCCAGGTAGGCGGTGGCGAAGTCGGTGACGGCGAGGAGTTCGGCGAGCTGCTCCAGCTCTCCGCCCTCCTCCGGTTCGAGCTCGCTGACGGCCGTGTCGTGGCCGGCGGCGAGCTCGCGCGCGGCCGGGGCGGCGGTGAGCCCGCCGGCCGGCCGGTCGCGCAGCAGGACGATGCGGGCGCGCAGGGCCTGGGGCTCCTCGACGCGGTCCCGGAAGAAGTCGTCGGTGTCGCCCCCGGCGGCGAAGGAGCCGGCGAGCAGCACGCCGTGGGCGGTCAGCGCCTCGGGGAGGGCCGCGGCGAGCGCGGGGCGGCCGGCCAGCTCGGCGAGGGTGGCGGCGAAGCGGCGGCCGGCGGGGCCGGCGGCCTCGCCCTCGGTCCAGATCAGGGGGAGCGAGTCGGCCAGCTCGGCGGCGAGGGTCTTGGCCGGGTTGGAGTAGGTGGCGATGGCCGGGCCGCAGCGCTCGGCGGTGCGGTCGAGCCGGTCGGCGGCGCGCTGGAGGGCGTCGGGGGCCGCGCTGACCATGCCGATCTTGTCGAGGAGGACCAGCAGCGGGGTCAGCAGGGCCCAGAGGGCGCCGGGGCCGGCCACGGCGGACTCGTCGTACTCCTGGTACGGGGCCTTGGCCATCGGTACGAGGACCCCGTGCGCGCCGTCCACCGCCTCGCTCAGCGGTGAGCGCTCGGGGGCCACGGCGACCACGGTGCAGCCGCGCCGGTAGGCCTGCTCGGCGAGGACGGCGAGGCCGGGCTCGGTGCCGTCGGTGGTGGCGAGGAGCAGCAGGTCGACGGGGCCCGCCCAGCCGGGCAGGGTCCAGCGCAGTGCTCCGGCGGCGTGGGCGACGCCGATGGGGTGCAGGCGGGTGACCGGGGCGGAGGCTCCGGCGAGGGCGCCGAGCAGGTCGGCCACGCCGGTGGCGGCGGTGCCGGAGCCGGCGATCAGCACGGCGCGCGGGCGCCCGTCGGGGCGCAGGTCCCCGAGGCCGGCCTCGCTGGCGTGGCGGGCCGCGGTGCGGACTCTGGCCCCGGCCTCGGCGGCGCCGCGGAGCAGGCCCCGGCGGTCGGCACGGGCGAGATCGTCCGGTGCGTCGAGGAGTGACTCGTCGAGCATGGGGGCCTCCGGCGGTGTTGACGGATCCAGGCTGGTCGAGCGGCGGGGCCGGTCAGGCGGGGCGGCGGGCCTCGTCCACGAGGAGGACCGGGATGCCGTCGCGGACCGGGTACGCGAGACCGCAGTCCTGGCCGGTGCAGAGCAGCTCGGGGGTGGTCTCGTCCGCCGATTCGTCCCGGAGGGGGGCGTGACAGGCGGGGCAGGCGAGGATCTCCAGCAGGCCGGCTTCGAGCGGCATGAGCGGTTTCCCTTCGGGGGTGCGGATCGCGGATTGGGCGAGGTCAGCGTACCGCCGAGTCACCTGCGGTGCGGGGCGGCTCCGCGTGGCCCGGGGCCGGGGCTCCGGGGCGGGTGGGGCGGGTGCGGCGCCGTCGTACGGGGGCTCTGCCCCGGATCCCCGCGCCCCGAACGCCGGCGGGGCTGGTTTCCGCTCCGCCGGCGCCGGGGGTGGGTCAGGCCCGGACCAGGGCCAGGACCTCGTCGCGCACCTTGGCCAGGGTGGCCTCGTCGCGGGCTTCGACGTTGAGGCGCAGGAGCGGCTCGGTGTTGGAGGGGCGCAGGTTGAACCACCAGTCGGCGGCGGAGACCGTGAGGCCGTCCAGCTCGTCGAAGGTGACGCCCTCCTGGCCGGCGTAGGCGGCCTTGACGTCGGCGGTGCGGGCGGCCTGGTCGGCGACGGTGGAGTTGATCTCGCCGGAGCCGACGTAGCGGTCGTACTCGGCGACGAGCTCGGAGAGGGTGCCCTCCTGGCCGCCGAGGGCCGCGAGGACGTGGAGCGCGGCGAGCATGCCGGTGTCCGCGTTCCAGAAGTCCTTGAAGTAGTAGTGCGCGGAGTGCTCGCCGCCGAAGATGGCGCCCGAGGCGGCCATCTCGGCCTTGATGAAGGAGTGGCCCACGCGGGTGCGGACGGGGGTGCCGCCGTGCTCGCGGACGACCTCGGGGACCGACCACGAGGTGATCAGGTTGTGGATGACGGTGCCGGTGCCGCCGTTGCGGGCCAGCTCGCGGGCCGCGACCAGGGCGGTGATCGCGGACGGGGAGACGCCCTCGCCGCGCTCGTCGACGACGAAGCAGCGGTCGGCGTCGCCGTCGAAGGCGAGGCCCAGGTCGGCGCCCTCGGCGAGCACGCGGGCCTGGAGGTCGACGATGTTCTTCGGGTCGAGGGGGTTGGCCTCGTGGTTCGGGAAGGTCCCGTCGAGCTCGAAGTACATGGGGACGAGGTCCAGCGGGAGGCCCTCGAAGACGGTGGGGACGGTGTGGCCGCCCATGCCGTTGCCCGCGTCGACGACGACCTTCAGCGGGCGGATGGCGGTCAGGTCGACCAGGCCCTTGAGGTGCTCGGCGTAGCCGGTGAGGGTGTCCTGCTCGGTGATGGTGCCCGGGACGGTGCCGGCGGGGATCTCCGGGGCGCCCTCGTCGGTCCACTTCTCGGCGAGCTCGCGGATGGTGGCGAGGCCGGTGTCCTGGCCCACGGGCGCGGCGCCGGCGCGGCAGAGCTTGATGCCGTTGTACTGGGCCGGGTTGTGCGAGGCGGTGAACATGGCGCCGGGCAGGTCCAGCTTGCCGGAGGCGTAGTACAGCTGGTCGGTGGAGCACAGGCCGATCAGGGTGACGTCGACGCCGCGGGCGGCCGCGCCCCGGGCGAAGGCGGCCGACAGGCCGGGCGAGGAGGGCCGCATGTCGTGACCGACGACGATCGCCGTGGCGCCGGTGACCTCGACGAACGCAGCACCGAACAGCTCTGCCAGGGTCTCGTCCCACTCGTCGGGTACGACGCCACGGACGTCGTACGCCTTGACGATGTTCGAAAGATCTGCGGCCACTGCCTGCCCTCCTGAAGGTTCTGTGCGGTGGAGCAAACCTACCCTGTACGGAGAGCGGCTTTTCAGACGATCCGCGTGTCAGGAGTCGGGCGAACGCAGGACGCGCAGGTGTCCGCGGCGTGTCTCGCCGGCCACCGGGGCGCCGGGTCCGGCCCCGCCGGCCTCGGCCGCGCGCTCGGGCGGACGGGCCGCCTCACGCACGGCGTTGGCCAGGGCTTCGAGGTCGTCACCGGTGGGGCGCGACGGTCCGGAACCGTCCGACAGGCGTACGACTTCCCAGCCGCGCGGAGCGGTCAGGCGCTCGGAGTGCTCGGCGCACAGGTCATAGCAGTGGGGTTCGGCGTAGGTGGCGAGCGGGCCGAGAACTGCGGTCGAGTCGGCGTAGACGTACGTCAGTGTGGCGACGGCAGGGCGGCCGCACGCGGTGCGCGAACAGCGACGTACAAGGCTCACGACGTTGGACGGTACCGCACTCTTGACCGGGCCGCGACGACTCTCCCCCCGGCCACTCCCCCGTGTCGTGCTCCGCGGTGAGTGACGAAGAGGGCGACGAGTCCGTAATGCGGCCCGATCTTGGCCGGATCGTTCGGGGGGTGACACCGTCGTGACACCTCGTCGTGACCGTATCGGGTCCTGGCCGGGGCGTGCGGGCTACCCTGCGGGGGTGACGGACAGTGCGCTTCCTCCCCGCCCCGCGGACCCCGCCGGGGCCCCTTCCGAGCCGCGGCCGCGGCGGCGTGACCGGCACGGCCGGGGGATGCGCGGACCGCTGGCCCCGCCGCAGGTGCCGCTGTCCGCGAGCCGGGCGGAGCTGTTCGGCGACCTCGTACGGGACTCGGTGGAGCGGCTGGAGCGGCGCTGGACGCAGCTGGCCGAGGTGGAATTCGTGATCGCGGACGTGCCGGGGCCGCCGGGCGGTCCCGACGCGGGCTGGAACGACGAGGCGGTGCCGCTGGGCGGCCTGGTGGAGGCCCGGGACGGGAAACCGGCGCGGATCGTGGTGTTCCGGCGGCCGGTGGAGATCCGGGCCAAGACGCGGGACGAGCGGGCGATGCTGGTGCACGAGATCGTGGTGGAGCAGGTCGCGGAGCTGCTCGGGCTGTCCCCGGAGACGGTGGACCCCCGGTACGGGCAGGACTGACCGGTCTCGGGGGCCGGGCCTTCGGTCGAGCCGGCGCCGGCGGGCTCAGCGCAGCAGGATCGAGGGGTCCTCGGCGGCCCGGGGGACCGAGACCGTGGAGCGGTCGTCGCCGAAGGCCTGGACGGTGAACATGGGGATCCCGTCGTGCGGCAGGGTCAGGGTGCGGGCCGCGTGGACGGGTCCCCCGGACAGGGTCTCGACGGTCAGGGCGTACGGGCCCTTGCCGCCGGAGGGGGCCGGCGGGGCCAGGGCGCGGGTGGTGCCCGCCTTGACGGTGATCTCCTGGACGGCCGGCTGACCGCCCTCGGTGCCCGGGGAGGCGGTGACGCGGACCTCGGCGTCGGCGCCGGCGGCCGTCAGGGTGAGGACGGTCGCCTTGTCGTCGGCCCGGTTGTCGGCGACGGTGGCCCGCTCCCCGACGGGGGTGCTCGCCGGGATGAAGCCCAGTTCCTGCTTGGCCGCGGTGCCGCGGACCACGTGCAGGGCCGCGACCACGGGTACGGCCTTCGCCGGGTCGGCGGGGGCCAGCAGCAGCGAGCCGGCCTCGCCGCGGGTCACGTCGCCCAGGTCCAGGCCGGCCGTCATGCCGCCCTTGACGTGGAGGCGCTCCTTGCCGGCCGGGCTGAGGGGACCGGTGGGGCCGGACAGCTTGACGGTGAGGTCGGCGTCGTCCTCGCCGGGGGCGAAGGCGACCAGCCGTACCGAGGTGGCGTCGGCCGGGATGCCGGGCAGCACCAGCGTGTCGGCCGGGCCCGCGGAGGCGGGGAGCCAGTCGGTGCCGGTGCCGTCCTCGGCGACGTGGGTGGAGGCGCCGACCCGGCCCGAGCTCGCCGTCACGTGGGCGGTGACGTCGGTGAGCCGGCTGTCGGGGGCCAGCGGGGACAGCCACACCTTGGTGGTGGAGCGGGGGTCGACCCTGATGACGGGGTCTACGGTGCCCGGCTTGTCCTTGAGCAACCCGTCCGGGCCGTACAGCGTGATGGTCACCTCGGCGGTCGTGTCGTCCGGGTTGGTGAGGTGGACGTAGTCCTGCCGGCCCTTGGCGGTGCTGACGCCGGGGAACCAGAAGTCCGTGCCGGGGGCGGTGCAGGCGAGCCCGAGCAGTCCGCGTGCCTGGCCGACGGAGACCTTGGTGGTCTGCTGGGCGGTCCAGCCGGGGGCCAGGGCGCCCTCGGCGGCGCCCGTCAGCGCGGGTGCCTCCGCGCCGGAGGCGGTGGCGGCGACGGGCCTGCCGGGCTCCCCGGGCTCCAGGACCGCCTTGCCGTCCTTGCCGGCCAGCCGGGCGGTGCCCTTGCCGCCGCCCTTGCCGGGGGTGAGGGAGGTGTACGTGGTCTCGGCGATGTCGGAGGAGCTGGGCGCGGGGCACACCAGCACGGACCGCTCCACCGGCATCCGGGCGGCGGCCGCCCGCCCGGTGTCGCCGCCGGCCGGGGCGGCGGCGGGGGCGGTGAGGAAGGCCAGACCGGTGGCGGCGGCCAGGGCCGCCGTCACGGCCGCGAGCGTCAGGGGGGCGCGCTGCTTCACTGCTGGTGGCTCCCGTCCGGACGCGGCTGGTGCTGTCCGTAGGTGTCGTACTGCTGCTCGTACGCGTACGGGTGGGGCTGCTGTTGCTGCGGGACGTGCGGCTGTTCCGGGGGAGGGGGGTACTGCCCGGCGTACTGGCCGTACGGGTCGTACGGCTGCTGCCGCGGCTGCGCGTGCGGCTGCTGCGGCTCGTACGGGTAGGGCTCCTGGTAGGCGTACGACTCCTCGCCGTGGACCTGCTGCGCCGGGATCCGCGCGTACGGGTCGACGACGGCGTCGGCGGGCGCGGGCTCCGCGGCGGGCCCGGCCGTACGGCGGGCGCGGCGGCCCCGGCCGGGCTCGCCGGGGCCGTCCCCGGCGGCGCCGGGGGCGGTCTCCTCCGGCAGGTCGTCGTCGAGCCGGGCGCGGCGGCCCGGCAGGGCCATCACCAGCAGCACCAGGGCGAGGAAGCCCTGCGCCCAGTGCCAGGCGTCCCGGGGGAGGGAGTCCCGGTGGACGAGGTCGAGGCGGCCGCCCTCGGGGGGCAGTACGAAGCCCTGTGCCCAGCCGTCGACCGTCTTGGGCGTGAGGGGCCGGCCGTCGAGGGCGGCCCGCCAGCCCGGGTCGGCCCGGTCGGCGATGCGCAGGGTCCGGCCCTCGGGGCCGTCGGGGACGTCGGCGTGGACCTCGACGGGCCCGGCGTCGACGGTGATCGGGGCGGCCTGGCCGTGGCCGGGGAGGATCGCCGCGCGGGAGGTCAGCCGCTCGACCTCCCACAGGGCGGTGCCGTCGTTCTGGTGGCGCTGCTTGAGGCCGGGGGTGCCGTCGAGGATGCGGCGCATGGGGGCGGAGCCGCCGGGCGGGATCATGACGTAGCGCACGGCGAAGGCGCTGAGCTGCTCGGACTGGTTGGCCCCGGAGCCGGAGACCAGGCTGGAGACGGCCTTGGCGAGGCGGGGGTCGGGGCCGGCCGCGGCGAGGAGTTCGCCGTCGCCGAGGCGGGCGCCGGAGCCGCGGACCAGGACGTAGGAGACGGTGGCGGGCGAGTCGCCGCCGAGGACCAGGGTGCGGGTGCGGTTGGTGTCGCCGGAGTGCTCCGCGACGACGGCCGGGACCTGGACGGGGTCGCGCCGCCCGAGCGGCCCGTCGGCCCCGGCCGCCGCCCAGGCGGCGGCGAGGAGCAGGGGGCCGGCGGCGGCGGCGAGGGCGGTCAGGGCGGCCAGCGGCTGGCGCCAGCCGAAGCTGCGGGCGGCGACGCGTTCCTTGGCGCCGTCCGCGCCGAGCACGGCGGCCGCGAGCAGCGCGAGTCCGTACAGGAGGGTGCCGGGGCCTGCCCAGCCGGTGCGGTTCAGCAGGACGGCGAGGAGCAGGCCGGCGAGGGCGGCACCCCAGGCGGTGCGGACGGCGAGCCGCCGGTCGGCGCGGAGCAGGGCGGCGAGGGCGGCGAGCAGGGTGCCGGCGAGGAGGAGGTGGCCGGGGGTGCCGGGTCCGCCGGGGTCGGCGCCGAGGAGGCCGAGCGGGGTGGCGGAGCCGCTGCCGTAGGGCAGTCCGGCCTCGCGCAGGAGGCGGCCGGGGTGGCTGAGCAGGCCCAGGGACCAGGGCGCGAGGACGACCAGGGGTACGGCGAGGGTGACGAGCAGGCGGGCGGCGTACGTCGTGCGGTGGGCGCGGCGCGCGAGGAGCGCGGCGATGCCGAGGACGGCGGCGAGGGGCCACACGACGGGGCTGAAGGCGGTGGCCAGGGTCAGCAGGAGGGCGTACGTCCACATCGCGCGTCGGCCGCCGCCCGCCCCGGCGCCCGCGAAGCCGTGGGCGGTGACGGCGGAGCGGGCGAGGACGGGCAGGAGTACGGCGAGGACGGCGGTGCCGAGCCGGCCGCCGGCGAGGGCGCCGGTGACGGCGGGCAGGAAGGCGTAGGTGACGGCGGCCCAGGCGCGCAGCAGCCGGGAGGTGACGAGCGGCCGGGAGGCGAAGTAGGCGGTGAGTCCGGCGAGCGGGACCGAGCCGACGAGCAGCAGGGTCAGGGCGGTCCGGGTGGAGCCGAGGAAGGGGAGGGACAGGCCGGCCAGGATCGCGAGGTAGGGGGGTGCGCCGGCGGTGGTGCCGGTGCCGACGGGCTGCCAGTCGCCGGTGTAGGCGTGCCAGAGGCCGCCGCCGGCGGGGGCGGGGAGCAGGGCGCCGCCCATGAGGCTGCCGCCGCCGATGAGCCCGCGGCAGGCGACGAGGGAGACGAGGAGCAGGCCGGCGAAGAGGACGGGTGAGGGGTTGCGGGCGATCCGGCTGAGCCGGCCGGGCGGGCTGGTGTCGAGGTAGTCGGCGTCGTCGCCGCCGGGTCCGGTTCCGAGGGCTCCGCCGTGCCGGCCGGAGGGGGCCGGGTCGCTGTCGCGGCCGGAGCCGAGGTAGGCGGCGAACTGTTCGGCGCCGGCGCGCAGGGTGGCGCCGGGCGGCGGGAAGAGGGGGCGCAGCTCGGCGGCGGGCACGGCGGGGCGGCGGCGGGCCTTGCGGGCGGTGAGGATCCTGCCGGGGCGCAGCAGGGTGGCGAGCAGTCCGGTGATCTCGTCGACGGCCTGGCCGGGGGTTTTGCCGACGAGGTAGCCGAGGGCTCGCAGCAGGGTGCCGAGGAGCAGGCGCAGCAGGACGTAGGGCAGGGCGCGGCCGGGGGTGTTGGCCAGCATGGTGTGGACGGCGCCGGCCTTGTCGACGCGGTGGGGGCTGACGGCGGAGCGGCCGGCGCAGTCGACGGTGCGGCGTTCGCGGGCGGCGGCTTCGGCGTGCCGCAGGACGGCGTCGGGCGCGACGAGGACGGTGTGGCCGGCGTTGTGGGCGCGCCAGCAGAGGTCGACGTCGTCGCGCATCAGGGGCAGCCGGCGGTCGAAGCCGCCGAGGGCGTCGTAGACGTCGCGGCGTACGAGCATGCCGGCGGTGGAGACGGAGAGGACGGGGCGCACCTGGTCGTGCTGGCCCTGGTCCTGTTCGCGGCGGTCGAGGCCGGTCCAGCGGCGGCCGCTGCGGGCGATGGTGACGCCGGCCTCGAGGAGCTGTTTGCGGTCGTACCAGCCGCGGAGTTTGGGGCCGATGACGGCGGCGTCGGGGTTCTGGTCGGCGACGCGCAGGAGTTCGGTGAGGGCGTCGGGTTCGGGTGCGCTGTCGTCGTGGAGCAGCCAGAGCCACTGGACGGGTTCGCCGTGGGGGAGGTCGGGGAGGTCGTAGGCGTCGTCGCGCCAGGTGCGGCTGACGGGGTCCCAGCCGCTGGGGCGCTTGAGGTACGGGAGTTCCTCGGGGGTCAGGGTGCCGGCGCTGCGGGCGGCTTCGTCGACGGCGGTACCGAATCCGGTGCGGCGGGCGAGGTGCAGGACGCGGTCGTCGCCGAAGGCCTCGGCGAGGAGGCGGGCGGAGTCGTCGGCGCTGCCGGTGTCGGCGGCGACGTGGTTCTGCGCGGGGCGTTCCTGGGCGAGGAGGCCGGCGAGGGTCTCGGGCAGCCAGCGGGCTCCGTCGTGGGCGACGAGGACCGCGGTGACGACGTGCCGGGGGAACTCGGGGGTGGCGGCTGCCTGGTGGGAGGCCGTCGAGTTGCTGTGCAGGGACATCGCGTACGGGCCCTCCGGCCTGGGGGTGCCCCCGGACGGAGTCCGGGGGAGGTTCCGGGGTGCGGGGCCCTCGGAAGCTGCTGGACAGCGCCCCACACTAACGGCTGCGAGGGGGAGGGTACGCCGTGTCCGGAGAAGGCCGGAACGCGACGGTCCGCCTCCTGCGGGGAAGGTGCGGGAGGCGGACCGTTTGCTCAGTCTGCTGTTGTGTCAGGTGCGTTCCGTGCTGCTCCGCGACCGTTTCGGATCGCCGTCTCAGACCGCTGCCTTTTTCAGCCGGCGCCGCTCGCGCTCGGACAGTCCGCCCCAGATGCCGAAGCGTTCGTCGTTGGCGAGGGCGTATTCGAGGCACTCGGAGCGGACCTCGCAGGCGAGGCAGACCTTCTTGGCTTCGCGGGTGGAGCCGCCCTTCTCGGGAAAGAAGGATTCGGGGTCGGTCTGCGCGCACAGTGCGCGCTCCTGCCAACCGAGCTCCTCGTCCGCCTCTTCGACCAGCAGTTCCTGAAACAGCTCGGTCATGTGCGCCCCTCGCTCTGTCTGTGCGTCCCCGTGATGTTGCCGTTACTGATCGCCGAGCAACGACACGAGTGAAATTACAAGTGTGTGGCTCCTGTGCAGTCAAGCCGAGATCTGCTATTGGGGCCCTTATTCACTCTGCGGAACCAAGCGTATACAGAAAGTGTTCATATCGCCAAAAATCGTGACACAAGCCACAGGCTGTCCGCGAATGCCTCCCTCGTCCGAGGTCGACGCGTCACCCTGTGGAGGGGTTGCGATTCGGCCGAAGATGCAGCCTGGATCACATTCCGATCACGAGTGACGCCAACGGGTTTGAGACTGGTTCCCGCGGGCTCGGTGCGGCACCTCCCCGGGCAGCGGGTGCACAAACCTTTCTCCGCGCACAGCAACCGGATGAGGTGAAAGTTTTCCCTCAAACCGGACATTGGGTTGACAGTCCGGCCCTCAGCCCGGTCTCCTTGTCCTCATGTCAGCGCCCGCAGCCGCCACCCGGACCCCCATTCGTGGGTTCCTGCGTGCTGCCCAGGTTCGCTGTTGCTGTTGCAGCTGTTGATGCCACCGGAGCCCCGGCTCCCCTGAGCACCGGCCACACCCCACAGCAACCGCCCCGCACGACTGACATCCGTCGAGGACACCCCACGATGAACAGCGCCTCCGCCGCCCCCACCGCTCCCGCGACCGCCCCGTCCGCCGCCGCCGTCGTCGAGAGCGACGTCCAGATCGCCGGCGACATCCTCGCCGTCCAGCACCTCCTCCAGCCCGCCCGCGAACACCCGGCCACCGTCGCCGAGTTCGCCGGCCTCGCCCGGTCCATCGCCGAGGACCGCGCGAGCTGGGAACACCTCGTCCAGTACGACGCCACCACCCGCTGGTACCACCGCCTGCGCACCGGCCCCGGCTACGAGGTCTGGCTGCTCAGCTGGGTCCCCGGGCAGGGCAGCGGCCTGCACGACCACGGCAGCTCCTCCGGCATCATGACCGTCCTCGACGGCGAACTCGTCGAACACACCCCGCGCACCGGCCGCATCAGCCACCGCCCCGGCACCCAGCGCGTCTTCGCCCCCGGCCACGCCCACGAGGTCGTCAACGACAGCCTCAACGGAGCCGTCAGCCTGCACGTCTACTTCCCCGGCCTGACCGAGATGCCGATGCACAGCTGCTCCCCGGCGCGCGAGGCGCACGTACCCGCCTGACAGACTTTGATGCATGCGCATTGTTGTTCTGGCCGGCGGCATCGGCGGCGCCCGTTTCCTCCGCGGACTGAAGTCCGCCGTACCCGACGCCGACATCACCGTCATCGGCAACACCGGCGACGACATTCACCTGTTCGGGCTCAAGGTGTGCCCCGATCTGGACACGGTGATGTACACCCTCGGCGGTGGCATCAACGAGGACCAGGGCTGGGGCCGCGCCGACGAGTCCTTCACCGTCAAGGAAGAACTCGCGGCGTACGGGGTCGGACCCACCTGGTTCGGCCTCGGCGACCGCGACTTCGCCACCCACATCGTCCGCACCCAGATGATCGGCGCGGGCTACCCGCTCAGCGCCGTCACCGAAGCCCTCTGCGACCGCTGGCAGCCGGGCGTCCGGCTGCTGCCCATGTCCGACGACCGCGTCGAGACCCACGTCGCGATCACCGACCCGGAAACCGGCGAACGCCGCGTCATCCACTTCCAGGAGTACTGGGTCAAGCTGCGCGCCTCCCTCGACGCCGAGGCCGTCGTCCCCGTCGGCGCCGACCGGGCCCAGCCCGCCCCCGGCGTTCTCGACGCCATCGCCGCCGCCGACGTCATCCTCTTCCCGCCCTCCAACCCCGTCGTCTCCATCGGCACCATCCTCGCCGTACCCGGCATCCGCGACGCGCTCGCCGCCTCCCCGGCACCCGTCGTCGGCCTCTCCCCCATCGTCGGCGGAGCACCCGTACGGGGCATGGCCGACAAGGTCCTCGCCGCCGTCGGCGTCGAATCCACCGCCGCCGCCGTCGCCCGCCACTACGGCTCCGGCCTCCTCGACGGCTGGCTCGTGGACACCTCCGACGCCGACGCCGTCGCCGAGGTCGAGGCCGCGGGCATCGCCTGCCGGGCCGTCCCGCTGATGATGACCGACACCGCCGCGACCGCCGCCATGGCCCGCGCCGCGCTGGAACTCGCGCGGGCCGCCCGGTGACCGTCCCCTCCTACACGGTGCGGGCCGTCCCCGGCATCCCCGAGGTGCGGCCCGGCGACGACCTGGCCCGCCTCATCGCGGACGCGGAACCGGACCTGCGCGACGGGGACGTCCTGCTGGTCACCTCGAAGATCGTCTCCAAGGCCGAGGGGCGCATCGTCCGCGCCGACTCCCGCGAGGAGGCCATCGACGCCGAGACCGTACGGGTCGTCGCGCGCAGGGGCCCGCTGCGGATCGTGGAGAACCGGCAGGGCCTCGTCATGGCCGCCGCCGGTGTCGACGCCTCCAACACCGCACCGGGCACCGTACTGCTGCTGCCCGAGGACCCCGACGCCTCGGCCGCCGCGATCCGCACCGGCCTGCGGGCCGCCCTCTCCGTCGACGTGGGCGTCATCGTCACCGACACCTTCGGCCGGCCCTGGCGCTCCGGGCTGACCGACGTCGCCATCGGCTCGGCCGGAGTGCGCGTACTGGACGACCTGCGCGGCGGCACCGACGCCCACGGCAACCCGCTGAGCGCGACGATAGTGGCGACGGCCGACGAACTGGCCGCGGCCGGCGACCTGGTCAAGGGCAAGGCGGCCGGGCTGCCGGTGGCCGTCGTACGCGGACTGGGACACGTACTCGGCGAGGGCACCTCGGCGGCCGACCTGGTCCGCGCGCCCGCCGACGACATGTTCCGCCTGGGCACCTCGGAAGCCGTACGGGAAGCCGTCACCCAGCGCCGCACCGTACGCGCCTTCACCGGCGACCCCGTCGACCCGGGCGCCGTACGCCGCGCCGTGGCGGCGGCGGTCACCGCCCCGGCGCCGCACCACACCACACCGTGGCGGTTCGTCCTGCTGGAGTCCGCCGCCGCCCGCCTCGAACTGCTCGACGCGATGCGGGACGCGTGGATCGAGGACCTGCGGCGCGACGGCAAGTCCGAGGAGTCCATCGCCCGGCGGATCAAGCGCGGGGACGTCCTGCGCGACGCCCCGTACCTGGTCGTGCCGTGCATGGTGACCGACGGCGCCCACGACTACGGGCACGCCCGCCGGGACGCGGCCGAACGGGAGATGTTCGTCGTCGCCATGGGCGCCGGCGTGCAGAACTTCCTGGTCGCGCTGGCCGGGGAGCGGCTCGGCTCCGCATGGGTGTCCTCGACGATGTTCTGCCGGGACGTGGTGCGCAAGGTGCTCGCGCTGCCGGACGGCTGGGACCCGATGGGGGCCGTCGCGGTGGGCCACCCCGCGGCACCCGCCGCCGAACGGCCGGCCCGCCCGGCGGACGCCTTCATCGAGGTGCGCTAGAGCAGGCCGATGTCACCGCGCGGCATCCGCGGCACCCGGCGCGGCGGAATGCGGCCCGCCAGGAGCACCAGCCGGGCCGCGCGGTGCCGCTGGCCCTCGTACGGGGCCAGCAGCTCCAGCATCCGGGCGTCGTCGGCGTCCCGCTCGTCCGCGAGGGCGTAGCCGATGATGCCGGGCAGGTGCAGATCGCCGGTGGTGACGGCGTCCGGCGCGCCGTTGCTGCGCTGGAGGGTCTCGGCGGAGGTCCAGGGGCCGATGCCCGGTACGGCCTCCAGCCTGGCGGCGGCCGGCCCGAGCTCCATCGACGCCGCCTCCTCCAGACGGTGGGCCACCCGGGCGGCGCGGACGATGGTGGCCGAGCGCTTCATGTCCACCCCGGCCCGGTGCCAGTCCCAGGAGGGGATCAGCGCCCATTCCCGGGCGGCGGGCATCACGTACAGCTCCCCGCCCAGCGGCCCGGGCGCGGGCTCCCCGTACTGGCGGACCAGGCGGCGCCAGCCGCGGTACGCCTCGTCGGCGGTGACCTTCTGCTCCAGGACGGTCGGGATCAGCGACTCCAGCACCAGACCGGTGCGGGTCAGGCGCAGGCCGGGGCGGCGGCGGTGGCTGGTGTGCACCAGACGGTGCCGGGGGACGAAGGCGGCGGGGTCGTCGTCGGCGCCGAGCAGCGCGGGCAGCGTCTCGAGCAGCCAGTCCCGGCCGGGACCCCACGCCTCGGCGTCCGCCCCGTCGGGGGTGGCGGCGACCCGCAGCGCGGCGGGGCCCTCGGGGGTGCGGGTGCCCCGCCAGACGGCGCCGTCGGGGGTGGTGCGGAAGGTGGGGTCGCCAGGGCCGCGGCGGAGCGGGCCGAGCACCAGCCCCAGGTCCACCGCCGCGCCGGACCGCCAGCTGCGGACCTTCCCGCCCCCGGCGGTGCGGGCGGGGGGCACGGTGGTGCGGGTGGAGGGGGTGAAGCGGCCGGCCATGCCTTGAGCGTAGCCGCCGCCGCTGCGCGGGGCCGTCCCCCACCCGCCCTTCGCCCGTTCCCCGGGACTCCGCCCCGGCCCCCTCCTCGGGGCCAGCCCCCAGACCCCCGCGCCTCAAACGCCGGCGAGGCTGGGATTGGCAGCTGCGCAAGGGGGCGGGGGCGGGGTGGGGTGTCGTCCGGGGCTAAAACGAGATGAATTCGGCGCCAGGTACCCCGTACCACTCAGACCCGGAACGGGCGCCGAACATCGAAGCCCGCCCCGGACGACACCCCACCCCGGCACCGACCCCGACCCGAAGCCACCCCACCCGAACCCCGCCCAGCCAAGGCAACCACCCGGCAGGGCAACCCCCACCCGAGCCCCCCGACAGGGCTACGCGCCAACGGACCCCGTCCGGCCGGGCCCCCACCCCCGATCCGCCCGGCCAGGGCAGGGCAGGGTCAGCGTCCCTGGAGCTTCGCCGAGGACGTCCGCGTCGGGGGGAGTTGCTTGTACAGGAGGCGGCCCGGGCATTCCGTCGCGAAGCCGTCCCGGTGGCCCGAGATGACGTGCAGCTTCACGTTTCTGCCCTTCGGGTAGCGGTTGCCGCCGCCCGACTTCAGGGTGGTCTTCGCCCGCGGGTCGGCCCCGAAGAGGCCCAGCTTCCAGGCCGTGAGCCGCGCCACCGCGTTCACCGCCGCCGCCGGCGGCGCGGTCGAGGAGTAGCTGCCGATCACCGCGACGCCCATGCTGTCCGTGTTGAACCCCATGGTGTGCGCACCGAGCACCGGCTTGGCGACTCCGCCCGCCCGGCCCTCGTAGACGGTCCCGCACCTGTCGACGGCGAAGTTGTAGCCGATGTCCCGCCAGCCGCTGCTCACCACGTGGTAGCGGTACAGGCTCCGCAGCACCGCCGGGGCGTCCTTGCAGGCGTACTTGTTGCCGGAGGCCGTGTGGTGGACGAAGGCCGCCCTGACGGTGCTGGTGTAGACGAAGCCCGTCTCGCGCAGGGACTCGTCCGCGCCCCAGCCGCGCCGCGTCACGATCTTCGGGCGGGGACCGATGTACGGCCGGGCGGCGGCGGCCGCCTGGAACTCGCCCTCGCTCGCGAAGGCGGCGTCGGCCGTCGAGTCCTCCTTGTTCAGCTCCGGGATCTCCAGCGCGCCGAGCGGGGCGTGCGGGAGGTTGACGGAGGAGGACTCCGCCGTCTCCATGGTCATCCCGGGCAGCGCCACCGCGTCGCCCTTGTCGTCGCCCGAGGGGCGGCGCGCCGGGCGGGTCAGACCGCCCTGGCCGCCGTTCTTGCCGTCCGGGACCGCCACCGGCTGTTCCGCCCCGGGGTCGACGAGCTCGATCCGCATGCCCGACGGCAGCCGCGAGGCGGCCCGCGTGCCGGCGTTCTCCGCCTGGACGCGGACCTCCACCCCGTCGGAGGCCCCGACCCACAGCGGGGCGGTGCTGCCGCGGACGCGGCCGGTGCCGCGTTCGGGCGCGTCGGGGTCGGCGGCGTGTTCGCCGTTGTGGGTCTCGACGTCCTGCCAGTCCGACCACTGCCGCGTGCCGACCGCACGGGTGCGGACCTGGACCCGGCCGACGAGCGGTGTGCTCACGTCGTCCCAGACGACACCGACCAGCGAGAACGTCTTGACCTCGCGGGCCGCCAGTCCCCGGGTCTCGGCCCGGTCCGGTGCGGTGCTCATGCCGGGCACGCCGGGGATCCGGGCGCCCGAGGGGGCCAGGGGGACGAGCGGCAGCGACTGGGTGGAGCCGGCGGGGACCGCCGGGATCGACTCGGCCAGGGCAGGAGTGGTCAGCGCGAGCGGCAGGGCCAGTGCGGCAGCCGTCGCGACGCCGATGGAGGAAGCAAGGAATCCGCGCATGGAAGCGATGCTGAGCACAGCCACCATGCGGCGCCATCGGAGAACTGACGATCCGTCCGACGATCCGTACGGCCCGCCTACGCCGTACGGGCGAGCCGCGGCCCTCCGTCCGGGCGACGGGCCCGCGTACGCTGGGCCGGTGAACGCCACTGACCGCACCCCTGCCGACCTGCTGCGATCCGCGCTCGCCGCCGATCCGGGCCGCCCCCTCGTCACCTTCTACGACGACGCCACGGGCGAGCGCGTCGAATTGTCCGTCGCCACCTTCGCCAATTGGGTGGCCAAGACCGCCAATCTGCTCCAGGGCGACCTGGGCGCCGGGCCGGGCGACCGGCTCGCGCTGCTGCTCCCCGCGCACTGGCAGAGCGCCGTGTGGCTGCTCGCCTGCGCCTCCGTCGGGGTGGTGGCCGAGGTGGGCGGCGATCCCGCCGGTGCCGACCTGGTGGTGAGCGGCCCCGACACCCTGGACGAGGCCCGGGCCTGCTCCGGGGAGCGGGTCGCGCTCGCGCTGCGTCCGCTCGGCGGGCGGTTCCCGCAGCCGCCGGCCGGGTTCGCGGACTACGCCGTGGAGGTGCCCGGGCAGGGGGACCGGTTCGTGCCCTTCGTCCCCGTCGACGCCGACGGCCCCGGCCTGGTGGTCGGCGGCGAGGAGCTCTCGTACGCGGACGTGGTCGCGCGGGCGCGGGCCGACGCGGCCGGGAGGGGCGCCGGCGAGGGCGCCCGGGTGCTGTCGGGCCTCGGCTACGACACCTGGGAGGGGCTGTCGGCAGGGCTGTACGGGCCGCTGGCCACGGGCGGGTCCGTGGTGCTGTGCCGCCATCTCGACGCGCTGGCGCCGGCCGCGCTGGAGCAGCGCGTCGAGAGCGAGCGCGTCACCCTCAGGGTCTGACCGCCGTCCCGCCCGAGCGGCGGTTCCGCCGCGAATTGTCACCCGCATGGCTCTTGCCCCACCCCTGCCCCCGGGCCCGCGACGTCACCCGGGGGCAGGATCGGCTGAAGGCCGTACTCACCCGTACGGCTGGTCGCCTGGGGTGAGGGGACGGAACGCGAGTGACGGACAGCGCGGGCATACGGGACGGCGCAGGAGCGGCCGGAGGCAGTGGGAGGCCTCCGCGCGGCCGCCGGCGCCGGCTCCTGCGCTGGATCGGGCTGGGGCTGGTGCTGCTGGTCATGGCGGGGGCGTCGGCCGGCTGGTGGGTGTACGCCAAGCTCGACGGGAACATCACCGAGGACACCTCCGCCGAGGCCGAGCTGCGCCGCTACGAGCGCGAACGCCCGGCGCACGTCGGGACCGGCGTCCAGAACATCCTGCTGATCGGCTCGGACTCCCGCTCGGGCAGGGCGAACTCGCGCTACGGGCAGGACAAGGGCACCCAGCGCTCGGACACCGCGATCCTGCTGCACCTGCCGGCGGACCGCCGCAGCGCCACGGCCGTCTCGATACCGCGGGACCTGATGACGCGGATCCCGAGCTGCCTGAAGGGCGACGGCTCCCGCACCGGCGAGCGGTTCGCGCAGTTCAACTGGGCCTTCCAGTGGGGCGGGGCCGCCTGCACGATCCGTACGGTCGAACGGCTGACCGGGATCCGGATCGACCACCACATGGTGGTCGACTTCGGCGGGTTCAAGAAGATGGTCGACGCGGTCGGCGGGGTGGAGGTGTGCCTGGAGCGGCCGGTGGTGGACGAGGAGGCGCGCCTCAAGCTCCCGGCGGGCCGGCAGTTGCTCCGGGGCGAGCAGGCGCTCGGTTTCGTCCGGGCCCGGTACGGCCTGGGGGACGGCAGCGACACCGAACGGATGGAGCGCCAGCAGCAGTTCCTCGGCTCGCTCGTGGAGAAGGTGCAGAGCAACGGGGTCCTGCTGAACCCGGGGCGGCTGTACCCGGTGCTGGACGCGGCCACCTCCTCGGTGACCACCGACCCGGGGCTGGCGTCGCTGCGCGGGCTGTACGAACTCGTACGGGGCGTACGGGACATACCGACCGACCAGGTCAAGTTCCTGACCGTACCGCGTCGCCCGTACGCGGCCGACCCCAACCGGGACGAGCTGATGGAGCCCGACGCGACCCGGCTCTTCCGGCAGCTGCGGATGGACCGGCCGCTGACGGTCACCTCTCCGCAGCCCCCTCCGCGGACGGATCCGGAGCCCGATCCGGAGCCCCGTACGCGGCCCTTGGAGGCCTCCCCGAAGGGCACCGGACCGGCCACGGCACCGGGCAGGACGGCCGCCTCGGAGGGGGCCGGGCCGACCGAAAGCGGAAGGCCCGTCCCGCCCGCTCCGGTGCCGACGTTCACGGGAACCACGGCGGCGGAGGCCCGTTGCCGGTAAAGCAATCCAAAAGCCGGGGGTCCGACCGAGCCGGATGAGCGCTTTGAACCGTTATAGGGGGAGTGGATTTTGTCACGCGCATGGTTTGCGGCTGACCTGGCCGGATAAGGTGAGCGATCCGGTGCACCGGCCATGAAGAGGCCGCGCACCAGCAGCCGGATCGTTGACCGCGTGCCTGGGGGGAGGCACGTCGCGAAGCACCGACGGAGGATTCGAGCAACCGTGGATGCGCAAAGCCGTGGGCGGGCGGACGAGATCGACCCCGCAGACCAGTGGGTCCTCAATCCCCGCACTGGCAACTACGAACTGCGACTGGGCCATTCCGCTGCGCAGCAGCCCGCCGTCGCCGCTCCCCGGAGATCCCGCAGGACCACCACCGCCCCCTCCGCACCGGCCGTCCCCTCCCCCGCCGTACCCAAGCCCCGCCGCGGCGAGGGACCGCCCGGCGGACGGCGCGGCGGACGCCGCCCCCGCCGGGGCGGGGGCCCGCCCCGGCGCCGCAAGGTGCTGGTGGCGACGGGCGGGACGCTGGCGCTGCTGCTGATCGCCGGCGGGCTGGGCTCGTACCTCTACTACGAACACCTGAACGGCAACCTGAACGTCATCGACACCGGCGGCGCGGGCGGCAGTTTCAAGAAGGACCAGCCGATCAACATCCTGGTCATCGGCACCGACAAGCGCAGCGGCAAGGGCAACGAGGGCTACGGCGACGCGGAGAGCGTCGGCCACGCCGACACCACGATCCTCTTCCACGTGTCCAAGGACCGCACCAACGCGACGGCGCTGTCCATCCCGCGCGACCTGATCACCGACATCCCGGCCTGCCCGACGAAGCAGCCGAACGGTTCGGTGAAGGAGATCGCCGGCACCAAGGGCACCCGCTTCAACAACAGCCTGGGCCAGGAAGGGCGCGACCCGGGCTGCACGATGCGCACGGTCAAGCAGCTGACCGGCATCGAGGTCGACAACTTCATGATGGTCGACTTCAACGCCGTGAAGAACCTCAGCACGGCCGTGGGCGGGGTGCCGGTCTGCGTGGAGAAGGACGTCACCGACCGCGATTCCAAACTGGACCTGAAGGCGGGCCAGCACCGCCTCCAGGGCGAGCAGGCACTGGCCTTCGTACGGACGCGGCACGCCTTCGGCAACGAGAGCGACCTGGACCGGATCAAGACCCAGCAGCAGTTCCTGGGTTCGATGATGCGGGAGATGAAGTCCAAGGAGACGCTGACCAGTCCGAAGAAGTTCTTCTCGCTGGCGGAGGCGGCCACCAAGTCGCTGACGGTGGACCAGGGACTGGGGTCCATCGGCAAGCTCACCGATCTCGCCGGCGAGCTGAAGGACATGAACCTCAAGAACATCACCTTCACCACGCTCCCGGTCCTCGACAACCCGAACGAGCCGCCGAACCGCAAGGCGACCGTCGTCCTCAACTCGGCGCAGGCCGAACCGCTGCTCCAGATGATCCGCGGGGACGTCTCGCTCACCGAGGTCGAGAAGAAGGAGACGGCGGCGAAGGAAGCGGCCGACGCCGACGCCAAGAGCCGGCAGGACGCGCTGCTCCAGGGCAACCGCGCGCCGGCCGGGGACGTCCGCGTGGACGTGTACAACGGCGGCGGCCCGCCGGGATCGGCCTCCACTACCCTGACCTGGCTGCAGAACAGCAAGGGTGTCCACAAGGCCAGCAACCACGGCAACGCCTCCACCCGGCTGGGCGCCACCCAGCTCGAGTTCGCCCCCAACCAGGCCGATCAGGCCCGGGCGCTGGCGGACATGATGGGACTGTCCGGTGCCGCCCTGAAGGTGGGCTCCGTGGACGCGGGTCCGCGGACGCCGATGAAGCTGACGCTGGGCTCCGACTTCAAGGAACCCGGGGCGCCGCTCGGCGCGCCGGAGACCCCGCAGCAGGCACCCGAGGGGGTCCAGCGGGTCGAGGCGGACAAGGCGGTCTGCGCGAAGTGAGCGGCCCGCGCCGAGGGGGCGGGCGCCTGTTACGGCACGGCAGCACCAGCACCAGCACCAGCACCAGCACCAGCACCAGCACCAGGCATCTCATTGACCGGCCGGCGTATGACGGACGGTAGCCGGCAGGGCCGGCACCACACCGACCAGCAGTGATCTTGAGGGGGGTACGCGTGAAGCACAGCAGCGTGCGGGGGGAGGGGGCGCCCGACCAGGCCGCGGACGGCATATCCGACGGCGACGGGAGAGCGGCCGCTTCGGTTCCGCCGCCCCGGAAGGGCTCGGGTACGGCCCGGCCTCCGGCGGGTGGGCTTCCGGTCCGGCGGCGGCGCCGCCGGGTGCTGTTCTGGGTGGCGTCCGTCATGGCGTTCCTGATCCTGGGAACGTCGGCGGCCGGGTACCTCTACTACCGTCATCTCGACGGCAACATCCGCAGCGGGCAGCGCCTGAGCGGAGAGAGCGGCGTGGAGAAGACCCACGCCAACGCCAAGGGCCAGCGCCCGCTGAACATCCTGTTGATCGGCTCGGACAGCCGCAACAAGCCGGAGAACGTCGAACTCGGCGGCAGCCGCGACACCGTGGGGAACCCGCCGCTCGCGGACGTGCAGATGCTGTTGCACGTATCGGCCGACCGGGAGAACGCCTCCGTGGTGAGCATCCCGCGCGACACCCGGGTCGAGATACCCGAGTGCACGGACCCGAAGAGCGGCGAGAAGTTCAAGAAGACCAGGGCGATGATCAACGAGTCGCTCGGCCGCGGCGGCCCCGGCTGCACGCTGGCCACGTGGGAGAAGCTGACGAACGTCTACATCGACCACTGGATGATGATCGACTTCTCCGGTGTGGTGCAGATGGCGGACGCGGTCGGCGGCGTCCCGGTCTGCGTCAAGGACAACGTCTGGGACCGGCCGCTAGCCACCTCCGGCGGCGGCTCCGGCCTCAAGCTCGAGAAGGGCACGACCCGGATCAAGGGCGAGCAGGCCCTCCAGTGGCTGCGCACCCGGCACGCGTTCAGCAGCGACCTGGGCCGGGCGCAGGCCCAGCACATGTACATGAACTCGATGATGCGCGAGCTCAAGGGCCAGAACGCCTTCACCGACGTCGGCCGGATCACGGCCCTGGCCGAGGCGGGCACCAAGGCCCTGGAGGTCTCCGAGGAGATCGGCTCGGTCAAGAAGCTCTACAACCTGGCCATGCAGCTCAAGGACGTGCCGACCAACCGCATCACGATGACGACGATGCCGACCTTCCAGGACCCCGCGGACCGGGACCGGCTCATCGTGAACCCGACGGACGCCGACAAGCTGTGGACGATGCTCCGCAAGGACGTGCCCTTCGACAAGAACGGCGCTCCGACCGCTCCGCAGAGCCCCTCCGCCGCGGCCTCGCCGTCCACACCCGCCCCGGGCACCTCGCAGCCCGCGCAGCCGGGCCACGAGCCGTCCACGGCTCCGGCGACCGCCCCCGACAGGATCCAGGTCAACGTCGTCAACGGCACCGCCGTCGAGAAGATGCCGCTGGCGCCGCGGCGGGCGAACGTGGTGGCGGAGGCCCTGGTCTCCAAGGGCTTCACCGGGGCCCGGGCGGACAGCGCGCTGACCCCGGAGAAGACCACCGTCGTGCGCTACCCGACCCCCGACCTGGCCGACGAGGCGCAGACCGTGGCGGCGGCCATGGGCGTTCCGGGCACCGCCGTGCAGCAGTCGGCCGACGTCTCCCGGATCACCCTCGTGGTGGGCGCCGACTGGCGCGACGGCGCCGTCTACCCGCAGCAGGCGCCGCCGGAGGCCGGTTCCGTGCCGGACACGGCCGACGCCCTCAACGGTTCGGACACCGGGGCCTGCATGGAGGTATACAAGCCGTACCGCTGGTGAGCGGGTCCGGCCGAACGCGAAGGGGTGACCCCGTCCGTACGGACCGGGTCACCCCTTCGCGCCGTGCCCGGCCCCGTCGACGGGGAGGGGCCGGCGGCGTCAGACCTGCGCGCGGTCCCGGCCGGGGACCGACGGGCGGCGGCTCGCGATGACCTTGCGGGCCAGCGAGCGCGGGCTGGTGAGGAAACCGAAGCCCCAGCACATGTGCATGGTGGCGAGGGCGACGGGAATCCGCACCCGGGCCTTCAGCGGGAGCCCCTTGCCCGCCGGGACGGAGCCGGCGGTGATCGCCGCCAGGTAGCCGGCCGGCACGGCGAAGGCCCACGGGGTGACGGCCACGCCCGCCACGACACCGGCCGCGATGGCGCAGACGGCGGTCGGCGGCGCCAGGTAGCGCAGGTTGATGGAGCCCGAGTGGTAACGGGCCACCACGTGGCGCCAGCGGCCGTAGTCCTTGTACTGCTTGGCCAGCGCCCGTACGGAGGGCCGCGGACGGTACTGGACCTTCAGCTCGGGCGAGAACCAGATGAGCCCGCCGGCCTCGCGGATGCGGAAGTTCAGCTCCCAGTCCTGGGCGCGCATGAACTCCTCGTTGTAACCGCCCTGCTGTTCGAGGGCCTCGCGGCGGAAGACGCCGAGGTAGACGGTCTCGGCCGGGCCGGCCTGGCCGCCGGTGTGGAAGGCCGCGTTGCCGACGCCGATCCTCGACGTCATCGCGGCGGCGACGGCGTCCTCCCAGGCGTTCTCGCCCTCGGCGTGCATGATGCCGCCGACGTTCTGCGCGCCCGTCTCCTCCAGGAGCCGGACGGCGGTGGCGATGTAGTTCGGGGAGAGCATGCCGTGGCCGTCGACGCGGACGACGATCGGGTGGCGCGAGGCCTTGATCGCGGCGTTGAGCGCGGCGGGGGTCCGTCCGGTGGGGCTGGGGACGGTGTGCACGCGGGGGTCTTCCCGTACGAGCTCGGCGGCGATCTCGTCGGTGCGGTCCGTGGACGGCCCGAGCGCGATCACCACCTCCATCTCCCCCGCGTACTCCTGTCCGAGGATGTGCCGGACGGAGTCACGCAGGTGGCGCTCCTCGTTGAGCACCGGCATGATCACCGAGACTGCGGGCTGCTGGGCGGGCATGTCGTCCTTCACGATCGGGTACCGGTGTCACGTTACCGCGTACGGGGGAAACGGGTGCGCGGCGGACGAGCGGTACGGACAGCGGCTGATCGTATGGGCCTACTGTTCTGACGAATCTGCCCGAAGTGCCGGCCGGTCCGCACCGTGAGCGAACCGCCGGCTCCGTCCCCGTGCTGTCCCCGCGGAGGTGTCCACCGTGCCCCAGCCGCACCGTCCCACCCCAACCGCCAGGCCCTCCCGGCCGCAGCGTGCGCGGAGCGGCGGCCGTCGGGGCCGGCACCGGGACGGCCGGCCCCGGTGGGGCGTGCGGATCGCGGCCGGGCTGTCGCTGCTGGTCCTGGGGTCGGGGGCGGTGGGGCACGCCGTGATGACGGGCCTGGACACCGGGATCGAACGGGTCGACCCCTTCAAGGACATGAAGAACCGCCCGCAGGCCGGACACGGGCTGAACTTCCTGCTCGTCGGCACCGACGGCCGGGACAAGCTCGGCCCCGAGGAGAAGCACGAGTACCGGCTCGGCGGCGCGCCCTGCCACTGCACGGACACGATCATGCTGGTGCACCTGTCCGCCGACCGGGAGCGGGCCAGCGTGGTGAGCCTGCCCCGCGACAGCTACGCCGAGCTGCCCGCGCACCGCGACCCGGTGACCGGCAAACCGCACCGGCCGCACCCCGTCAAACTCAACGCGGCCTACGCGGAGGGCGGGCCGAACCTGACCGTGCGCACCGTGGAGAACATGACCCGGGTCAAGATCGACCACTATCTGGAGGTCGACTTCACCAGCTTCATGAAGACCGTCGACGCGATGGGCGGAGTGGAGATCTGCACCGCCAAGGCCCTGCACGACCAGAACACCGGCCTGGACCTGCGGCCCGGCAGCCACCGGCTCACCGGCGGCCAGGCCCTGCGGTACGTACGCTCCCGCCATGTCGACGGAGCCTCCGACCTGGGCCGCATGCAGCGCCAGCAGCGCTTCGTCGCCGCCCTGATCAAACAGGCCACCGGGGGCGGGGTGCTGCTGAACCCGGTGAAGTTCAAGGAGGTCAGCTCCACCCTGCTGGGTTCGGTCCGGGCCGACCGGGGCTTCGGTTCGGAGCAGATGCTGGCGCTGGGGCAGGCCATGCGGGACTTCACGCCCGCCTCGTCCGAGTTCGCCTCGGTACCGGTCGGGGACCCCTCGTACCGGGTCAAGGGCATCGGCTCGACGGTCAAGTGGGACGGGCCGAAGGCCGCCCGGCTCTTCGAGTCGCTGCGCCAGGACCGGCCGCTCGCCCCGGCCCGGCCCGGTCCCGGCGGCGGACAGCAGCGGCCCGCCGCCGTGCCGGTGGACGTGCCCCCGCAGCAGATCAGGGTCCAGGTGGAGAACGGGACCCGGATCGACGGGCTCGGCGGCCGGGTGGACGAAGCCCTGCGCGCCACCGGCTTCGACACCACCCGCGCCCCCGGCAACGCCGCCAGCCGCGACGTCCGGCGCACGGTGATCGCGTACGACCCGCGCTGGGACCGCTCCGCCCGCACCGTGGCGGCGGCACTGCCGGGCAGCGAGCTGCGCGCCGTCGCCGGGCAGGGCCGCACGGTGCTGGTGACGGCCGGCTCGGAGTACCGCAAGGTGGTGCCGGTGCGCGGCGAGGACCCCTACCAGGGCGGGGAGGCGCAGGCGGTCACCGGCGACCAGGTGGTGTGCGGCCCCTGAGGCCCGCCGGACACCCGGACACCTTCCCTAGCGGACCCGCTCCAGCAGGGAGACGCTCAGGCCGCGCACCGTCTTGCTCTCGGCCACCCGGTAGTGGCGCTCCAGCGCCTCGGCCTGCTCCTCGGGGAGCTTGTGGTACGGGTCCTTCGTGCCGCTCCAGGTCACCACCCACACCCGCTGGGTGGAGCCGAGGCACCGCACGGGCTGGGCGCACTCCTGCGGGAACAGGTCGTCGCTGGCCAGCGCCGAGCGCTCCGCGAAGACGTCCCTCAGCTGGACGCTCTGCGGCAGGAAGTACTCCACCTGGAAGTCGATCATGAACACGCGGTCCGCGCCGCGCACCGGCACGAACCCGTCCCCCGGCCGGTAGCCCTGGGCGATGACCCGCGCCGCCGCCTCGCCGTCCAGGCCGACCCTGGCCCACTCGGTCCGCATCTGGCGCTGGTCGGGAAGGCCGAGCAGGATCAGCGCGGCCAGGGCGAGCGACCCGGCCCGCGCCGGCCGCAGCGCGGCCAGCCCGGCGGCCGCCAGCACCACCCAGGCGGGCAGGGTGAAGAGCAGGTAGCGGTCCATGAAGTACGAGGTGCTGCCCTGCGAGACCACCCAGGCCGCCCCGATCGGGGCCGCCCCGGTCAGGAGGAGTTCCGCCGCGGGCCGCCGGCCCCGGCTCCAGGCGAGCGGGAGCAGCGCCACCGCGGCGATGGCGAGGCCGATCGTCGGGGAACCGAAGAGGTTGTTCCAGAGGTCGGCGACGCTCCGCAGGTGCGGGGTCTTGATCCAGCTGATCTGGCGGCCCACCTGGCGCTGCCCCAGCAGCACCAGCGGGACCACCGGGACCAGGGCGAGCGCCGCGGTCACCGCGAACGCGACGACGGTGCGCCCCCGCCGCTCCTGCCACCAGCGCAGCAGCACGATCAGGGCGTGCGGCAGCAGGAAGAGCAGCGACACCACGTGGAACAGCCCGGCCGCCGACACCGCGACGGCGTACGGCGCCCAGCGCCGCGGGACCGGCCGCTCCAGCGCCCGCAGCAGCAGCCAGGTCGCGGCGCTGACCGCCAGCACGACGAAGGCGTACGACCGCGCCTCCTGGCCGTACCGGGCGACGGCCGGCACGAACGCGAAGAGCAGACCGGCGAACACGGCCGTCCGGCGGTCGAAGAGCTTACGGGCCGTCAGTACGGCGAAGGCGGCGGCCCCGGCCATGGCCAGCGCCGACGGAAGCCTGAGCATCTCGACCGAATCCCCGAAGACGGATATCCAGCCGTGCAGCAGCAGGTAGTAGAGGCCCGAGACGGCGTCCACGTGGCCCAGCATGTCGACCAGGTCGCCGGTGCCGCGCGTGGCGGCGTTCCAGCTGGCCAGCTCGTCCCGCCAGGGCTGCGCCCGCCCGCTCCCGAAGGCACCGACGGCAAGGGTCAGCAGGGCGGCCCACAGCCAGTCGTAGCGGGCCGGACGGGCGGCGCGCGTGACCTCCCGGCCGCTCGTGCCCCCGCCCGGCACGGGACGGCCGGAGCCTGCCGCGGCCTCGGTCGCCGTACTGCTGCTGGTCATGCTCGTACCTTCCGGATCCGTCGGATCGGCTGAGGGGGTGGCTTCGGCGAAGGGGCTTTCCGGGCCTCGCTCGACGTCACAGGGTACGTGGCGGCCCGGGGCCCCACCCAATCCCGTCGGCCCCGGCGGGCGCCGTCAGCGGGACCGGACCGCCGGGTCCGTCCTCGGCAGCGAGAACTTCCCGCTCTCCAGCATCCGCTTGAGCCATGCCGACCCGGGGCGCTCGACGAAACGGTGGACCAGCCAGGAGAGCAGCAGGATCGCCGCCAGGCACATCGCGAGCAGGGGGAACGGCGCGAGCCCGTGGTCGCGGCCCCACCGGATCAGCGCCCAGCCGATTTCCTGGTGGAGCAGGTACAGGGGGTAGGTGAGGGCGCCGGCGACCGTGAGCCACTTCCACTGGATCCTGTTGAAGGCGCCCGTCGCGGCGGCCAGCATCACCAGGAAGAACACGGCCGTGACGGTGGCGGCGACCGGCCACGACAGGGCGTGACCCACCTCGTGCCGGTAGGCCCCCACGGTGACGTGCAGCCGGTTCTGCGCGATCAGCCAGGAGAAGGCGACGACCGCGATCAGCAGCGGGTTCGCACCGAACCGGTAGATCAGGTACATGGCCACGCCCGCGATGAAGTACGGGGCGTCGTTCGGCAGGAACAGCAGGTCCATCAGGCCGAGCTGCGTGTACGGGGCGATCACGGCCAGGATCGTCCAGATCCCGCAGAACGCCAGGACCCGGCGGTAGGTGAGGCCCATGACGGCGAGGACGGCGAAGAGCAGGTAGAAGCGGAGCTCGACCCACAGGGTCCAGTAGACGCCGTCCGCGTCGGGCACCCACAGGGGCTTCTGCAGCATCGTGAGGTTGGCCAGCAGTTCGCTGAAGCTCAGGGGCTTGCGGGCGGCCCGCACCGTGGCGGCGAAGTTCACCACGAGGGCGGTGGCGATGACGGCGAACCAGTAGCCGGGGTAGAGCCGCACGACACGGGAGATGAAGTACTCGCGCGGGGAACGGCCCCAGCACGACATGCAGATGACGAAACCGCTGATCAGGAAGAAGAGCTGGACTCCCATCCAGCCGTACGCGGTGATGCCGTTGACGGTCGGCATCAGCGCCTCGGGCTTCTGTCCCCACACCTCCGGGTGGAGGTTGACGCCGGTCCAGTGGAAGGCCACCACGGCCAGCGCGGCCATGAGGCGCAGCGCGTCAAGGACGTACAGGCGGGGGCGGCGCGCACGGCTCTCGCCCCCCTGTTCCTTCTGCTGCGGTATGGCGTCGAGCAGTACGGGGACTTGTGCGGCAGACGTCGTCATGAGGGGAACAGCTCCACGAAGTGTCCGGCTGGGAATCCGACGCCCCCCGGTCGTCGCCCGACACTCTAGGGGGTGTTCGGGCGCGGACGCCGCCCTGATGGCCGTTCAGTGCCCGCCGCCCCGCACGGGCGTCAGTCGTCGAGCCCCTCGGCCGCCCGGCGTTCGCGCAGCTCGGTGATCGCCTGGCGGCGGGCGAGCCGGTGGGTGCGGCGGATCTGGGCCTCCTGGTAGCGGCGTTCGTCCTGCTCGGTCTCCGGGATCACGGGCGGGACCGGGCGGGGCTTGCCGTCGGAGTCCACCGCCGTGAAGACGAGGTAGGCGCTGCCGACCTGGGTGGCGGGGGTGGACTCGTTCCACCGCTCCGCGAGGACCCGTACGCCGATCTCCATCGAGGAGCGGCCCGTCCAGTTGACCTGCGCCCGGACGTGCACCAGGTCGCCGACGCGGACGGGGGCCAGGAAGGCCATCTCGTCCATGGACGCGGTGACGGCGGGCCCGCCGGAGTGGCGTCCGGCCACGGCGCCCGCCGCGTCGTCCACCAGCTTCATGATCACGCCGCCGTGCACGGTGCCCAGGAGGTTGGTGTCGTTGGCGGTCATGATGTGGCTGAGGGTGGTCCGGGACGCCGAGATCGGCTTGCCCTCGGGTGCCTCCGGTATCTGTGTCATACAGCCACCTTAAAGTGCGTCCCGGAGGCATCAGGTGTGCAACAGCCCCGGTACGAAGACCGGGCCGGGGTGTCGTGCGGCGCTCCCGGCCAGGCATCCTTGTCCGCATGAGTGACTGGGACGGGTGGAACGGCGAGCGCGACGCGCGAGGCCGCCGCGATGACGGGTACGGGCGCGGCAGCGGGCAGCCGCAGCCGGAGGGGGCGCAGCGGATGCGCCACGTCCAGCGGCAGCCCCAGCAGCGGCAGCCGCAGCGCCCGGCGCGGCCGCCGGTCCCGCCGCAGGCCCCGCCGCCGGGCGCCCGTCCGGGGCGCGGGGTGCCGCCGCAGCAGGCGCAGGGCCCCGACGCCGCGTACGACAGCGGGTACAACACCGGGCAGGTCTACGGCCGCCCCGCCGGCCCCGGCGGTCCGGGACAGCGTCCGCCGGGCGGTCCCGGCCGTCCGCAGGGGCCCGCCCCGGACTGGCGCAAGCGGATCAAGATCGGCTCGATCGGGGTGGTCTCCGTCCTGCTCGTGACCGGGATCGGCACCTACTTCTGGGCGGACTCCCAGGTCCGCCGCGAGGTCGACCTGTCGAAGGTCATCGAGCGCCCGAAGGAGGGCGACTGCACCACGTACCTGATCGTGGGCTCCGACAGCCGCGAGGGGATGTCCGACGAGGAGAAGAAGAAGCTCCACACGGGCTCGGCCGACGGCAAGCGGACCGACTCGATGATGATCCTGGCGAAGTGCTCCAGCGGGAACACGATGATCTCCCTGCCCCGTGACTCGGACGTGGAGATCCCCTCCTTCGTCGGCTCCCAGTCGGGCAAGAAGTTCCCCTCGCAGGGGCGCCGGGTCAAGCTGAACGCCGCGTACGCGGAGGACGGGCCCGAGCTGCTGGTGCGGACGGTGGAATTCAACACCGGCCTGCGCATCGACCACTACGCCGAGATCGGCTTCGCCGGTTTCGCGAACATCGTGGACGCGCTCGGCGGGGTCGAGCTGGACATCGAACAGGCCTTCAAGGACGACAAGTCGGGAGCCGACTTCAAGGCGGGCCGCCAGACCCTGAACGGCGAGCAGTCCCTGGCCTTCGTACGCACCCGGTACGCCTTCGCCGAGTCGGACCTCCAGCGGACGAAGAACCAGCAGAAGTTCCTCTCCGCGCTCGCGAGCCAGGCCGCCACCCCGGGCACGGTCCTCAACCCCTTCTCCCTCTACCCCGTCCTGGGCGCCGGCCTGGACACGCTGATCGTGGACAAGGAGATGGGGCTGTGGGACATGGGGCAGATGTTCTTCGCGATGAAGGGCATCAGCGGCGGTGACGGCGTGTCGATGAACATGCCGATCTCCGGCCAGCGGGGCGGCAACCTCGTCTGGGACAAGGCGAAGGTGCAGCAGCTGGTCAAGGAGATCCAGAACGACCAGAAGGTGACCGTCAGGGGCCAGTGACCCGGCCGTGGGATCCGGCCGCTGAGGGCCCTGTGGACGAAGAAGGAGGAGGGGCGCCCCCGTCGGGGCGCCCCTCCTCCTCGCGTGCTGCTACTTGCCGGCGCGGGCGCGGAGCTTCCACGGCATGGCGATGGACTCCAGCTGGACGGCCAGGTTCATCTTGGACTCGCCGACGGTGCGGTCCTCGAAGTGGATCGGGACCTCCATCACCCGGAAGCCGCGGCGCAGGGCCTTGTACTTCATCTCCACCTGGAAGCTGTAGCCGGCACTGCCGATCGACGCCAGGTCGATCGCCTTCAGCGCGGGGGCGCTCCACAGGTTGAAGCCGCCGGTGATGTCGCGGACCCGGGTGCCGAGGATGGTGCTCGCGTACGCGTTGGCCCAGCGGGAGAGCAGCTTGCGGTGCGCGCCCCAGGCGTCGGAGAGGGTGCCGCCCGGCACGTAGCGGGAGCCGACGACGAGACCGGCGCCGGTGGAGCGGGCGACGCCCAGCATCTCGGCGATCTTGCCGGCCGGGTGGGAGCCGTCCGCGTCCATCTGGAGCACGTACTCGGCGCCGTCCTCGACGGCCTTGGCCATGCCGGCCGCGTAGGCACGGCCGAGGCCGTCCTTGGCGGTGCGGTGCAGGACCGACATGCGGGGCTTGCCGTCCTCGGTGACGAAGCCCTCGGCGAGCTCGTCGGCGATCTTGCCGGTGCCGTCGGGCGAGGAGTCGTCGACGACCAGCAGCCGCAGGCCCGGCTGCTCGAGACCCATGAGCAGCTCCACCATGCCCGGCAGGTTGCCCGCCTCGTTGTAGGTGGGCATGACCACGGTGAGCGGCGTGTCCGCCCAGGCGTCGGGGAGCTTCGTGGTTGCGACGTCCGTCGCGCGGGGAGTCTGCTGCTCGCCTATCACAGGTTGTGCCTCACTGAAGTTGGTCACCGGTCGGAGGAGAAGCGGACGGCGGCGTCGGGCAGTTCAGCCTCGCACCACACCCGCACCCCTGCGCGAAGTTCGTTGTCAGCCCCCACGACGGCACCGTCGCCGATGACCGCGCCCGTCACGACCGTGCGCGTACCCACCGAAGCGCCCGCGCCGATGAGGCTGGCGCTCACCACCGTGTCCGCGCCGAGGATCGCGCCGTCCAGCACGATGGAGCCCTGGACGACAGCACCCGATTCGATCCGGGCGCCGGCACCCACAACGGTACCGCCCGAGAGCTTGGCGTCTTCCGCCACCTCGGCACCGGGGAGCACGAGGGCCTCGCCGCGCGGTCCGGGGACGGCCGGGGAGGCCACGACTCCGCGCACGAGGTCGGCGGAGGCCTGGACGAAGGACTCGGGCTTGCCGAGGTCCAGCCAGTAGGTGTCCTCGGTGACGCCGTGGAGCTTGGCACCGGAGGCGAGCAGACCGGGGAAGGTCTCGCGCTCGACGGATACCGATCGGCCGGCCGGGATGGAGTCGATCACGCTGCGGCGGAAGACGTAGCAGCCGGCGTTGATCTGGTCGGTGATGATCTCCTCGGGAGTCTCCGGCTTCTCGGTGAAGGCCAGCACCCGCCCGTCGGCGTCGGTGGGGACCAGGCCGAAGGCGCGCGGGTCCTCGACGCGTACGAGGTGCAGGGAGACGTCGGCGTCGGCCGCCCGGTGGGACTCGACCAGGCCGGCGATGTCGAGACCGGTGAGGATGTCGCCGTTGAACACGAGGACCGGGGAGTCCGGACCGCCCGTCAGACGCTCGGCGGCGTTGCGGATGGCGCCGCCCGTACCCAGCGGCTCGTCCTCGACGACGTACTCGAGGGTGATGCCGAAGTCGGAACCGTCGCCGAAGTACGGCTCGAAGACCTCGGCGAGGTAGCAGGTGGCCATCACGATGTGCGTGACACCGGCGGCTGCGGCCCTGGCTATCTGGTGGGCGAGGAACGGGACGCCCGCTGCCGGAACCATCGGCTTGGGGGTGTTCACCGTCACGGGGCGCAGTCGCGTCCCCTGCCCGCCGACCAGCAGGATCGCTTCCGTCATTTTGTTCTCTCCCCAACCGGTTCGGGCGTACGAAGCTTCAAAGTTAGCCCATCCCGGGCGGTGCGAAGCCCGGAGGCGGGCCGTGCGGGCCGCCTCCGGCAACGTTCCGGTTACGGCGGGTTCCTCACTCTGCGCATGCGCGGTGTCCCGCCGTCCCCTCTTCATGAGCGGCGTCCGGAGCCGGGCGCGGCAGATCCGCTGCCCGATGGATCGGAATCGTTACAAAGGAGGGGACATGCGGAAAGGCCCCCGGCGGACGCGGGGGCCTTTCACATGGCTGCGGGCCGGGCGCCGTTACGGCAGGTTCCTGGCCATGACGATGCGCTGGACCTGGTTCGTGCCTTCGTAGATCTGCGTGATCTTGGCGTCGCGCATCATGCGCTCGACCGGGTAGTCACGGGTGTAGCCGTAGCCGCCGAGGAGCTGGACGGCGTCCGTGGTGACCTCCATCGCGACGTCGGAGGCGAAGCACTTGGCCGCGGCGCCGAAGAAGGTCAGGTCGCCGTCGACGCGCTCCGACTTGGCGGCGGCCGCGTAGGTCAGCTGGCGGGCGGCCTCGATCTTCATGGCCATGTCCGCGAGCATGAACTGGACGCCCTGGAAGTCGCCGATCGGCTTGCCGAACTGCTTGCGCTCCTGGACGTAGCCCTTGGCGTAGTCCAGGGCGCCCTGGGCGATGCCGAGGGCCTGGGCGGCGATGGTGATGCGGGTGTGGTCGAGGGTCTTCATCGCGGTGGCGAAGCCGGTGCCCTCGGCGCCGATCATGCGGTCGGCCGGGATGCGGACGTTGTCGAGGTAGACCTCGCGCGTCGGGGAGCCCTTGATGCCGAGCTTCTTCTCCGGGGCGCCGAAGGAGACGCCCTCGTCGGACTTCTCGACCACGAAGGCCGAGATGCCCTTGGAGCGCTTCTCCGGGTCGGTGACGGCCATGACCGTGTAGTAGTCGGAGACACCGGCGTTGGTGATCCAGCGCTTGACCCCGTTGAGGACCCAGAAGTCGCCGTCGCGCACCGCGCGGGTCTTCATGCCGGCCGCGTCGGAGCCCGCGTCGGGCTCGGAGAGGCAGTACGAGAACATGGCGTCGCCCTTGGCGAGCGGGCCGAGGTACTTGGCCTTGAGCTCCTCGGAACCGGAGAGGATCACCGGGAGCGAGCCGAGCTTGTTCACGGCCGGGATGAGGGAGGAGGAGGCGCAGACGCGGGCCACTTCCTCGATCACGATGACGGTGGCCAGGGCGTCGGCGCCGGCGCCGCCGTAGGTCTCGGGCACGTGGACGGCGTGCAGGTCGTTGGCGACCAGGGCGTCGAGGGCCTCCTGCGGGAATCGGGCCTCCTCGTCGACCGCGGCCGCGAACGGGAGGATCTTCGCCTCGCAGAGCGCGCGGACCGACTCGCGGAGCATGTCGTGCTCCTCGGCCGGGCGGTACAGGTCGAAGTCGGCAGAACCCGCCAAGATCTCTCACTCCCCAGGGTGACGCGCCGTGGAACGCAGACAGCGGTGTGTCGCTGTCGTGCCCTTGGCGCGGGATGCTAACTACCGTTAAGTAACCCAAATTCTAGTTCCCGGCGCCCACGCAGCGATATGCGGCACGTACGTGAGCTGCGTGACAGCCGGGTCCTCGGGGGAACGTCCCCCCGGACCGGCCCGACTATGCTCGGGGCCGCAAACGGCCCCGCACCTCTGGAGCATCCATGGCCCCCCTCAAGATCACCGTGATCGGCACCGGCTACCTCGGCGCCACCCACGCCGCGGCCATGGCGGAGCTCGGCTTCGAGGTGCTGGGACTGGACGTGGTCCCGGAGAAGATCGAGATGCTGGCCGCCGGCCGCGTCCCCATGTACGAGCCGGGGCTGGAAGAGCTGCTCGCGCGGCACGTGGCGGGCCTGCCGGGGTCCAGCGGGCGGCTGCGTTTCACGCAGTCGTGGGAGGAGGTCGGGGAGTTCGGCGACGTCCACTTCGTCTGCGTGAACACCCCGCAGAAGCACGGCGAGTACGCCTGTGACATGTCGTACGTGGACTCGGCGCTGGAGTCGCTGGCTCCGCACCTGACCCGCTCCGCGCTGGTGGTCGGCAAGTCGACGGTGCCCGTGGGCTCGGCGGACCGGCTCGCCGCGAAGCTGTTGGCGCTGGCCCCGGCGGGTGCGGACGTGGAGCTGGCGTGGAACCCGGAGTTCCTGCGCGAGGGCTTCGCCGTGCAGGACACCCTGCACCCGGACCGGATCGTCATCGGCGTCCGGGGCGAGCGCGGCGAGAAGCTGCTGCGCGAGGTGTACGAGACCCCGATGTCCGAGGGCACCCCGCTGGTGGTCACCGACTTCCCGACCGCCGAGCTGGTGAAGACCGCCGCCAACTCGTTCCTGGCGACCAAGATCTCCTTTATCAACGCCATGGCGGAGGTCTGCGAGGCCGCCGGCGGTGACGTGGTGAAGCTGGCGGAGGCCATCGGCTACGACGAGCGGATCGGCTCGAAGTTCCTGCGCGCCGGGATCGGCTTCGGCGGCGGCTGCCTGCCCAAGGACATCCGCGCCTTCATGGCCCGCGCCGGCGAGCTCGGCGCCGATCAGGCACTGACCTTCCTCCGGGAGGTCGACTCCATCAACATGCGCCGCCGCGGTCACATGGTCGAGCTGGCGCGGGAGGCCGTCGGCGGCTCCTTCCTCGGCAAGCGGGTCGCCGTCCTCGGCGCCACCTTCAAGCCCGACTCCGACGACGTCCGCGACTCCCCCGCGCTCAACGTCGCCGGGCAGATCCACCTCCAGGGCGGCCAGGTCACCGTCTACGACCCCAAGGGCATGGGCAACGCCCGCCGCGTCTTCCCCACCCTCGGCTACGCGGACTCCGCGCTCGAGGCGGCCCGCGGCGCCGAGGTCGTCCTGCACCTCACCGAGTGGCGGGAGTTCCGCGAGCTGGACCCCGCCGCGCTCGGCTCGGTGGTCACCGACCGCCTCGTCCTCGACGGGCGCAACGCGCTCGACCCCGTGCGCTGGCGCGCGGCCGGCTGGACGTACCGGGCGATGGGGCGCCCGCACGCCTGAGGGATTCCGGGCGGCGGGGGGCCGTGCGGGGACGCCCGGTCGTGCGGATCTCGGTCAAGGAGGCCGTACGGGCGCCTGGGTAGACTGCGGCCCGATGTCCACGACCAGCAGCCCCCCGGCCGGCCTCGCCGCACCCGCGACGGCGACGCCCGCCGCGCACCACCGGCGGGGGTCCTTCGAAGCGGCCCTGCGCGGACGCGGCGCCCTGCTCGGCATCGCCGGTTTCTGGCTGGCCAGCCGGGCGGCGATGCTCTGGATGCTCGTCAACGACTTCTTCAGCTCGAACGTCGTACGGGTGGAGGTCACCGCGACCTACCACAACTGGTACGACGTCCTCGTCACGTGGACGCTGCCGCAGAACGACATCATGTGGCAGTACCCGCCGGCGGCCGCGGCGATCTTCCTCTCCCCCGACCTGCTGCCGTTCCTCACCTACTTCCAGGCCTTCGTCGCCCTGACGGCGCTGTGCGACGGCGTGGTCCTGCTGGGCCTCGTCCGGGCGGCGCGCAGGAGCGACGGCAGCATGGCCGGGGCCCTGGTGTGGCTGGTGACCCTGCCGATGATGATGGCGACCCCGTTCGCCCGCTACGACATCCAGGTCACCCTGCTCGCGGTCTTCGCGCTGCTCGCCCTGGGCCGCCGCCCCGTGCTCGGCGGGGTCATCGCCGGCATCGGCGCGATGGTCAAGGTGTGGCCGCTGCTGACCCTGCTCGGCACCCCCCGCGGCAGGTCGACGCGGGAGGCGCTCGTCGCGGCGGCGCTGTCCTGCGCGGCGCTGCTCGCCGTCTTCGCGGCACTGTTCCGCGACACGCTCGGCTTCCTCGGCAACCAGGGCGACCGCGGGGTGCAGATCGAGTCCCTCGGCGGATCGGTGCTGATGGCGGCCCGCCTGCTGGACCTGTGGCCCGGGGAGATCGACTACCAGTACGGCGCCTTCGAGTACGTCGGCCCGTACGTGCCGGGCATCGCGCGGGCCTCGCTCGCCCTGACGGTGGCCGGGTTCCTGCTGCTCCTGCTGTGGCGGGTCAGGGCCAACCACTGGTCGAGCGCGACGCCCTTCGACGCCGCGCTCTTCGCGATCATGGTCTTCACCGTCACCAGCCGTGTCATCAGCCCGCAGTACATGATCTGGCTGCTCGGTCTGGCCGCCGTCTGCCTGACCTCCAGGCACACCACCCAGCGTCCGGTCGCCTGGCTGCTCGTCGCCGCCAACCCGCTGACCACGCTGATCTTCCCCGTCCTGTACGGCACGGACATCCTCGCCGGCACCACGCTCGGCACGGTCCTGCTGTGCACGCGCAACGGCCTGCTGCTCTACGCCACGGTGTGGTCCGGCGTCCGGCTGTGGAAGGCGACCGTCCTGCCGGAACAGGCCCTGGCCGCCCGCTCCGCCTAGGGAGTCCTGCGGCGCTGTGCGGCGCGGGCCGTGAACTCCGCGTCGCGCAGGACGCGCTGGGCGTTGCCCCAGGTGAGCAGGGCGATGTCGGCTTCCGGCCAGCCCCGTTCCAGCAGTTCCGCGATCAGGTGCGGGTAGCCCGAGGGGTCGGTGAGGCCCGCGGGGCGGGGGCCGCCCCGCTCGGCGCCGAAGGCCGCGCCGAGTCCGACGCCCTCGGGGCCCGCGATCGCCCGTACGTGCTCCAGGTGGTCGGCGACGGCGTGCAGGGAGTCCCCGGTCCGGGCGGTGTCGAAGGTGACCATCGCCAGGCCGTTCGCCGCCCGCAGGGCGAGCAGTACCTCGTCGGTGACGTTCCCCGGATGCGGGTTGAGGGCGGCCGCCCCCGTGTTCGAGACGATGACCGGCGCCTTGGAGGCCGCGGCGAGCTGGCAGGCGGCGGCCGGCGGGCAGCCCGTCAGGTCGAGCAGCATCGCCAGCCGGTTCACCTCCTTGACCACCTCGTGGCCGAAGGCCGTCAGGCCCTCCTCGGCCCAGGGGGCGCCCGCGGGCGCGAGGATGCGGACGCCCAGTGCGTGGAAGGCCCGCAGCGCACCGAGGGAATCGGTGAGGGTGCTGCCGGGGACGGGGCCCAGGAACGAGGCGATCAGGCCCCGGTTGCGGGCGTCGGCCATGTCGTCGGCGCTGAGCGCGAGGCACAGGCTGTCGGCATAGCGGCGCATCACGGACCGTGCCACGTCGATCTGTTCGAGGGTGTCGGAGACGACCTGGTCTGCGGCGGCGTCCTCGGCGCGCGGCGGCCCCGGGGGCACGAGCAGCGTCCAGAACTGGGCGCCGACCCCTCCGGCGCGCAGCCGGGGGATGTCGGTGTCGACTCCGGTGTCGGGGGTGTCGATGTCGTGGTACGGGCTCTGGCGCAGGGTCCAGACGAGGGTGTTGCACCCGTCGGCGACGGGGTGGTCGGCGAGCAGGGCGGCCGCCCGGTCCAGGGCGGCGCCGGCGGGGGCGGGGACGTCTTCGGCTCCGACGCCCACGGAGTGGGGTTCATCCTGCAGGTCGGCCATGGCGTTGGCTCCGGTCTCGGCGGCAGCAGGGAGAGAAGATGGTGCCACCGTGACACGTGGGGCGCCGGGGCCGCCCGGCGGGTGTGGCGTTCGGGTGGTGACCCGGCCCGGGGCTCCGACGGGGTCCCGGGCCGGCGGCCGGGGGTCAGGGGGGTCCCGGCCGGGGGGCCGGGGTCAGGGGTCCCGGCCGGGGGCCGGGGTCAGGGGTCCCGGCCGGGGGCCGGGGGTCAGGGGGGTCCCGGCCGGGGGCCGGGGTCAGGGGTCCCGGTCCGGCCCCCGGCCCCGGCCGCCGGGGCGTCAGAGGCAGGCGTTGGACGGTCCCCGGGTCGCCGAGAGCTCCCGGGCGGCCGATTCCGCGTCGCGCAGTACCCGTACCGCGTTGGACCAGGTCAGCTTCGCCAGGTCGGTCCGGGACCAGCCGCGTCCGAGCAGTTCGGCGATCAGGTTCGGGTAGCCCGACACGTCGTCCAGCCCGGCCGGGGTGAAGGCGGTGCCGTCGTAGTCCCCGCCGATGCCGATGTGGTCGACCCCCGCCACCTCGCGCATGTGGTCCAGGTGGTCGGCGACGGTGGCGGCGGTGGCCACCGGGCGCGGGCGGCCCGCTTCGAACGCGCGGTGCAGGGCCATCGCCTCGGGCGTGGTGTCGAGGTGGTGGAAGCCGTGCGCGCGCAGGTTCTCGTCCGCGGCACGCGTCCACTCGACGGCCTCGGGGAGGATGAACTTCGGCACGAAGGTGGCCATCGCCACCCCTCCGTTGGCGGGCAGCCGCTCCAGCACGTCGTCGGGGACGTTGCGCGGGTGGTCGCAGACCGCGCGCGCCGAGGAGTGCGAGAAGATCACCGGCGCCCGGGAGGTGTCGAGGGCGTCGCGCATCGTCGTGGGGGCGACGTGCGAGAGGTCCACGAGCATGCCGATGCGGTTCATCTCGCGCACGACCTCGCGGCCGAAGTCGGTGAGGCCGCCGTGGCGGGGTTCGTCGGTCGCCGAGTCCGCCCAGTCGATGGTGTCGTTGTGGGTGAGCGTCATGTACCGCACGCCCAGCCGGTGCAGGGCGCGCAGGGTGGCGAGCGAGTTGTTGATGGAGTGGCCGCCCTCGGCGCCCATCAGCGAGGCGATCCGGCCGTCGGCGCGGGCCGCCTCCATGTCGTCGGCCGTCAGCGCGCGCACCAGTGAGCCGGGGTAACGGGCGATCAGCTGGTCGACGGCGTCGATCTGCTCCAGGGTGGCGCTGACCGCCTCGTCGCCGCTGTAGTCGGAGCGGACGTAGACGGACCAGAACTGCGCGCCGACCCCGCCGGCGCGCAGCCGGGGGAGGTCGGTGTGCAGGTGGCCGGACTGGTCGCCGGCGATGTCCCGCTGGTCGAGGTCGTAGCGGACCTGCTGGCGCAGCGCCCAGGGCAGGTCGTTGTGCCCGTCGACGACCGGGTACTCGGCGAGCAGCTCCCGGGCCCGCGCGAGCAGGTCCGCCGCGCTCACTTGCCGAACCCGAAGGAGTCCGCGCCCGCGACCTTGGTGCGCAGCCGCTTGCCCTTCTCGGTGGCCTGGTCGTTCAGCTCCTGCTGGAAGTCCCGCATCCGGCCCAGCAGCTCCGGGTCGTGCGCGGCCAGCATCCGTACGGCCAGCAGGCCCGCGTTGCGCGCGCCGGCGACGGAGACGGTGGCGACGGGAACCCCGGCGGGCATCTGGACGATCGACAGGAGGGAGTCCATGCCGTCGAGGTACTTCAGCGGGACCGGCACGCCGATGACGGGCAGCGGGGTGACGGAGGCGAGCATCCCGGGCAGGTGCGCGGCTCCGCCGGCGCCCGCGATGATCGCCTTCAGGCCGCGGTCGGCGGCCTGCTCGCCGTACGCGACCATCTCGCGCGGCATGCGGTGGGCGGAGACGACGTCGACCTCGTAGGGGATCTCGAACTCGGCCAGCGCCTGGGCTGCGGCCTCCATGACCGGCCAGTCGGAGTCCGAGCCCATGACGATGCCTACGACGGGGGAGGTGCTCATTCGGTGATCGTTCCTCTGAGGTAGCCGGCTGCGTGACGTGCGCGCTCCAGCACATCGTCCAGGTCGTCGCCGTAGGTGTTGACGTGGCCGACCTTGCGGCCGTGTTTCACGTCCTTGCCGTACATGTGGATCTTCACCTGCGGGTCGTGGGCCATGCAGTGCAGGTAGGCCGCGTACATGTCGGGGTAGTCACCGCCGAGCACGTTCGCCATGACCGTCCAGCGGGCGCGGGGGCGCGGGTCGCCCAGGGGGAGGTCCAGGACCGCGCGGACGTGGTTGGCGAACTGCGAGGTGACCGCGCCGTCCTGGGTCCAGTGGCCGCTGTTGTGCGGGCGCATGGCCAGTTCGTTGACGAGGATGCGGCCGTCGGTGGTCTCGAACAGCTCCACGGCCAGGTGGCCGGTCACGTCGAGTTCCCGCGCGATGCGCAGGGCCAGGGCCTGGGCCTCGCCGGCGAGGGTTTCCGAGAGGCCCGGGGCGGGGGCGATCACCGTGTCGCAGACGCCGTCCACCTGGATGGACTCGACGACCGGGTAGGCCACCGCCTGGCCGTGCGGGGAGCGGACGATGTTGGCCGCGAGCTCGCGGACGTAGTCCACCTTCTCCTCGGCGAGGACCGGGACGCCCGCCTTGAAGGGGGCCTCCGCGTCCTCCGGGGTGCGGACGAACCACACTCCCTTGCCGTCGTACCCGCCGCGCACCGTCTTGAGGATGACGGGGAACCCGCCGACCTCCTCCGCGAAGGCCGCCGCGTCCGCCGGATCGCTCACGATCCGGTGGCGGGGGCTGGGGGCGCCGATCTCGTCGAGCTTGGCGCGCATCACCCCCTTGTCCTGGGCGTGGACCAACGCGTCGGGCCCCGGCCGGACGGGGATGCCGTCCGACTCCAGGGCCCGGAGGTGCTCGGTGGGTACGTGCTCGTGATCGAAGGTGACCACGTCGCAGCCGCGCGCGAAGGCGCGCAGCGTCTCCAGATCGCGATAGTCGCCGATGACGACATCGCTCACGACCTGGGCCGCCGAGTCCTGTGGGGTGTCACTGAGGATCTTGAACTTGATGCCGAGGGGGATGCCCGCCTCGTGGGTCATGCGGGCGAGCTGACCGCCGCCGACCATGCCGACTACCGGAAACGTCACGCCTCCAGGGTATCCGGCGGTATTCCGCCATTCGGACGTGACCCTGGCGCGGACCCGCCACCGGGCCGCCGAGCCCCGTGTGCCGTGCGTCGCACGGGGTGCCGGGGCGCGGACTCCCGCCGCGGGGGACACTTAGCATGGTGGGGTTGACGAGATCGGGTGACGCGCGGCCGCGGGCGGCGATGACGGACAGGACTGGACCATCCATGAGCAGCACGCCGAAGGCCGTACCGCTGTCCGAGCGCTTCCGCGGTCTGGCCCGGGAGGTCGTCAAGTTCGGAGCGGTCGGCGGAGCGGGCGTCCTGGTCAACTTCGGCGTCTTCAACCTGCTGCGGAGCACGACCGACCTGCAGACGGTGCGCGCGAACGTCATAGCCATCGTGGTCGCCATCATCACGAACTACATCGGCTTCCGTTACTTCACCTACCGTGACCGGGACCTGGGCAGCCGGCGCCGCGAGATGACCCTCTTCGTCCTGTTCAGCCTGATCGGCATGGTCATCGAGAGCGGTGTGCTCTACGTGGCCACGTACGGCTTCGGTTTCGACGGCTCGCTGGCGAACAACGTCTTCAAGTTCCTCGGCATGGGTGTGGCCACCGTCTTCCGCTTCTGGTCCTACCGGACCTGGGTCTTCAAGGCCCTGCCCACGCCGGCCGCGCCCTCGCTGGTCGTCGAGCAGCGCGACGGGCACGAGGCGCCGCTCGCCCCCCGCACCCCCGCGCCCGCGGGCAACCAGGGCTGACGGTTACCTGACCGTCCGCTCCGGCTCCGCGCGTTCCGGGGCGGTGCGGCTGAGGAAGAGCGCGAACACCGGCGGCCGGCCCTGGAGGAGCTCCAGGCGGCCGCCGTCCGCTTCGGCGAGGTCCCGGGCGACGGCCAGGCCGATGCCGGTGGAGTTGCGGCCGCTGATGGCCCGCTCGAAGATCCGGTTGCCGAGGTCGGGCGGGACTCCGGGCCCCTCGTCCGTGACCTCGATGACGGCCTGGTTGCCGGTCACGCGGGTGCGCAGGGCGACCGTGCCGCCGCCGTGCATCAGCGCGTTCTCCACGAGGGTCGCCAGCACCTGGGAGACCGCCCCGGGGGTGCCGACGGCCCGCATGCCGGTCTTGCCGGAGCGGACGACGGCCCGTCCGGCGCTGCGGTAGGCCGGCCGCCACTCCTCCAGCTGCTGCTTGACGACCTCGTCCAGGTCGAAGGGGACGGCCGAGCCGGTCCGCGGGTCCCGGGAGTTCGTCAGGAGCCGCTGGACCACGTCCGTGAGCCGCTCCACCTGGGTGAGGGCGATGGTCGCCTCCTCCCGTACGGTCTCCAGGTCGTCGGTGACCGTGATCTCCTCCAGCCGCATCGACAGGGCGGTCAGCGGGGTGCGCAGCTGGTGCGAGGCGTCGGCGGCCAGGCGCCGCTCGGCGGTCAGCATGCGGGCGATCCGCTCGGCGCTGGAGTCCAGTACGTCGGCGACCCGGTCCAGCTCGGGGACCCCGTAGCGCTTGTGCCGGGGCCGCGGGTCGCCGGACCCCAGCCGTTCGGCGGTCTCGGCGAGGTCGGTGAGCGGGGAGGCCAGCCGGTTGGCCTGGCGTACGGCGAGCAGTACGGCCGCCACGACCGCCAGCAGCGCCACCGCGCCGACCACGGCCAGGGTGCGCCCGACCTCCCTGGTGACCGTGTCGCGGGTCTCCTCGACCACCACGAGCACGCCCTGTTCCCCGCGCGCGGTGCCCCGGATGACGCTGTCGTCGATCCGCTGGCCGACCTCGATGGCGGGCCGGCCGGGGATGGTGATGCGGGCGTACGTGCCGAGATCGAGCTGTTCGGCGAGCGCGCCGGCGTCGACCGGCTGGTGCTCGAGGACGTCCGCCTCGACGATGCCGAGCAGCCGCAGCGCTTCGGAGCCGATGCGGTCCTGGGCGCTGCTGGTGATGGTCCGGGTCTCCACGATGACGAGGGAGACCCCGAACACGGCGATCACGACGAGCACCACGGCGAGCGTGGAGTTGATGAGGCGGCGGCGCATGCCCTAGAGCATGCCCGATGCCCCGGGGGCGGGGGGTCAGCTCCTCTCGAAGCGGAAGCCGACGCCCCGGACGGTGGCGATGTAGCGGGGGTTGGCGGCGTCGTCGCCCAGCTTCTTGCGGAGCCAGGAGATGTGCATGTCGAGGGTCTTGGTGGAGGACCACCAGGTGGTGTCCCAGACCTCGCGCATCAGCTGGTCGCGGGTGACGACGCGGCCGGCGTCGCGGACCAGGACGCGCAGCAGGTCGAACTCCTTGGCGGTGAGCTGGAGCTCCTCCTCCCCTATCCACGCGCGGTGCGATTCGACGTCGATGCGCACGCCGTGGGTGGCGGGGGCCTGGCTGGCCTCGGTGGCGCCGCGCCGCAGCAGGGCCCGGACGCGGGCCAGCAGCTCGGCGAGGCGGAAGGGCTTGGTGACGTAGTCGTCGGCGCCCGCGTCGAGGCCGACGACCGTGTCGACCTCGTCGGCCCGGGCGGTGAGCACCAGGATCGGGAAGCCGTGGCCTTCGGCGCGCAGTCGCCGGGCCACTTCCAGGCCGTCCATGCCGGGCAGGCCCAGGTCCAGGACGACGAGGTCGACGCCGCCCTGCAGTCCGGCGTCCAGGGCGGTGGGGCCGTCCTCCCGGACCTCGACCTCGTACCCCTCCCGGCGCAGGGCGCGGGCGAGGGGTTCCGAGATGGATGCGTCGTCCTCGGCGAGCAGTACACGCGTCATGTGGGTGATGGTAGTCCGCGGCGGCTGGAAGCAGGCCCCTACCTGTACACCCCTCTCGAACAGGGGTTATTGACTACTATCTGCCTTCGAACATGATGGATCGGTTCCCTGAAAGCCTGTGATCCATCTCTCAAGTCCTTCCATATGCGGCGGTGTCCTGTCGTATGGTGGCGAGACGCCTGATGCACTACCCAGGGGATCTTTGTGCCGAAATCCGCGCCGAAGACCTCAAATTCTGCTCTGGTCGGTTGATCCGGCCCAGATGACAGGGAATGACCTATGGGCCGGGCCCGGCGCGCGAGGAGGCGCGCAGGGCGTGGATCCCGGTTACGGCTGCTCCTTCGCCCCCGCCACCACGGGGGACGAGACCCCTGGGCGTGGGGTAGGCGGCCGCCGCCGGTGCCGGCCGCCCCCCACCGGGCGCTGAACAGCTCACGAAGCCGAGCGTCCCGAGCAAGCAAGGATCGACCATGGCTTCCAGCCTGACGAAGGACTCGCCGAGCGCAGCTCACGAGAAAACCGTCCTCGGCCACCCCGTTGGCCTGGCCACGCTGTTCATGACCGAGATGTGGGAGCGCTTCTCCTACTACGGCATGCGTGCGCTTCTCGTCCTGTACTTGGTCTCCGGCGGTGTCGACGCCGCGACCGACAGCCAGGGCGGTGGCCTCGGCTTCACGGCGGCGACGGCCACGGCGATCTACTCCGTGTACGTGGCGATGGTCTACCTCATGGCCATGCCCGGCGGCTGGTTCGGTGACCGCGTCTGGGGCGCCCGCAAGACGGTCGCCATCGCCGGTGGCGTGATCATGGCGGGCCACCTGTCGCTCGCGCTGCCCGGTCAGATCGCGTTCTTCGTCGGTCTGCTGCTGGTCGCGGTCGGCTCCGGTCTGCTGAAGGCCAACATCTCCACGATGGTGGGCCACCTCTACAAGAGCGTGGACGACCCGCGCCGCGACAGCGGCTTCACGATCTTCTACATCGGCATCAACGTCGGTGCCCTCCTCGCCCCGGTCGGCATCGGCATGGTCGGCGAGCTCGTGAACTGGCACCTGGGCTTCGCGCTCGCCGCCGTCGGCATGGGCATCGGCCTCGTGATCTACCTGCTCGCCGGCCGCACCCTGAGCCCGCAGAGCAGCCTGGTCCCGAACCCGCTGTCCGCGGCCGAGCGCAAGGCCGTGATCGTCAAGGCCCTCGCCGCCCTGGCCGTCGTCGCCGTCTTCTACGGCGCCGTGGTCGCGGCGGACATGTTCACCATCAAGTGGGCGCTGTACCCGATCACGATCGCCGGTCTGATCATTCCGGTCGCCGTACTCGTCCGCATCAAGCGGGACAAGGACCTGTCCGCCGTCGAGCAGACCCGGATGAGCGCCTACATCTGGTTCTTCGTGGCCGCCGCCGTCTTCTGGATGATCTACGACCAGGGCGGTTCGACCCTCTCGCTCTTCGGCGACAAGAACTCCGAGCGCAGCCTGCTCGGCTGGGAAGTCCCGACCACCATCTTCCAGTCGCTGAACCCGCTCTTCGTGGTGGCCCTGGCCCCGGTCTTCGCCGCCGCGTGGGTGGCCCTGGCCCGCCGCAACCGCGAGCCCAGCACGATCGTGAAGTTCTCGGCGGCCCTGGTCATGGTCGGCGCCTCGTTCTTCGTCTTCGCCATCCCGCTGAGCCAGACCGCCGGCAACGACACCAAGGTCACCATGTGGTGGCTGGTGCTCATCTTCCTGATGCACACGCTCGCCGAGCTGTGCCTGTCCCCGGTCGGCCTGTCGGTCACCACGAAGATGGCTCCGCAGAAGTACGGCTCCCAGATGATGGGCGTCTGGTTCCTGGCCGTCACCGCCGGTGACTGCATCACCGGTCTGCTCGGTCTGGCCGAGGTGCAGCTGAACGGCGTGGGGATCATCCTCTTCCAGGCGGCCGCCGCCGTCCTCGCCGGTGTCGCGATCTACATGTACCGCCAGAAGGTCAACGCGCTGATGGGCGACATGAACTGACCCACCCCGCGCGAGCGGTGAACGGCCCGGCACACCGGAAGGTGTGCCGGGCCGTTCGCGTGTCAGCGGGTGCCGCGCAGGCGGCGCCAGGGAGTGAAGGTGAAGACCGCGCCGCCGAGGAGGATCACGGTGCCGGCGACCAGGGCCAGCGCCTTGACGCCCCCCTCGTCGTCGGCGCCGGTCTCGGCGAGGCCGCCGGAGGCGGCGGCCGAGGAGCCGCCGGTGGTGGAGCCGCCGGTGGTGGAGCCGCCGGTGGTGGAGCCGGAGCCGCCCGGCTGGGCGGTGGTGTCCAGCTCCAGGGAGACCCCGCTGCTGGCCGCCTTGCAGGGCACGTTGATCGGGGTCGAGCCCGGGGCCATCGTGACGTCGATCGTCAGCTGGTCGGGGCTCAGCGTCACCTTGCCCGTCTTGCCGGGCTTGTAGGTGCCGGTCATGTCGCTGAGGCTGACCGGGGCCTTGTCGGGGATCGGCTCGGCGTTCGCCGGGCCGGTGACCTTGACCGTGCCGCTGTCGGCGCCGCCCAGCTTGATGTCCATCGAGGGCTTGAGGGCGCCGGCGGGCAGGGCCATGGGCGCGGCCATGGCTCCCTTGGCGGTCTTGACGGTGAGGTCGTAGGCGCCGGCCGCGTTCTTCCTGGCGTTGACGGTGACCGGGGTCTTGATGCCGCCGGGGACGACCGCGCCGCAGTCGTAGGCCACCTCGACGGGCTTGCCGGGGAAGTCGGTCTGGCCGCCGCCACCCCCGGTGGTGCCGCCCGTGGTGGTGGTCGAGCCGCCCGTGGTGGTGGACCCGCCGGAGCTGGTGGACCCGCCGGAGGCGCCCCCGCCGGCCGTGCCGCCGCTCGTCGTGCCCCCGCTGGCCGTGCCGCCCGTCGTCGTGCCCCCGCTGGACGTGCCGCCGCTGCCGCCGCCGCCCGACACGTCGATGGTCGCCCCGCCCTTCACCTCGCCCACCGGGGAGCACTTGGTGACGAAGGTGCCGAAGGAGAAGGTGACCGCGACCTCGTACTTGCCCGGGGTGACGGTGATCTTCCCGGCCTTGGTCAGCTTCAGCTTGCCCTTCATGGTGGACATCACCATGGGGGCCTTCTTCGGGATCTCCGGGTTCTTCTTCTCCCCGACGACCTTGACCTCCCCTCCCCCGCCGCCGACGGTGAGCCAGCCGGTGGGCTGCACCGAGTCCTTCGGGATCACCATCAGGTCGGTGTTGTTCGAGGCGGGCTTCACCGTCTCCCACGACACGTCGACCTCGTCGCCGACCTTGGCCGTGGCCGGGGCGGTGATCCTGGCGGTGGTCTCGCCCTCCACCGGATCGCCGCCGCCGGCCGGCGGTACGCACTTGACCTTGAACGTGGCCTCGGCGGCCTGGGCGGGGGAAGCCGCCACGGCGATCCCCGCGCCGCCGAGCAGCAGCGCGGCCACGGCCGCGCTCGCCCTCCGTTGGGTCTTCACGATGGTCCCTTCGTCGTCGGACTGTGATCGGACGGTGCGGACGTCTGTGGGGGCCGCGGTTCCTGCGGTCCCGGGGTGAACCACGGCAGGACCGCCGTCGGGGCGTCGGAGGCCCGTACGGCGGGGAGCTCCGGCAGGCGCGCGGTCGCCGCCGGGGCCGGGGAGGCCGCGTCCGGGGCCTTCCGGGCGCCCCGGTGGCGTCCGGGGGCCCCGGGGCGGGGGCGGACCCGGTCGACGACGGCCATGCCCAGCCGGAAGAGCGCCGTCGGGATCACCACCAGGAGCAGGCCCCAGAACAGCAGCACCCCGTACGGGCGGTCCACGCCCCAGGGCTGGGTGGCCAGGACCGTGTCCCCGTACTTGAGGGAGACGGTGTAGTCGCCGTGGGCGCCCGCCGGCAGGGCCACGTCCAGCGCGACCTCCGCCTTGCCGCCCGGCGGGATCGTCCCCTTCCAGCGGGCCTCCTCCCACACCGGGGCGAAGACCCCGTGCGCGGTGCCGAGCTGGAAGACGGGGTCCTTGACCGGGGCCGCGCCGAGGTTGCCGACGGTGGCGGTGAACGTGCGGCCGGGCGGGGCGCCGAACCAGGTCAGCACTCCGTCCCCGCCCTTGAGCCGGACCCCCGTCAGCAGCGCCAGCCGGGCGGTGCCGGACTCGGCGGGCAGTTCCGCCACCGGATGGCCGGTGATCCTGATCGGCACCGCCACCGTGGACCCGTCCCCGTTGACGGAGGTCACATGGACCACGCAGGGACAGGGCTTGGGCGGTTCCGCGACGGGCAGCCGGGCGGTGAAGCGGCCGTCGTCGGTGACGGAGACGGCCGCTCCTTCGGCGTTGGCGCAGCTGTTGGTGCCGCCGATCATGTTCTGGCCGCAGACCAGCAGCATGACGAGGGTCTTCGCCCGCCAGCCGGTGCCGGTGACCGTGATCTCGGTGCCCTTGGCCGCCTCCTGGAGGGAGAGCGCCGCGGTGGGCTTCGCGTCGTCGGCGGCGGCGGGGGCGGCGGCCTGGAGCAGCGGGAGCAGCGCCAGGGCGAGCGCCGCCAGGGCCGCGCCGAGGAGGGTTGCGGGCTTCGCGCCGGCCGTGCGGCTCACCTGGGGGCTCCCGTCAGCTCGTGCTCGTGTTCCGGGTCGCGCACCTGCGGGCGCCCCGGCGGCCCGTACGGCTCCGCGCGCCGCGAGCGCCGGGCGCGCCGGGCGCGTACGAGGAGCAGCGCGGCCAGTACGGTCCCGCCTGCGGTGAGGGCTCCGGCGGCCAGGGTGGCGCTGCCGCCGGGTGCCAGCCACACCGGGGCGGTGGCGGTGGCCGGGGCCGCGCCGGGGGCGGTGACGGTGAGGGTGAGGGCGACCCGGTCGAGGGCGGGCGCGGCGGGCCAGGGTTCGCTCAGCCGGGCCCGCTGTCCGGGCAGCAGCTCGACGGGCAGGTTGCGGGCGGGCCGGGCGGGGATCTGGCGGAGGGTGCCCTCGGCGCTCAGGGCGAGCTCGGGGGCGAGGGCGACGTTGCCCCGGTTGACCAGGGTGTAGTCGATGACGGTGGCCGCGCCGTGGCCGCGTACGGAGAGGTCCTCGACGGTGAGGGCGGCCACCGCGGGGCCACCGACCCGCAGGTGGACCCGTACCCCGGTCTCGCGGCCGGTCTCCGAGGCGACGACGGCGGCGGGGTGGTCGCCGGGCGGGGCGGCGGGCGGCACGGTGACGGTGAAGGGGACCACCGCGCGGGTGCGGGGCGGGAGCTTCACCGTGGTGGCGCCGCCGAAGCTGATCCAGGAGCCCGCGCCGGACCCGGGGCCCGCCGGGCGGGCGCCGGACCCCGGCGCGGCGGGGCGCACGGCGAAGGCTCCGTCGGGGGTGTTGTGGGCGTCGGCCCCGCGCAGGGTGACGGTGTGCTCGCGGTCGTCGGGGTTGTCGAGGGCGAGGCGGTCCTCCAGGACGGTTCCCGCGGGGCCCGTGAGGTAGAAGTACGGGCGCGCGGGGCCGGGGCGGGCGGTGGCCGGTCCGGCGGTCCAGCCGGGCTCTTCGGCGGCCGCGGTCGGGGCCGCGTACAGGGTGACGGCGGCGAGGAGTGCGGCGCCGGGCCGCTTGAGGGCGTGGAGCACGGGCGGGCGCTCCGTTCAGGACCGGGTCCGCTGGGGCTGCCGGCCTCGCCGGGTCAGCCAGAGCACCCCGGCGGCGCCGGAGAGCAGCACGGTGGCGCCGAGGGTGCCGAGGGCGAGGGCGGAGTCGGCGGGGCCGGTCTGCGGCAGGCTGGGCTCGCCGCCAGGGCCGCCGGGGCCGCCGGGCGGCGGGGCGCCGCCGCCGGCCGCGGTGACGTCCAGCTCCAGGGACGGTCCGGGGCCGTTGCCCGGGGTGCAGGTGGTGGTGGTCCCCATGGCCTTGATGGTGAGGACGCCCGCGGTGAAGGTGACCTTGCCGCTCTTCTTCGGGGTGTAGGTGCCCGAGAGGTCGGTGATCTTGATGGGGGTGTTGGCGGGGGCGGCCTCGGGGTTGGGCGGTCCCGAGACCGGTATGGAGGCCTTCTCCGCACCGTCGGCCATGATCACGGCGCTGGGGTTCATCGCGCCCTTGCCGAGCTCGATGGGGCTGGAGGAGACGCCCTTCTGGAAGGACATCGTCAGCTTGTAGCCGTCGCCCTCCTTGACGGCCTTGATGTCGATGGGCGAGACCGCCGACTTGTCGCCGATCGGGGTCTGGCAGTCGTAGTGGACGTCGACCACGTCGGCGTGGGCCGCGGGGGCGGCGAGCAGGACCGCGGATCCGGCGAGCGCGGACGCCAGCGCGAGTGCGGTGGAACGTTTCCGGTCGGACACCTTCGTCTTCCCCTCGGCCACAAGTTACTGACGACACATCAGATCGGTGGCACAAGGTACGCCCGGGACCTCGCGGAGGGAAGACAAAGGGCGGCCGGCGCTTCGGGCGGTGCGCGGGCGGGCGGGCGCCGCCGCCGGTCAGGCGGCGCGCACCCCCCGCTGCCAGACGGCGGAGACGAGCGGGACGCCCGGCCGGTAGGCGAGGTGGACGTGGCTCGGGGCGTCGAGCAGGGCCAGGTCCGCGCGGGCGCCGGGCGCCAGACGGCCGATGTCGCCCCGGCGCAGGGCGCGGGCCCCGCCGGCGGTGGCGGCCCACAGCGCCTCGTCGGGGGTCATGCCCATGTCCCGGACGGCGAGGGCGATGCAGAACGGCATGGAACTCGTGTACGAGGAACCGGGGTTGCAGTCGGTCGACAGGGCCACGGTGGCGCCCGCGTCGAGCAGCCGGCGGGCGTCGGGCCACTGGGCGCGGGTGGAGAACTCGGCGCCGGGCAGCAGGGTCGCCACGGTGACGCCGGCCGCCTGGGCGAGGGCGTCCACGTCGGCGTCGGTGAGGTGGGTGCAGTGGTCGGCGGAGGCGGCCTCCAGCTCCACGGCCAGCTGTACGCCGGGGCCGTGGGAGAGCTGGTTGGCGTGGACGCGCGGGATCAGTCCGGCGGCGGCGCCGGCGGTGAGGACGGCGCGGGCCTGCTCGCCGTCGAAGGCGCCCTTCTCGCAGAAGACGTCCACCCAGCGGGCGTGCGGGGCGCAGGCCTCCAGCATCTCGCCGGTGACGAGGTCGACGTAGCCCGCCGGGTCGTCGGCGTAGTCGGGGGAGACGATGTGCGCGCCGAGGTAGGTGACCTCCTCGGTGTGCGCGGAGGCGATGCGCAGGGCGCGGGCCTCGTCGGCGACGGTGAGGCCGTAGCCGGACTTGGTCTCGAAGGTGGTGGTGCCCTGGCGGCGGGCTTCGTGGAGGTGGCGCAGGAGGTTGGCCTCCAGCTCCGCGTCGGTGGCGGCGCGGGTGGCGGCGACGGTGGTGCGGATGCCGCCGGCGGAGTAGGCGCGGCCGGACATCCGGGCGTTGAACTCGGCGGTGCGGTCCCCCGCGAAGACGAGGTGGCTGTGGGAGTCGACGAAGCCGGGGATGACGGCGCGGCCCTTCGCGTCGAAGGACGCGTCGGCGGCGGGGGCGGCGCCGGCGGGGCCGGTCCAGGCGATGGTGTCGCCGTCCATGACGAGGGCGGCGTTCTCGATCAGGCCGAGGGGGCCGCCGTCGCCCTGGGCGGGGTCGTTGGTGACGAGACTGCCGATGTTGGTGATGACGGTGGTGCTCATGGGTTCCTCTCGGGAGGTTCCGGTCCCGGCGGCGTCAGCCGCGGACGGCCGCGATCGATGCGGCGAGGGCGGCGGCGACGTCCCCGACCAGCGTGTGGGCGCCGTCGCGGACCACGTGCCGGCCCCCGACCACCGTGTGGCGGACATCGGCGGCCGAGGCGGCGAAGACGGCCGTCTCCGCGCCGAGGCGCGGCGGCGGGCCGGCGGTGCGTACGGAGTCCAGCGCGACGGTGGTGAAGTCCGCCAGGGCGCCCGCCTCCAGGCGGCCGGCGTCCGGCAGGCCCAGCGCGGCGTGCCCGTCGGCGGTGGCGGCAGTCAGCAGGGCGTTCGCGGTCCAGTGCCCCCGCGTCCGGCTGCGCAGCCGCTCGTTCAGCTCCATCGCCCGCGCCTCCTCCAGCAGGTCGATCACGGCGTGGCTGTCGCTGCCGAGCGACAGCGGGCTGCCGGCCCGCTGGAGCCGGCCGGCCGGGCCGATGCCGTCGGCGAGGTCGCGTTCGGTGGTGGGGCACATGCAGGTGCCGGTGGAGGTCCCGCCGAGCAGGGCGATGTCCGCGTCCGTCAGGTGCGTGTTGTGGACGCCGGTGGTGCGCGGGCCGAGCACCCCGTGGTCGGCGAGCAGCTGCGCGGGCGTGCGGCCGTGGGCGGCCCGGCAGGCGTCGTTCTCGGCGGTCTGCTCGGACAGGTGGACGTGCAGGGGCGCCCGCCGCTCCCGCGCCCAGTCGGCGACCGTGGCGAGCCGGCCGGCGGGTACGGCGCGCACGGAGTGGATCGCCGCGCCGATCAGCGCGTGTTCCCGGGGCTTGAGCGCGGACACCCGTTCGGCCCAGGCGTCGGCGGTGCCGTCGGAGAACCGCAGCTGGTGCGCGTTCGGAGCCTCCCCGAAGCCCGAGGACAGGTACGCGGTGTCGAGGAGGGTGATGCGGATGCCCGCCGCGGCCGCGGCCTCGATCAGGGCCTCGCCCATGGCGTTCGGGTCGGCGTAGGGGGTGCCGCCGGGCGCGTGGTGGACGTAGTGGAACTCGCCGACGTTGGTGATGCCGGCCAGGGCCATCTCGGCGTACACGGCGCGGGCGAGGTCGAAGTAGCTGTCCGGGGTGAGGTTCTGGGCGACCTTGTACATGACGTCGCGCCAGGTCCAGAAGGTGCCCGAGCCGACCTGGACGACCGAGCGCAGGGCCCGGTGGAAGGCGTGGCTGTGGGCGTTGGCCAGGCCCGGCAGGGTCAGGCCGCGCAGCACCTCCGCGCCGGGGGGCGGGGTGGCGGTCCCGGTGCGCAGGGCGGCGATCCGCCCGTCGGCCGACACGTCGAGGGCCACGCCCGGCTCGACGGCGCCGCCGAGCCAGGCGTGTTCCAGCCAGTACGTCTTCAGCGGCATGCCAGGCCTTCCAGTACGTCGGCGAGGGCGAGGACACCGGCCACGCAGTCGTCCTCGGCCGCGAACTCCCTCGGGGAGTGGGAGACGCCGGTGGGGTTGCGTACGAACAGCATCGCGGTCGGGGCCGATCCGGAGAGGATTCCGGCGTCGTGTCCCGCGCCCGTGCCGAGGACCGGGACGGACCCGCCCAGGATGCGGTCGATCTCGTCGCGCAGGGCGTGCTCGAACTCGACGACCGGGGTGAAGGACTCCCGTACGACGGTCAGGTCGATGCCGTCGCGGTCGGCGTGCTCGCGGGCCGCCTTCTCGACGGCCGTGACGACCGTGTCGAGGGTGGCCTGGTCGGCGGCGCGGGAGTCGAGCCAGCCCCGGACGAGGGAGGGGATGGCGTTGACGCCGTTCGGCTCGACGGAGATCTTGCCGAAGGTGGCGACGGCGCCGGCGAGGGCCGCCTCCTGGCGGGCGGCGAGCACGGTCTGCGCGTACGCGAGCATCGGGTCGCGGCGGTCCACCAGGCGGGTGGTGCCCGCGTGGTTGGCCTCGCCGTGGAAGTCGAACCGCCAGCGGCCGTGCGGCCAGATCGCGGAGGCGATGCCGACGCGGTCGCCGGACAGGTCGAGGGCGCGGCCCTGTTCGACGTGCAGCTCGACGAAGGCGCCGATGCGGGCGAGGCGTTCGGGGTCGGGGCCGATGGTCTGCGGGTCGTACCCGGCGGCCTCCATGGCCCGCGGCAGGCTGATGCCGTCGGCGTCGCGCAGTTCGTACGCCTTCTCCCTGGTCAGCTGTCCGGCGGCGAGCCGGGAGCCGACGCAGGCCAGCCCGAAGCGGGCGCCCTCCTCGTCACCGAAGTTGGTGATGGCCAGCGGCCGGGTGAGGACGGCGCCGCGGGCGCGGAGCTCGTCGAGGGCGGCGAAGGAGGACACCACTCCGAGGGGGCCGTCGAAGGCCCCGCCGTCGGGGACGGAGTCGAGGTGGGAGCCGGTGACCACGGCGTCCCCGGCGAGGGGGTCGCCGAGCCAGGCCCACTGGTTGCCGTTGCGGTCCACCTCGTACGCGAGCCCGCGCGCCTCGGCCTGCGCCCGGAACCAGGCCCGGCAGTCGGCGTCGGCGCCGGTCCAGGCGTAGCGGCGGTAGCCGCCGCTGCCGCTGTCGCGGCCGATCGGGGCGAGGTCGGCCCACATGGTGTGGAAGGAGGACACCGCCCCCGGCCGGGCGGCGGCCGGGGACGGGTCGTGGGGCGAGGTCACGCGGGGTCACCCTCGCGCATCGGGACGCGGACGCCGCGCTCGTCGGCGACCGTCTCGGCGATGTCGTAGCCGGCGTCGACGTGGCGGATGACGCCCATGCCGGGGTCGTTGGTGAGGACGCGGCGGATCTTCTCGCCGGCCAGCGGGGTGCCGTCGGCGACGGTGACCTGGCCGGCGTGGATGGAGCGGCCCATGCCGACGCCGCCGCCGTGGTGGATGGACACCCAGGAGGCGCCGGAGGCCACGTTGACCATGGCGTTGAGCAGCGGCCAGTCGGCGATCGCGTCGGAGCCGTCGAGCATGGCCTCGGTCTCGCGGTAGGGGGAGGCCACGGAGCCGCAGTCGAGGTGGTCGCGGCCGATGGCCAGCGGGGCGGCCAGCTCGCCACTGGCGACCATGTCGTTGAAGCGCTCGCCGGCCCGGTCGCGCTCGCCGTAGCCGAGCCAGCAGATGCGGGCGGGCAGGCCCTGGAAGTGCACGCGCTCGCCGGCCATCTTGATCCAGCGGTGCAGGGACTCGTTCTCCGGGAAGAGCTCCAGCATCGCCTTGTCGGTCTTGGCGATGTCCGAGGCCTCGCCGGACAGGGCGGCCCAGCGGAAGGGGCCCTTGCCCTCGCAGAACAGCGGGCGGATGTAGGCGGGGACGAAGCCGGGGAAGGCGAAGGCGCGGTCGTAGCCGGCCAGCTGGGCCTCGCCGCGGATCGAGTTGCCGTAGTCGAAGACCTCGGCGCCGGCGTCCATGAAGCCGACCATGGCCTCGACGTGCCTGGCCATGGACTCGCGGGCGCGGGTGGTGAAGCCCGCCGGGTCCTTGGCGGCGTAGTCGGCCATGTCGTCGAATTCGACGCCGACGGGCAGGTAGGAGAGCGGGTCGTGGGCGCTCGTCTGGTCGGTGACGATGTCGATCGGCGCGCCCTCGGCCAGCATCTGCGGGAGCAGCTCGGCGGCGTTGCCGAGGAGGCCGATGGAGAGCGGCCTGCGGGCGTCGCGGGCCTCGGTGGCCAGCTGGAGGGCGTGGGCGAGGCTGTCGGCCTTCACGTCGAGGTAGCGGTGCTCGATGCGGCGCTCGATGGCGCGCGGGTCGACGTCGACGCAGATGGCGACGCCGTCGTTCATCGTCACGGCCAGCGGCTGGGCGCCGCCCATGCCGCCGAGGCCGGCGGTGAGGGTGATGGTGCCGGCCAGGGTGCCGCCGACCCCTCCCTTGCCCATCGAATGCAGCTTGGCGGCGACGGCCGCGAAGGTCTCGTAGGTGCCCTGGAGGATGCCCTGGGTGCCGATGTAGATCCAGGAGCCGGCCGTCATCTGGCCGTACATGGTCAGGCCCAGGTGCTCCAGCCGGCGGAACTCCTCCCAGTTGGCCCAGTCGCCGACCAGGTTCGAGTTGGCGAGCAGGACGCGCGGCGCCCACTCGTGGGTCTGCATCACGCCGACCGGGCGGCCGGACTGGACGAGCATGGTCTCGTCCTGCTTGAGGGTGCGCAGGGTGCGGACCATCGCGTCGAAGGAGCGCCAGTCGCGGGCGGCCTTGCCGGTGCCGCCGTAGACGACGAGCTTGTCGGGGTGTTCCGCGACCTCGGGGTCGAGGTTGTTCTGCAGCATCCGGAGGGCGGCCTCCTGCTGCCATCCCAGGGTGCTGAGCTCGGTGCCTCGCGCGGCCCGTACGGGGCGGGGTCCTGACATGGCGGGTGCCTCCTCCGGTGTTGGTCAATCCATTCACATCCTCGCGGCATGAATAGTTCCAGTCAACAGCTGCGGGCGGGTCGGCCTGATGATGGGATGGCGGACATGGCCGCCGACACGCACACGCAGGGCACCGCCGAGCGCCGTGACCGGGCCGTACGGGCCGCCGTGGAGCAGGGACTGCTGGAGCGCGAGCCGGTGGTCTGCCTGCTGGACGTGGCCGGTATCCGCGCCTCCGCCGCCGCCCTGGCCGGCGCGTTCGAGGCCGCCCTGCCACCGGGCACGCCCGTCCTGCACACCTTCGCGGTGAAGGCCGCCCCACTGGTCCCCGTCCTGCGGCTGCTCGCGGAGGCCGGGATCGGCTGCGAGGCGGCCAGCCCCGGCGAGCTCGCCCTGGCCCGGGCCGCCGGGGTCCCGGCGGAGCGGACGGTGCTGGACTCCCCCGCGAAGACGGCGCGGGAGCTGCGCGCGGCGCTGGCCCTGGGGGTCGCCGTCAACGCCGACAACCGGCAGGAGCTGGAGCGCCTCGACGCCCTCGTGGCGGCGGCCCCCACCCGCTCCCCGGTCGGGCTGCGGATCAACCCCCAGACCGGCGCCGGGGCCATCGACGCCCTGTCCACGGCCACCGCCACCTCCAAGTTCGGCTTCCCGCTGCGCGATCCGGGGGCGCGCGAGCGGCTCGTACGGGCCTTCGTGGAACGGCCGTGGCTGACCCGGCTGCACACCCACTCGGGCTCGCAGGGCGTGCCGCTGCCGCTGATCGCGCAGGGGGTGCGGGAGCTGCACGCGCTGGCCGAGGAGATCAACGCGGCGGCCGGGGAGCGCCGGGTCGACACCCTCGACATCGGCGGCGGGCTGCCGGTGAACTTCACCTCGGACGAGCACACCCCGGGCTGGGAGGCGTACGCGACGGCCCTGCGCGAGGGCGTGCCGGGGCTCTTCGACGGCTCGTACGGGCTGGTCACCGAGTTCGGGCGGTCGCTGCTGGCCAAGCACGGGCTGGTGCTGGCCCGGGTCGAGTACACGAAGGAGGCGGGCGGCCGCCGCATCGCCCTGACCCACGCGGGCGTCCAGCTGGCCACCCGTACCGTGTACGCGCCGGCGGCCTGGCCGCTGCGGATCCTGGCGTACGACGCCGGGGGCGCCCCCAGGAACGGCACCCCGGTGGCGCAGGACATCGCGGGCCCGGCCTGCTTCGCGGGGGACCTGCTGGCCACCGCCCGGGAGCTGCCGGAACTCTCCCCGGGCGACGTGATCGCCGTCCCGGACACCGGCGCGTACTTCTTCACGGCCCACTACGGCTACAACAGCCTCCCCCGCCCGGCGGTCCACGGCTTCACGACCGGTCCCGGCCCGGAGGGCGCCATCCGCTTCGCCCTGGCGCGCCCGGCGCAGTCCCTGGCGGAGATCGTCGCCGAGGCGGGCGGCGCGTACCGGGACGCGCTGCTGTAGGGGCCGGGGGCCCGGGCCGGCCGGCGGCTATTCCACGAAGAGGCCGCGCGCCGCCGCCCGCGCGTCGAAGGACTCCAGCCGTGCCTGCGCGTCCGGCAGGGCGTCCGCCATCGCCTCCAGCAGCACCCGGCCCAGCAGCATCGGGGCGCACGCCGTGTCGAAGGCCAGCCCGGTGCCGACCGGCGCCGGGATCAGCAGGTCCGAGTGCCGGGCGACGGGTGCGAAGGCCGAGTCGGCGACCGTCACCGCCGTCAGCCCGGCCGCCCGCGCGTGCTCCAGGGCCTCCACCACCTCGCGGGGGTGGCGGGGCAGTGCGAAGCACAGCAGCGCCGAGGCCCCGGCGGCGGCCGCCGCGTCGATCCGGTCGGCGAGCATGGAGCCGCCCTCGTCGAGGAGGCGTACGTCCGGATGCACCTTGGCGGCGAAGTACGCGAACCCGCGCGCCTGCGAGGACGCCGCCCGCAGCCCCAGCACCGGCAGCGGCGCCGAGGCCGCGAGCAGCCGGCCCGCCTCCTCGACCGGCGACGGGTCCGCCAGCATCGCCGAGAGCCGCTGGAGGTTCTCGATCTCGCCCTGGACGGCCTGCTGGTACTCGTTGTGCGCGTCCTCGCGCGCGGGCTCCGGACGCCCGGCCGGAGCCACCTCGCGCAGGTGCCGGCGCAGCGCCGGGTACCCGTCGAAACCGAGGGCCACGGCGAACCGGGTCACCGAGGGCTGGCTCACCCCGGCCAGCTCGGCGAGTTCCACGCTCGACAGGAAGGGCACCTCCGCCGCGCCGCGCACCATGCAGTGCGCGATCCGCCGCTGGGTCGGCGTCAGCCGGTGTCCCTCGAACAGCCGTTGCAGCCGTGCGGCCGGGCTGTCGTTCATCGCCGCCCCCTCCGTCCCGTCCCCGGTGAGATATTCAGTCACCCTGCACTCTGCATGCATCTATGCAGCGGAGCAAGCCGTGACCGCGATCCGGATACGGGGGCTATCCCCAGTGCGGGGCCCGGCGGCGGTTCCTAGCGTGGCCTCATGACAGAGCTCGAGAAGGAACTCGCCGCCACGCTGGAGGCCCGGCGGGAGCTCGGGCCCGAGTACGAGGCCGCGCTCGTGGAATCCTTCGTGGACAAGGTCGACACCCAGGTCCGGCGCCGGCTCGCCGAGGAGCGGCTGCACCGGGAGCGCGGCGGACCGGGCTCCGGCGGGACCCCGGTGAGCGCATTCGGGGAGCGCTTCGGCTTCGCGATCGTCACGCTCGTGCTGGCCGTCCCGCTGTCGGCCATCGCCGTCACCCAGGGCACCGGCGGGCTGGTGGTCGCCTGGGCGGGCATCCTGGGCGTGAACCTCGCCCACGCCGGGCGCGCACGTCGGCCCGCCCGCGACCCGCTGGCCTGACCCGACGTCGCTCAGGCCCGACGTCGCTCAGACCCGACGTCGCTCAGACCCGACGTCGCTCAGGCCTGACGGCCTGACGGCCGCTCCCGGCCGGCGGGCGCCCGTCGCGCAAACGGTACGGGGGCGACACGTGACGGCAGCACCGGCTTAACACGGCTGCGCCACAGTGGTGTCGTCGGCGGGGAAGCCCGGGAAGCCGGAACGGCCCCCCGACACCTCGCACGGCGCCTGCGCATCCCCGGAGCGGCTCCCGGAGCACGCCGGCGCCACGGACGCGGACGGCCCTGACCCGGCCCGTGTCCCGGGCGGGGACCGCCGTCGTCCCGCCCCCCGGCCCGCCGGGGTGCGGCGGTCCCCGCCTCCTTCCCGCAGCGGACCCGCGCACACCCCGCACCGCACACCGCACAAACGGGGCGAGGCGGCGGCCCCGTGGCCCGCCGCCCCCCACCGCGCCGCGTCCTGTCAGGCCGTCTTGGCCAGGAACGCCAGCAGGTCCTGCCGGCTCACCACACCGGTGGGCTTGCCCTCGACCAGCACGATCGCCGCGTCGGCCTCACCGAGCACCGCCATCAGCTCGGACACCGGCTCGCCGGAGCCGACCTGCGGCAGCGGCGCGCTCATGTGCTTCTCCAGCGGGTCGCCGAGCGAGGCCCGCTGCGCGAACAGCGCCGCGAGGAGCTCCTTCTCCACGACCGAGCCGATGACCTCGGCGGCCATCACGTCGGGGTGGCCGGCGCCCGGCTTGACGATCGGCATCTGCGAGACGCCGTACTCGCGCAGCACCTCGATGGCCTGGCCGACGGTCTCCTCCGGGTGCATGTGGACGAGCGACGGAATGCCGCCCTCCTTGTCGGCGAGGACATCGCCGATGCGCGCGGCGGGGCCCGCCTCCTCCAGGAAGCCGTGCCCGGCCATCCACTCGTCCGAGAAGATCTTGCTGAGGTAGCCGCGGCCGCTGTCCGGCAGCAGGACGACGACCACGTCGTCCGGGCCCAGGCCCTCGGCGGCGCGCAGCGCGGCGACGACCGCCATGCCGCAGGAACCGCCGACCAGGAGGCCCTCCTCCTTCGCCAGGCGGCGGGTCATCTGGAAGGAGTCCTTGTCGGACACCGCGATGATCTCGTCGGTGACGTTCGGGTCGTAGGCGGTCGGCCAGAAGTCCTCGCCGACACCCTCGACGAGGTACGGGCGGCCGCTGCCGCCGGAGTAGACGGAGCCCTCCGGGTCCGCGCCGATGACCTTGACCTTCCCGCCGCTGACCTCCTTGAGGTAGTTGCCGGTGCCGGAGATGGTGCCGCCGGTGCCGACGCCCGCCACGAAGTGCGTGATCTTCCCGTCCGTCTGCTCCCACAGCTCCGGACCGGTGGTCTCGTAGTGCGAACGGGGGTTGTTCGGGTTGCTGTACTGGTCCGGCTTCCAGGCGCCCGGGGTCTCGCGCACGAGGCGGTCGGAGACGTTGTAGTACGAGTCCGGGTGCTCCGGGTCGACGGCGGTGGGGCAGACCACGACCTCGGCGCCGTACGCGCGCAGCACGTTGATCTTGTCGAGGGAGACCTTGTCAGGGCAGACGAAGATGCACTTGTAGCCCTTCTGCTGGGCCACGATGGCGAGTCCGACACCCGTATTGCCGCTGGTGGGCTCCACGATGGTGCCACCGGGCTTGAGGGCACCGCTCTGCTCGGCGGCCTCGATCATCCGTACGGCGATCCGGTCCTTCACGGAACCGCCGGGGTTGAAGTACTCGACCTTGGCAAGCACGGTGGCCTGCAGGCCTTCGGTCACGCGGTTGAGCTTCACCAGCGGGGTGTTGCCGACGAGGCTGATCATCGAGTCGTGGAATTGCACCATGTTCTCCAAGAAGGGGACTCCACGGGTTCTCCGGGAGGTCCGGCCAGAGTAAGCGGAAAGGGATTGGCCGACCGGCAGTACGGGGCAGGAAGGTCAACACGACGGAGGAGGTGGCTCGGAGGATGTCCAGGGCGAGGACGGCCCGCCGGATCGCGGCGGGGGCGGCGTACGGCGGAGGCGGACTCGGGCTGGTCGGGGTCGCCGCGGTCGGGCTGGTCCTGGCGGAGGTGCAGTTCGCGAAGCGGACGGTGGGCAACGGGCTCGGCGATCCGCCGCGCGCCGACGGCCTGTACGGGAGCGAGTTCAGCGGGCCGGAGCTGAGCCCGGGGCCGCTGCGGATGGGCATGCTGGGCGACTCCACGGCGGCCGGGCTGGGCGTGCACCGGGCCCGCCAGACCCCGGCCGCGCTGCTGGCGTCCGGGCTGGCGGCGGTGGCCGAGCGGCCGGTGGAGCTGCGCAACGTGGCCCTGTCCGGGGCCATGTCCGACGACCTGGACCGCCAGGTGAGCCTGCTGCTGGACGGGAACCGCCCCGCCCCGGACGTCTGCGTGATCATCATCGGCGCGAACGACGTGACCAAGCGGATGCCGCTCACCCAGTCGGTGCGGCTGCTGACGGCGGCGGTACGCAGACTGCGGCTCGCGGGCTCCGAGGTGGTGGTCGGGACCTGCCCCGACCTCGGCACGATCGAGCCGGTGTACCAGCCGCTGCGGTGGATGGCCCGCCGGGTCTCGCGGCAGCTGGCGGCGGCCCAGACGATCGGCGTGGTGGCGCTGGGGGCGCGGACGATCTCGATGGGGGACCTGCTGGGCCCGGAGTTCGCGGCGAACCCGCGCGAGATGTTCGGCCCGGACTCCTACCACCCCTCGGCGGAGGGGTACGCCACCGCGGCGATGGCCGTGCTGCCGACGCTGTGCGCGGCGCTGGGGCTGTGGCCGGGCTCCGACCGGCTGGACGTCTCGCGGGACGAGGACATGCTGCCGGTGGCGAAGGCGGCGTCCGCCGCGGCGGGCGAGGCGGGCACGGAGGTCACCCCGGCCCGCGGCCCGTGGGCCCTGCTCAAGCACCGCCGCCGCCGGCGCCTCCCGGAGACCCAGAACCCGGAGCCGACCCCGGCCGGGGACCACGCGTAGCCGCCGATCCGCGGGCGCGCCTCCGCCCGGCCTCCGGCGCGCCCCGGCCCGGTCTCCACTCCGGCGGCCGCCGGGGCGGGGTACCGCCGCCTCAGGGGGCCCCGCGCGCCCGGGCGGGGCCCCCGGCCGTTCACGCCGTTCCGGCGCGGGCGGCGGGCACAATGGCGAGAGCGACCGGCATCACATCCCGACCCCGGTGACCTCGACGGTACGGGGCGGTAACTTCGCATGCGGTCCCGCAACGACGCACCCCTTGGAGTCCCGATGCCCGAAGCCGTCATCGTTTCCACCGCCCGCTCCCCGATCGGGCGCGCCGGCAAGGGCTCGCTCAAGGACGTCCGCCCGGACGACCTGACCGCCACGATCATCCAGGCGGCCCTCGCCAAGGTCCCCGAGCTGGACCCGCGCCAGATCGACGACCTGATGCTCGGCTGCGGCCTCCCCGGCGGCGAGCAGGGCCACAACCTCGCCCGTATCGTCGCCGTGCAGATGGGCATGGACTACCTGCCCGGCACCACGATCACCCGTTACTGCTCCTCCTCCCTCCAGACCTCCCGCATGGCGCTGCACGCCATCAAGGCGGGCGAGGGCGACGTCTTCATCTCCGCCGGCGTCGAGACCGTGTCCCGGTTCGCCAAGGGCTCCTCCGACGGCCTGCCGGACACCCACAACCCGCTCTTCGCCGACGCCGAGGCCCGTACCGCCGCCGTCGCGCAGAGCGAGGGCAGCGACTGGCACGACCCGCGCGAGGACGGCCTGATCCCCGACGCCTACATCTCCATGGGGCAGACCGCCGAGAACCTGGCCCGCCTCAAGGGCGTGACGCGCCGGGACATGGACGAGTTCGGCGTGCGCTCGCAGAACCTCGCCGAGGAAGCCATCAAGAACGGCTTCTGGGCCCGCGAGATCACCCCCGTCACCACCCCGGACGGCACGGTGGTCAGCAAGGACGACGGCCCGCGCGCCGGCGTCACCCTGGAGGGCGTGGAGGGCCTCAAGCCCGTCTTCCGCCCCGACGGCCTGGTCACGGCCGGCAACTGCTGCCCGCTCAACGACGGCGCCGCCGCGCTCGTCATCATGAGCGACACCAAGGCGCGGGAGCTGGGCCTGACCCCGCTGGCGCGGATCGTCTCCACCGGCGTCACCGCCCTGTCCCCCGAGATCATGGGCCTGGGCCCGGTCGAGGCGTCCAAGCAGGCCCTGAAGCGGGCCGGGCTGACCGTCGGCGACATCGACCTGTTCGAGATCAACGAGGCCTTCGCGGCCCAGGTCATCCCGTCCTACCGCGACCTGGAGATCCCGCTCGAGAAGCTGAACGTCAACGGCGGGGCCATCGCCGTCGGTCACCCGTTCGGGATGACCGGTGCCCGTATCACCGGCACCCTGATCAACAGCCTCCAGTTCCACGACAAGCAGTTCGGCCTGGAGACGATGTGCGTCGGCGGCGGCCAGGGCATGGCCATGGTGATCGAGCGCCTGTCGTAGTCCCGCGGGGTCGCCGCTCGACCGGGACCCCCAAGCCCCGCAAGGGATCCTCGAGGTCCGTGCGCTCTACTGACGGCAAATCCAATCCCGTCGCGGCCGACCTGTGACCGAATCTCCCCCAGGATGTGACCTTTGTCCTGGGGGAGCGGCATTTGCCCAGGTCAGACGCCATCCCCCTAGGCCCGCGAGGACGAAAGACCTGTCCAATTCATGACGTAATGCACTGCACGCCATTCACAGCACGGGACAAGCTGATGTAGGAAGTCGGGGGATCGAATCAACCAGGAGTTAGTCAGTGAGCGCCATGTCTCTTGCCCTGCTGCTGACCACGGCCGCTGCCACGGCCGTGGGCGCTGCTGCGCTGCACGCCGTCCACGGACTGCGCAAGCAGGTCACCGCCCTGCGCGGTGAGCTTGCGGTGTCGGCCGATCCGCGCGCCGCGACCGTTCCGCACGCCCGCAGCGCGGTGCAGTCCCCCGCCGCCGAGATACGAGCCGCCGTGGCCGAGGCCCTGGCCGAGGAGCGCGAGCGCGAGCTGGCCGAGGCGCGGGCCTTCTGGGCCGCGCAGGAGGCCCGCGACGCCGCGGACGCGCCGTCCCTGCTGGGCGGCCTCTCCGGCCTCGGTGAGGACAGCCCGGTCTTCCTGCCCCGGCAGGCGGACCTGGTCGGCCTGGAGCCGGTCCTGGGCGACGACCTCGCCGACGAGTACCCCGAGGATTCGGCCGAGCTCGCCGCGGCCCGCCGCCGCCACCCCTCGCACCCGGACTTCGTCCCGGTCCAGCCGCACCCCGGCGCCGACCACGAGCGCACCGTCAGCCGCCTGGAGGAGCTCGCGGAGGCCCGTACGGCCCTCGCGGACGTCCGCCCGGGCCCGCTGGGCACCCTCGACGTGTACGTCTTCACCGACGGCACCACGCTGTGCATGACGCCGGGCCACCGGGAGACCGCGGAGCGGCTCGCCGAGGCCCTGCGTTCGGGCACCGCCCCGGTGCTGCTCGGCGGCTCGGGCATCTCCGGCGCCTACGCGCTGACGTTCTCCTGCGGTGACGCCGAGGACCCCGACAGCAACGTGTACATCCTGGCGGACCGGGTCATCGCATCGCTCTGATCTCCGCCTGCTCCACCAGCGCCACGGCCTCGTCCAGCATCTCGGACGGGGCCTTCGCGCCGTCCGCCCCGCCACCGGCCTCCGCCGCGCGCAGCGCCTCGGCGAGGTCGAGCCCGGCCACGGCCACCTGGTCCCCCACGACGAAGAGACCCGCGTCCGGCACCACACGCGCCGGAGCCGCCCCCTCCGGCTCCTCCAGCCGCTGGGCCCGCAGCGCGAGCTCCCGGGCCAGCTCCAGGGCCTCGGCGGCGGCGCCCTTCAGGAGGCGGCTCTGCGGCGCGGCCCGCAGCCGGTCGGCGAAGCGTTCCACGGCGGCGTCCAGGGGTGAGGTATCGAGCACCCGGCCGACCTTACGCGCCGTCCCGGCGCCATTGCCAACGGGCGAACTCTGCGGCACGGTGACGTGAAGAGAACAGCACGGCGACACCCCCCGGAGGCGCCCATGTCCGTAGAGTTCTCCGAGCAGACCCACCGCAACATGATCGACAGAATCCCCCAGACCACCGGTCGTGAGATCTCCGACTGGCTCCGCACCGTCGACGAGGGCCCCTCGCTCGTCCGGTTCGAGGAGAAGGTCAGCTGGCTGCTCGGCGCGCACGACCTGTCGTACGGCCAGGCCAAGGCGATCATCCACGAGCACGGCCTGCGCAGAGCCGCCCGCAGGTTCGGCTGAGCCGCCCGGCGACCTCTTACCCCCTCACGAGCCCAGGACGCGGGAAGGCCCCGCGAGCGGTCCGCTCGCGGGGCCTTCCCCTGGTCCTGCCGGCTCGTACCGCCGGTACGGCTAGTCGTCGCCCGAGAGGATCTGGAACAGGCGCAGCAGCTCCAGGTAGATCCACACCAGGGTCAGCGTCAGGCCGAAGGCCGCCAGCCAGGCCTCCTCGCGCGGAGCGCCGTACGTGACGCCGTCCTCGACCTGCTTGAAGTCCAGGGCCAGGAAGCAGGCGCCCAGGATCACGCCGACGATGCCGAAGACGATGCCGAGCGGACCGCTGCGGAAGCCGAGGCCGTCACCGCCGCCGAACAGCATGAACAGCGAGTTCGCCACCATCAGCAGGACGAAGCCGAGGGCCGCGGCCATCACGAAGCCGGTGAACCGGCGGGTGACGCGGATCCAGCGCATCTTGTACGCCACGAGCACCGCGGCGAAGACGCACATCGTGCCGAGCACGGCCTGGACGACCACGCCGGGGCTGATGTAGGTGCTGGTCGCCATCGAGATGACGCCGAGGAAGACGCCCTCGAACGCCGCGTAGCCCAGGATCAGCGCCGGCGTCGGCTTGCGCTTGAAGCTCTGGACCATGGCGAGGACGAACGCAATGAGCGCCGAGCCCACGGCGATGCCGTAGGACTTGCCCACGTTGGCCGGGTCGACCGGCAGGACGAGCCACGCGAGGGTCGCGGTGACGATCAGGGTGCCGAGCGTCATGGCCGTACGGGTCACGACGTCGTCGATGGTCATCGCGTTGCCGCGGACCGGGGCCGTCGGCATGCCGGTGGCCGGGTCGGTGGCGTAAGGATTCGTCGCGTACGGGTTGGGCGCGGTCCCGGCCTGCGCGTGCTGCGCCTCGAAGCCCGCGTAGCCGCTGTTGTCGCGGCTGAACCCCCGTCGCGAGAAGACCGGGTTACTGCTCCTCATCTCACTCCTCCATGGCCTCCGTGTGTGGCCTTGCTTCAAGAGTAATGCGCTCGCAAAGAAAGCACCCTACTGCTGGAGGAGGATCTTAGGAGAAGGTACGGCGAAGCGCCGGAGATAAACGGTGGAGCCGCGGAAGTGCCCGGAGCCGGACTTGAACCGGCACGGCCCGAGGGCCAGCGAGGTTTAAGCTCGCCGTGTCTGCCTTTCCACCATCCGGGCAAGGCGCGGCGGGGCCCCGTGGAAAATGCCTTGTACGCAGTGATGAGCCTATCCGGAAGACCATGCCCGGCCGAGGGCCCTCTATCCGATGTTGTCTGATTTTATTGGCGATTGAGTGGGCGTCAGACCCGATAAGTCGCGGTCGGCACCCTTCCGGACGACGCTCCGCACCGCCCCGGGATTGACCTGATTCCGCTGCCCCCCGCCACCCCGCCCGCCACCCCGGGCCACCCCCTGCCCGGCCCCCCGCGAGCAGCCCTCCTGTCATACCAGAGGAGGAGACACCGTCACTCGCGGTCAGACTCCAGAGGGCCGTCGAACGGGCACCTCGGCTGATCCCCGGCGGGGAGTCCCCCGGTGAGGATGGATGGTCCCGGCACATCGCAGAACCGTTCGACAGGAGTCCCCCCGTGACCGCCATGAACTACGCCCGGCACACCGCACAGGCACAGGCCGTGGCCGCCCGCGCCACGCAGCTCTCCAAGGTGTACGGCCAGGGCGAGACCCAGGTGGTCGCCCTGGACAACGTCTCCGTCGACTTCGGCCAGGGCCAGTTCACCGCGATCATGGGCCCCTCGGGCTCCGGCAAGTCCACGCTGATGCACTGCGTGGCCGGCCTGGACACCTTCTCCGCCGGCTCGGTCCGCATCGGCGACACCGAGCTGGGCTCCCTCAAGGACAAGCAGCTCACCCAGCTGCGCCGGGACAAGATCGGCTTCATCTTCCAGGCGTTCAACCTGCTGCCGACCCTGACCGCCCTGGAGAACATCACCCTCCCCATGGACATCGCCGGCCGCAAGCCGGACAAGCAGTGGCTGGACACCGTGGTGGACATGGTCGGCCTCTCCGGCCGCCTCTCCCACCGCCCCACCCAGCTCTCCGGCGGCCAGCAGCAGCGCGTCGCCGTGGCCCGCGCCCTCGCCGCCCGCCCCGAGATCATCTTCGGCGACGAGCCGACCGGGAACCTGGACTCCCGCTCCGGCGCCGAGGTGCTCGGCTTCCTGCGCAACTCGGTGCGCGAGCTCGGCCAGACCGTCGTGATGGTCACCCACGACGCCGTCGCCGCCTCCTACGCGGACCGCGTCATCTTCCTGGCCGACGGCCGCATCGTCGACGAGATGTACGCGCCCACCGCCGACGGCGTGCTCGACCGGATGAAGGCCTTCGACGCCAAGGGCCGCACCAGCTGACCCGGAGCCGGACCGCCCCGCCCCGCGGAGCTCCCGCGCCCTCCTCACAGACCTCCAGCCCCAGGACCGAGATCCCATGTTCCGTACCGCCCTGCGCAACGTCCTCGCGCACAAGGCGAGGCTGCTGATGACGGTCCTCGCCGTCACCCTCGGCGTCGCCTTCGTCTCCGGCACCCTCGTCTTCACCGACACCCTCAGCAAGTCCCTGTCCGGCCAGTCCGCCAAGAGCTACAGCGGCGTCGCCGTCTCCGTCACCTCCTACGGCCAGGCCCGCGGCGAGGACGGCCGGAAGGAGGGCGACCCCGGCATCAGCCGGCAGACCCTGGAGAAGGTCAAGGCCGTCAAGGGCGTCGCCTCGGTCTCCGGCCGCGTCTCGGGCTTCGCCGGCGTCGGCGACGAGAACGGCAAGCTGATCGGCTCCGGCTGGGCCAACAAGGGCTCCAACCACGCCCCCGTCAAGGACGGCAAGGACCCCCGCTACACCTTCACCGAGGGCGCCGGCCCGGTCCGGGACGACCAGGTCGCCCTCGACAGGGAAACCGCCGCCAAGGGCGGGTACGCGACCGGCGACAAGGTCCGCGTCGCCACCAACGGCCCGGTCCGCGAGTTCACCCTCTCCGGCGTCTTCACCACCGAGGACGGCGCCGTCAACGCCGGCGGCAGCCTCGTCCTCTTCGACACCAAGGTCGCCCAGGAGCTCTACCTCCAGCCCGGCTTCTACGACGAGCTCTCCGTCGCCGCCGCCCCCGGCGCCTCCGCCGAGCAGCTGCTCGCCGACATCAAGCCGCTCGTCGACGGCAAGACCACCAAGGCCCAGACCGGCGCCGCGCTCGCCGCCGAGCAGGCCAAGGACATCGAGAAGGGGATGAGCAGCATGAGCACCATGCTGCTCGCCTTCGCCGGCATCTCCCTCTTCGTCGGCGTCTTCCTGATCTACAACACGTTCACGATGCTGGTCGCCCAGCGCACCAAGGAGCTGGCCCTGCTGCGCGCCGTCGGCGCCAACCGCGGCCAGGTCATGCGCTCCGTGCTCTCCGAGGCCCTGGTCGTCGGCGCCCTCTCGGCCGCCATCGGGCTGGCCGGCGGCATCGGCCTGGCGGTCGCCATGCGCTCCCTGATGGACTCCCTCGGCGCCAAGATCCCCGCCGGGGACCTGGTCGTCGCCCCGGGCACGGTCATCGCCGCCCTGGTCATCGGCGTCCTCGTCACCACCCTCGCCGCCCTGCTGCCCGCCTGGCGCACCGGCCGGATCGCCCCGGTCGCCGCCATGGGCAGCGCCCACCTGCCGGCCTCCGCCAAGTCCCTCGTGCTCCGCAACGTCATCGGCTCCGTCATCAGCCTCCTCGGCATCGGCGTCGTCCTCCTCGGCGTCTCGATGGGCGGCGACGGCCGCGAGGTCATCGGCGGCGGCGCGGCCCTCCTGCTCATCGGCATGATCGTGCTGCTCCCGCTGCTCTCCCGGCCGGTCATCGCGGCTGTCCGCCCGGCGCTCCAGAAGGTCTTCGGCGTCCCCGGCAAGCTGGCCGCGCAGAACGCCGTGCGCAACCCGCGCCGCACCGCCGTCACCGCCGCCTCGCTGGCGATCGGCCTCACCCTCGTCACCACCATGTCCGTGCTCGGCGTCACCATGGGCAAGGCCGTGGACCGGATGAGCACCGACAAGCTCAAGGCCGACTACAAGGTCACCATGTCCGGCGGCAACGGCAGCCTGGACAAGTCGGTGGCCGAGACCCTGGCCAAGGCCCCCGGCATCAAGGCGGTCTCCCCGCAGGCCGACGGCTACTTCAAGATCGGCGACGACTTCCGCGCGGCCTCCGGCGTCAACCCGGCCGCCATCGGCGAACTGCTGAACATCCAGGTCGTCAGCGGCTCGCTGGACAGCCTCCGCAAGGGCGAGGTCGCCGTCGCCGAGAGCACCGCGAAGAAGCAGCGGCTCGCCGTCGGCTCCGCCCTCCCCGCCCAGTTCGAGGACGGCCAGAAGGCCACCCTGAAGGTCGGCGCCGTCTACGAGGACCTGGAGGGCCTGCTCTCCCCGTACGTCCTGGACAACAAGATCCTCGCCGAGCACACGGACGAGCAGTACATCCGCGAGGTCTACGTCAACACCACCGGCGGCCAGTCCAAGGCGAGCCAGCAGGCCGTCATCGACGCCCTCGGCAAGAACCCGGCGATGACCGTCGCCACGCAGCAGGACATGCGCAACGAGATGGGCGGCATGATCAACACGATGCTGAACATCATGTACGGCCTGCTCGGCATGGCCCTGATCATCTCGGTGCTGGGCGTGGTCAACACCCTCGCGATGTCGGTCTTCGAGCGGACGCAGGAGATCGGCATGCTGCGCGCCATCGGCCTCGACCGGGCCCGCGTCAAGAACATGATCCGCCTGGAGTCCGTGGTCATCTCGCTCTTCGGCGCCGTCCTCGGCATCGGCATCGGCGTCTTCCTGGCCTGGGCCGTCGGCTCGACCCTCAAGAAGTCGGTGCCGAACTACGAACTGGTCCTCCCCTACGACCGGATCGGCGTCTTCCTCCTGCTGGCCGCCGTCGTCGGCGTCCTGGCCGCCATGTGGCCGGCCCGCAGCGCCGCCCGGCTGAACATGCTGACCGCCATCAAGACCGAGTAGCGGGCACCGCACCGCGCACACCGAAGGGCCCCGGGGCACACCCCGGGGCCCGTCCCGCTTTTCACACCCGTCCGTCCCGCGCGCCCCAGACGCGCGCCCGCAGCGGCATCCCCGAGGCCCCTCCTTCCACGGGCCGTACCGCCATCACCTGGTTGACCCCCAGGCGGCCCCGCTCGAAGCCGAGCGCGGAGGCCGCCATGTACAGCAGCCACACCCGGGCCCGCCCGGGCGAGGTGAGCCGTACGGCCTCGTCCCAGTGCCGCTCCAGGCGCGCCACCCAGGCCCGCAGGGTCAGCGCGTAGTGCTCGCGCAGCGCCTCCACGTCGCGGACCTCGAAGCCGGCCTTCTCCAACTCGCCGACCGTGGTGCCGATCGGGGAGAGCTCCCCGTCCGGGAAGACGTACGCGTCGATGAACTCGTCGACCTGGTACGCCTCCTCGTCGGGCTCCGGGCGACGGGCGATCTGGTGGTTCAGCAGCCGGCCGCCGGGAGCCAGCAGGGCGTGCAGGATCCCGGCGTACTCGCGGTAGCGCTCGGAGCCCACGTGCTCGGCCATGCCGATGGAGGAAATCGCGTCGTACGGGCCGTCCTTGACGTCCCGGTAGTCCTGCACCCGGATCTCGATCCGGTCGGTCAGGCCCTCCTCGGCGATCCGCTTGCGGGCGTACGCGGCCTGCTCGCGCGAGAGCGTGATGCCGGTGACCCGCACCCCGTACTCGCGGGCCGCGTGCAGGGCCATGGAGCCCCAGCCGCAGCCGACGTCCAGGAGGCGCTCCCCCGGCTCCAGGCCGAGCTTGCGGCAGACCAGGTCGAGCTTGTCCCGCTGGGCGTCCTCGAGGGTGCCGTCCGGGGCCCAGTAGGCGCAGGAGTAGACCATCGAGGGGCCGAGGACGCGCTCGTAGAAGTCGTTGCCCACGTCGTAGTGGTGGCTGATCGCCTCGCTGTCGCGCTTCTTGGAGTGGCGCGGCCCGCCGCGGCGGACGGCCTCCTCCGGCGGCGGCGCGGGCGCCGTCCAGGGGCGCGCCAGGGCCACGAGGTCGCGTACGGCGCTCCGTGCGGCCGGGTCGCGCAGGAGCGCGGCGGTCTCGGCGGCGCCGGAGCCGTGCCCGGGCAGGTGGGGCCGCAGGGCGGCGAACCGGGCCGGGCCCGTACGGGCGGGGGCGGGGGCGGGCGCGGCGGGCTCGCGCTCCCAGAGCAGGCCGGCCACCCGGTCGAGCAGCTCGAACAGGTCGCCCTCGACGGTCAGCTCCCCGGCGACCCAGGCGCGGGCGAGTCCGAGCTCGCCCGGCTTCCACAGGATCCGGCGCAGGGCGCGGCGGTGGTTGATCACCAGCACGGGGCCGGCGGCGGGGCCGGCCTCACTGCCGTCCCAGGCCCTTATCCGCACGGGCACGGGGGCGCCCAGCAGGGTTTCGGCAATCGCTGCCAGCCGCGGCGCGGCGTCGCTCATCTCAGGCACCTCCAGAAGGTCGTGGAACGACTTCCCACTTCCCCTCCGGGGCAATCACGGCCGGGTCGCCCGCTGGAGCGGCCTTCGAGCGGGCCTCCACCCGCCCGCGCCGGACCCGGGGTACGGGCCCTCCGGCCGGGCGGCGGCCGCTCCGGCAGACCTGCGGGTACGCCGAAGGGGCCGCCCGCACCACGGATGGCGGGCGGCCCCTTCGGGGTCGTGCTCAGTGTCCTGCCGGAGCGGCCGGGGTCAGGAGGCCTTGGCCTTCTCGGCCGGGGCAGCGGCGGCGGCCGGGGCCGGCGCCGGCTTGGCGGCCTCGTAGAACTCCTCGCGCGGGGTCTCCAGCGCTCCGAGGGAGACGACCTCGCGCTTGAGGAACATGCCGAGGGTCCAGTCGGCGAAGACGCGGATCTTGCGGTTCCAGGTCGGCATGGCCATGCCGTGGTAGCCACGGTGCATGTACCAGGCGAGTCGGCCCTTGAGCTTGATCTTCATCTTGCCCATGACGATCATCGCGACGCCCTTGTGGAGGCCGAGGCCCGCCACCGCACCCTTGTTGGAGTGCGCGTACTCCTTCTGCGGGAAGCCCCGCATGCCGGAGACCACGTTGTCGCCGAGGACCTTGGCCTGGCGCAGCGCGTGCTGGGCGTTCGGCGGGCACCAGGCGTTCTCGACGCCGGCCTTGCGGGCGGCGACGTCCGGGACCTGGGCGTTGTCGCCGGCGGCCCAAATGTAGTCCGTGCCCTGGACCTGGAGGGTCGGGGCGGTGTCCACGTGGCCGCGCGGGCCCAGCGGCAGGCCGTAGCGGGCCAGCGCCGGGTTCGGCTTGACGCCGGCGGTCCACACGATGGTGTTGGAGTCGACCTCGAGGCCGTTCTTCAGCACCACGTGGCCGTCCACGCAGGAGTCCATGGAGGTGTTGAGGTAGATCTCGATGCCGCGGGACTCGAGGTGCTCCTTGCCCCAGGTGCCGAGCTTCGGCCCGACCTCGGGAAGGATCTTGTCGGCCGCGTCGACCAGGATGAAGCGCATGTCCTCGCGCTTGATCGTGGAGTAGTACTTCACGGCGTCGCGGGCCATGTCCTCGACCTCGCCGATCGTCTCGGCGCCGGCGAATCCGCCGCCGACGAAGACGAAGGTGAGCGCCTTGCGGCGGACGTTCTCGTCCGTCGTGGACTCGGCCTTGTCGAGCTGCTCGAGGACGTGGTTGCGCAGGCCGATGCCCTCCTCGACGCCCTTCATGCCGATGCCCTGTTCGGCCAGGCCGGGGATCGGGAAGGTGCGGGAGACGGCGCCGAGCGCGATCACCAGGTAGTCGAAGGGCAGCTCGTACGCCTCGCCGACCAGCGGCGTGACGACGGCGACCTTGCGGTCCTGGTCGATGGTGGTGACCCGGCCGGTGAGAACCTCAGCCTTGGGCAGCACGCGTCGCAGCGGGACGACAACGTGCCGAGGCGAGATGTTGCCTGCGGCCACTTCGGGGAGGAAGGGCTGGTAGGTCATGTACGACCGCGGGTCGACGACCGTGACGGTCGCCTCGCCGTAGCGCATCTTCTTCATGATGCGCTTGGCCGCGTACAGGCCTACGTACCCACCTCCTACTACGAGGATCCTGGGACGCTCCGTGGTGCTCATGGAACGAGTATCCAGCACCCCAAGGAGTGACGCTCGTGAGCCCCTTCACAAGGTGTTCCGGGGCCTCTGTTACACTGCGCGGCCCGCGTGACCCAGGTCATGGCGCGCAACGGGAACCAACAGGTAACGGGAGTCGTTGTTCACCCGTCCTGAACTGGCCTCCAAGGCCTCAACCGGACTGGACCACTGGGTTTCGTCCTTACCTCTGATACGAAACCCGTTGCGGCCGCGCATCGCACAAACAGGTGCTGAAACGGCCCTGCGACCCCCAAGAAGGTCCCGAAGGGCCCTCTTGTTGACCCGGCGGAGCCTTTTTCCTTGTGAAGAACTTCACGAACCTCGTTCCCGCGGAGGCACTTTCGGCCGCCCCGGGGGCCCCTCACCGCCCTCGCCCTGCCGCCGCACCGGGCCCCCTCCCCCTGCCCACCAGCCGCCCATCGGGCGGAACACGATGTTCAGCCGCACGCCCCGCACAGCCGTCACCGTGTACAGCGCAGCCCGCCCGGAAGCGCCGGCTTCCGGGCGGGCTGCGGCACGGGGCCTCACACGGCCGCGGCTGCCGTGGACCAGGCGATGCCGTCCAGGATGTCGTGCTCGGAGACCACGACCTCCGTGGCTCCGATGCGCTCCATGATCGCGAGCAGGACCAGGGCGCCCGCACCGATCACGTCGACCCGGCCCGGGTGCATCACGGGGATGGCGGCGCGCTCCGCGTGGGTGGCGGTCAGCATGCGTCCGCTGATCTCGCGGACCTGCTCGTAGGAGATCCGGGCGTGGTGGATGGCCGACGAGTCGTACTCGGCCAGGCCGAGGGCGATCGCGGCGACCGTGGTCACCGAGCCCGCCAGGCCCACCAGGGTGCGGGCCTCGGCCAGCGGGACCTTCTCGGCCGCCAGGTCCAGGGCCGCCTCGATGTCGGCCCGCATCGCGGTGATCTGCTCCCGGGTCGGCGGGTCGGTGACCCGGCCGTCCACCACCAGGTGGCGCTCGGTCATCCGTACGCAGCCCACGTCCACCGACCGGGCGGCGCGCACGTGCTCCTCGCCGACGACGAACTCGGTCGAGCCGCCGCCGATGTCCACCACCAGGAACGGCCGTTCCAGGTGCTCGTGGGCGACGAGTTCCCCGGTGGCGCCGGTGAAGGAGAGCTCCGCCTCCTGGTCGCCGGAGATCACCTCGGGCTCGACACCGAGGATGTCCATGACCCCCTGGACGAACTCGTCCCGGTTCTCCGCGTCGCGCGACGCGGAGGTGGCGACGAAGCGGACCCGCTCGGCGCCGAACTCCTCGATCACGGCGGCGTACTCGCGGCAGGCCGCGAAGGTGCGCTCCAGCGCCTCCGGGGCCAGCCGGCCGGTCTGGTCCACGCCCTGGCCGAGCCGGACGATGGTCATCCGGCGGTCGAGCTCGACCAGCTCCTTGACGGCCCCCTCGCCGGAGGCGCCGGCGGACACCGTGCAGTCGGCTACGAGGAGGCGGATGGAGTTCGTGCCGCAGTCGATGGCCGCGACCCGGGTCACTCGGACCCCTCCGCCTTCTGCTCCCCGCACGGGGTGACGCACGCGCCCTTGGCCCACCACTCGGGCAGCATGGCCAGCGCCTCGTCGCCGAACGGGTTCACCCCGGGACCGGCGGCCAGCGAGTGGCCCACCAGCACGTGCAGGCACTTGACCCGGTCCGGCATGCCGCCGGCGCTCGGGAAGCCCTGGAGCACCTCGATGGCGTCACGGCGCCGGATGTAGTCCTCGTGCGCCTTCTGGTAGGCGGCGGCGAGCTCCGGGTCCTCGGCGAGCCGGGCCTGCATCTCCTTCATCACGCCGTTGGCCTCCAGCGTGCCGATCGCGGAGGCCGCGCGCGGGCACGTCAGGTAGTACAGGGTGGGGAAGGGGGTGCCGTCGGGCAGCCGGGGTGCGGTCTCGACGACGTCCGGCTGGCCGCAGGGGCAGCGGTGCGCGATGGCGCGGAGCCCGCGCGGCGGGCGGCCGAGCTGCTGCTCGAACGCCTCGATGTCCGCGTCGGTCGGCTCGGTCCGGTCGGTCTGGGGCGGGGGCGTCTGCATGCCTGGAGGAAGTCTCTTCGTTCGGTCGTACGTGATGGGTGGGTCATTCGCCGGGGCGGTCGGCCTTGTCGACGCCGTCCCAGACGTTGGAGTACCAGGGCCGGTCGGAACCGTCCTGACCGCCGCGGCGGTGCTCCGGGGCCGCGGCCCCGGGGTCGCTCATGATGTAGCCGATCTCCCCCGGGCGCAGGAAGTGCAGGTGCTTGCGCGCCTGCTGCTCCGCGTAGGCGGGGTCCTGCCAGCGGGCCTTCTCGTCGCGGAGCTGTTCGAGGCGCTTGCGCGCGGTGTCGGCGGCCCGCTGCTGGTCCGTGATCTCCGAGCGCTGGGAGACGTACTGGCGCATCGGATACGCGAGGGCGACGACCAGCGTACAGAGGACGAGCACCAGCAGCGCCGCCCGGCCGGTGAGCCGGCTGCGGCGGATGTGCCGGCGGGACTGCGAGCGGTAGACGTGGGCCGCGGTCCGTTCGCCGAGCTGTCTGAGCCGGGTCGCCGTCGAGAAGGTGGAGAACCGGTCCCGGTTCCCGGTCATGGCCCCGCCTCCCCTGTGCGCGCACTACGCAATACGTCCCCGCACACGGTACGGGACCGAGTGCGGGGACGTACGGAGGCTAAGCCCCAGGGTGTCCCCGAGGGGTTTCGCCCTGAAGGCGTGTCAGCCCTTGAAGCGCGGGAAGGCGCTGCGGCCGGCGTACACGGCGGCGTCGTCGAGGATCTCCTCGATGCGCAGCAGCTGGTTGTACTTGGCGACGCGGTCCGAGCGGGCCGGGGCGCCGGTCTTGATCTGACCGCAGTTCACGGCGACGGCGAGGTCGGCGATGGTGACGTCCTCGGTCTCGCCGGAGCGGTGCGACATCATGCACTTGAAGCCGTTGCGCTGGGCCATCTCGACGGCGTCGAGGGTCTCGGTCAGGGAACCGATCTGGTTCACCTTCACGAGCAGGGCGTTGGCGGAGCCCTCCTCGATGCCGCGGGCGAGGCGCTCGGGGTTGGTGACGAAGAGGTCGTCGCCGACGATCTGGACCTTGGAGCCCAGGCGGTCGGTGATGGTCTTCCAGCCGGCCCAGTCGTCCTCGAACAGCGGGTCCTCGATGGAGACCAGCGGGTACGCGTCGACGAGCTCGGCGTAGTAGTCGGTCATCTCGGCGGCCGAGCGGGACTGGCCCTCGAACTCGTACTTGCCGTCCTTGTAGAACTCGGACGCGGCGACGTCGAGCGCGAGCGCGATGTCCTTGCCCGGGGTGTAACCGGCCTGCTTGATGGCCTCGATGATGAGGTCGAGCGCGGCGCGGTTGGACTCCAGGTTCGGGGCGAAGCCGCCCTCGTCGCCCAGGCCGGTGGACAGGCCCTTGGTGTGCAGGACCTTCTTGAGGGTGTGGTAGACCTCGGCACCCCAGCGCAGCGCCTCGGAGAAGGACTCCGCGCCGATCGGGGCGATCATGAACTCCTGGATGTCGACGTTGGAGTCGGCGTGCGACCCACCGTTGAGGATGTTCATCATCGGAACGGGCAGCAGGTGCGCGTTCGGGCCGCCGAGGTAGCGGAACAGCGGCAGGTCCGAGGCCTCGGACGCGGCGTGCGCGACGGCCAGGGAGACGCCGAGGATGGCGTTGGCGCCGAGCGAGCCCTTGTTGTCGGTGGCGTCGAGGTCGAACATGGCCTGGTCGATCAGGCGCTGCTCGGTGGCGTCGTAGCCGACGAGCTCCGGGCCGATCTGCTCGATGACGGCGAGGACGGCCTTCTCCACGCCCTTGCCCATGTAACGGTTGGGGTCACCGTCACGGAGCTCGATGGCCTCGAAGGCACCGGTGGAGGCGCCGGACGGAACGGCAGCACGGCCGGTGCTGCCGTCGTCGAGGCCCACCTCGACCTCGACCGTGGGGTTGCCTCGGGAGTCCAGGATTTCCCGGGCTACGACGACGTCGATGGACGGCACGAGCATCTCCTTCTGGGATGTGACGCTGGGTGTGCGGTGGCGTGGGGCCGTGGGACGGCCCTGCCGACTAGAGCCTAACCGGCTCGGGGCAGTGGGCTGCCCGACCGCCCGGGTCCTGGGACGAAAAAGGTGCCGAATGCCCGCCTTCCGGGACATAGGGCCCGTGTTCCTGTGCGTTCCGCGGCGGGCCGGGCATCGGAAGCCGGAGGTCCGGTTCCGCTATGCGGGTACCGGCGCACGACATGCCGCCGCCCGGCGCGTGGGGGATACGCGCCGGGCGGTGGGGATGCTGCGGGGTGCCGCGAGTGTTACGCGGACGTTCAGGCGAGCTTCAGCTTCTGGCCCGGGAAGATCAGGTCGGCGTCGGACACGGTGTCCTTGTTGAGCTCGAAGAGCTTCTCCCAGCCGCCCTTGACCTTGTTGGCCTCGGCGATGGTGCCCAGGGTGTCGCCCTCCTTGACCACGTAGGTGCCGTTGCCCGTCTTCGGGGCCTCGGTCTTCGGGGTCGACGGCTTGGCCGGGGTCCAGTTGCCCGAGCCGGAGCCGGAGCCCTTGGTCTCGGTGTCGGCCTTCGGCGTGGACGGCTTCGCCGGGGCGGGCTTGGCCGGGGCCGGCTTGGCCGGGGCGGGCTTGGTGGCGGGCTTCGGCTTGGCCGGGGTGGCCGTGCCGCCGCCGGTGTACGCGGAGTTGGACAGGCCGACGCCGCAGTGCGGCCAGGCGCCCTTGCCCTGGCCCTTGAGGACCTTCTCGGCGATGGCTATCTGCTGGGCCTTGCTGGCCTGGTTGGCCTGCGAGGCGTAGGCCTTGCCGCCGTACGCCGCCCAGGTGGAGGCCGAGAACTGCAGACCGCCGTAGTAGCCGTTGCCGGTGTTGATGGACCAGTTGCCGCCGGACTCGCAGGCGGCGACCTTGTCCCACTCGGACGCCGTGGCGGCGCTGGCGGTGCCCGCGGCCATCAGCGGGGCCGCGACGGCGACACCGGCGACACCGGCGAGCGTGACGATGCGGACGGCCTTGGAGCCGCGGCGGTGCTTGCCCTTGCCGGAAAGCAGCATGGATTTCTCCTCACCGACGCCTTCGAGGTGAGCTGTCGGGTTCGGGCGGATGAGTTGCCCGGTCACGCGGCGCGGCGCGTGTCTTCACCCCTAGCCGGTACGCGGCCGTCTCTCAACGGCCTCTCCCGGCGCCTACCTTGGTTCCCCCGCTCCTGCCTTCGGCGCTTGCGCGACGACTGTTCCCTCCGTCCGCCGGCAGGATTCGGCGATGCGGTCGAAGGAGCCCGCGGTGGCGAGCGATTCAGAAGGTAGACAGGTCTCTCCCCGATGTTCAACGTGTGATTTTGGGGAGAAACCGGCCTACTTGCGTTCCTCAAAGGCGCGTTTGCGCAGGTCGGAGCGGGGTTTGCGGAAGTTCCGGAACGAGACACGCCAGTTGACCGGAAGAGATGCATGTCTCATTTACCGATAACGGACATTCAAGTCTTATTGGATGCCCGAACTGCCCCTATTCCTTGGTTAGATCCAGGTTCTGGCCCGGCTTGATGAGGTCCGCGTCCCCGCCGATGACCTGCTCGTTGGCCTTGTAGAGCTCGTTCCAGCCCCCCTTGACCCCCTTGGCGTCCGCGATGGCCGCGAGGCTGTCGCCCGGCTTCACGGTGTACGTGGGATCGGTGGCGGCGGCTGACGCCGCGCCAGGCGCCGCCGGCAGCTCGACGGCGGCCGGGCCGCGGTGCTTGCCCCCGCCGTCGCCCGCCTCGGCGGACGGGGTGGCCGACGGGGTGCCGGACGGGGTGCCCGACGGGGTGCCCGGGACGGCCGGGGCGGTCGGCGTGAGGCCCGGGACGGCCGGGGCCGTCGGGTCGGCCGGGGAGGTCGGGGTGCCGGGCGCGGTCGGGGAGACCGGGGCGACGGGGGTGCCGGGGGCGGTCGGGGAGACCGGGGGCGTGGTGGGCTGCACGGTGAAGTCCGGCTCCGGCATGACGGGCAGTCCGCTGGAGGGGCCGAGCGGGTAGTCCGGCAGCACGCTCGGGCCGGTGGACGGGCTGTTCGGCGCCGGGGTCGGCGCCCCGAAGTCGGTGGAGGGCTTGCCCTTGCCGGTGACCGGCACCGATTCGTCCGGCCGGGCCGGGGTGGGCGCGACGGGCCCCGGGTTCTTGTTGTCGCCCGGGTCCACCTCGGGCTTCGGCCCCTGCTGGGTCAGCCCGGCCGAGGCGGAGCACAGCGGCCACGCCTGGGGGCCCTGGGAGGCCAGCACCCGCTCGGCGACCGCGATCTGCTGGGAGCGGCTGGCGAGGTCCGGGCGCTCCGCGTACGCGAGTCCGCCCGCGTTCTTCCACTGCTCCAGCGTGAACTGCAGGCCGCCGTAGGCGCCGCTGCCGGAGTTCGCGCTCCAGGTGCCGCCGCTCTCGCAGTCGGCGACCTTGTCCCACGTGGCGGTGTCGGCCGCGCTCGCGCCGGTGGCGGCGAGCAGCGGCATGGCCAGCGCGGAGCCGGTGACTCCTGCGGTGACGACGATCGCGGGTACCTGGCGGGGGCGTCTGTGGCGGCCGTTCCCGGGAAGCATGAGACTGCACCTTTCGTATAACGGCGGGGTAACGGCAGAACCTAGCCGCCTTCGAACGGATGTCACAAGTTCGGGAGTGGACTGACTTCCGGTCAGTTCCGCTTCGCGCGCGCCCTCAGGCGTTCGGGACTGTGAAGCGGACCGGGAGGGTGCGCAGGCCACGCATGATGAGTCCGCCGCGCCAGCGCAGGTCCGTGGGGGGAACGGCGAGTTCCAGATCCGGCAGACGCTTCAGCAAAGTTCCGAGGGCCGTCTGGCCTTCGAGGCGGGCGAGCGGAGCGCCGAGGCAGTAGTGGATCCCGTGGCCGTATCCGAGGTGCTGATTGTCACTCCGGGAGAGGTCGAGGGTGTCCGGGACGGCGAACCGCTCCGGATCGCGGTCGGCCGCCGCGAGGACCACGAGCACGGGGTCCCCGGCCGCGATGTCCTGGCCGCCGAGGGTCAGCGACCCGGTGGCGAACCGCCAGGTGGCGAGCTCCACCGGGCCGTCGTAGCGCAGCAGTTCCTCGACCCCGGTCTCCAGCAGCGCGCTCTCCCCGGCCGCGAGGGAGGCCTGGAGGCGCTCGCGCTGGTCCGGGTTCATGAAGAGGGAGTGGATCCCGTTGCCGATGAGGTTCACGGTCGTCTCGAAGCCCGCGAAGAGCAGGATGAAGGCCATCGCCGTGGCCTCGGCCTCCGTCAGATGGTCTCCGTGGTCACTTGCCCGGATCAGATCTGAGATGAGGTCATTGCCCAGATCGTCCCGCTTGCGGTGGATGAGTTCCCCGAGATAGGTGCGCATCCGCTTCACGGAGCGGGCCACCCCGCCGCGCGGTCCGCCCCCGTGCCGGATCATCATCCCGGCCCAGTCCCGGAAGTCGTCCTGGTCCTCGCGCGGTACGCCGAGCATCTCGCAGATGGCGTAGATGGGGAGGGGGAAGGCGAACTCGTGGATGAGGTCCGCCTCCCCCTTCCCCTCGGTCCGCGCCCTCGCCACGATCTGGTCGATGAGGTGGTCGGTCAGCTCCTGCACGCGCGGGGTGAACTCGGCCACGCGGCGCGGGGTGAACGCCTTCGACACCAGCCGCCGCAGCCGGGTGTGGTCCGGCGGGTCGATGTTCAGCAGGTGCGTCATCAGCTCCGCCTTGCGCTCACCCGGGATCCCGGTCTTGCCCTTGGCGTGCGCCGGCTCCGCGTGGTGCGCCGGGTTCTTGCTCAGCCGCTGGTCGGCGAGGGCCTGGCGGGCGTCCGCGTACCGGGTGACCAGCCAGGCCTCCACCCCGCTGGGGAGCCTGGTGCGGTGCACCGGGGAGTGCTCGCGCAGCCAGGCGTAGGCGGGGTAGGGGTCGGTCGCGAACTCCCAGTCGAAGAGCGTCGGCCCCTGGGGGCGGGACGGGTCGGACGGGGCGGCGGGGGTCTGCTCGTGCACCCGTCGACCGTATCCCGGCCCACCGCCGGCCATCCCATATGACCGCTTCGTCGCGGCTGTCCGCAGATCGGAGATCACTTGACGCCGGGTTCCGCGGCGCTCCTACTGTCGGTCCTGTGGACGTGAGGATCTTGAAAAGCAGTTTCGCGGTGGTGGAGAGACGGGCCGAACACGCGGTCAAGTACTTCTACTCCCACCTCTTCTGGCACAACCCCGGGCTCCGCGAACTCTTCCCGGACTCCTCCGAGGACATGGAGCGCCAGCGCGACCGGCTCTTCGCCGCCCTGACCCATGTGGTCGACCACCTGGAGAGCGGGACCCTCCTCCCCTATCTACGCGACCTCGGACGCGACCACCGCAAGTTCCTCGTCGGCCCCGGGCACTACGCCGCCGTCGGCACCAGCCTGCTCGCCGCCCTCGCCGAGACCTCCGGCGCCGCCTGGTCCCCGGCCGTCGAGAAGGCCTGGTCCGAGGCCTACCAGTGCATCGCCGACGCGATGACCGCCGGCGCCGCCGAGAGCGACGAACCCCCCTGGTGGGAGGCCGAGGTGGTGCGCCACCTCCGGTACGGAGAGGACATCGGCGTCCTGACCCTCGCCCCGCGCGTCCCGCTGCCCTACCGGCCCGGCCAGTACGTGAGCGTGAGCAGCGACCGCGTCCCGGTCACCTGGCGCACGTACTCCCTCGGCAACGCCCCCCGCCCCGACGGCACCGTCGACCTGCACGTCAGCCGGATCGACGGCGGCCGGCTCAGCACCGCCCTGGTCCGCGACGTCCTGCCCGGCGAGGTGCTGAGGCTCGGCGCCCCCGGCGGCCGGCTCACCCTGCGCCGCGAGGACCGCCCCCTCACCCTCATCGCCGCCGGCACCGGCTGGGCGCCCGTACGGGCCCTGCTGGAGGAACTCGTCCAGCACCCTCCCGACCACGACGTGCGGCTCTTCGTGGTCGCCCGGGACTCCGCGCACCTCTACGACCGGCCCCTGATCGACGGGCACGCCGCCGCCTGCCCCTGGCTCGGCGTCACCTACATCACCCCCGCCCCCGGACAGCACCGCGACCAGGCCACCGCCCGGCTGGCGACCGCGCTCGGCCACCGCGGCCTGTGGCGGGAGCAGGACGTCTACCTCAGCGGGCCGGCGCGGTTCATCGAGGAGACCGTCCACCTCCTGGAGGAGCTCGGGGCCCGCCCCGACCGGCTCTTCCACGACACGATCCCCCTCGGGGGCGCCCCCGGCACCCGGCCGCTGGGCTTCGGCGAATGGTTCCTGCACCGCCCGGCCCCGCACTGGCACGACCCGTCGGGCCGCGCCCCCCGCCCCTACTGAACCCGGGCCGGCGGGCCGACGCCGACGGCTACTCGCCGGCTCCCTCGGCCGCCCGGATCGCGTCCCGGTAGACGCGGGCCGCCGCGCGCAGCGCCGTCTCGGGATCGGTCCCCGACGCCTCGGCGCGCGCCGCCAGCTCGAGCAGCTCGTACCCCACGCCCTCGCCCCGGGGCAGCTCCACGGCCACCCCGCCCGTACGGGCCCGCCCCGCGAGCTTGGCCGCGAGCGCCAGGCCGGGCTGGCCCAGCGGGATCCCGTCGGTGACGGAGTCCCGCTGCTTCTCGACCGCCTTCGTGGCCTGCCAGTGGGCGCGGACGTCGTCCGGGGAGTCGGCGGTGGCGTCCCCGAACACGTGGGGGTGGCGCCGGATCAGCTTGTCGACGAGGTCGCCCGCGACGTCGTCGATGGAGAAGGCCTCCGCGCCGTCCTCGCCGCCGCCCTCCTCCTCGGCGATGCGCGCGTGGAAGACCACCTGGAGCAGGACGTCGCCGAGCTCCTCGCGCAGTGCGTCCCGGTCGCCGTCCTCGATCGCCTCGACCAGCTCGTACGCCTCCTCGATGGCGTACTTCACCAGCCCCTCGTGGGTCTGGCGCGAGGTCCAGGGGCACTCGCGGCGCACCCGGTCCATGACCTGCACCAGGTCCAGCAGCCGCGCGCCCGGCAGGTCGTAGGAGCCGGGCAGCAGCTCCAGGTCGGGCATGGCGACCCGGCCCGAGCCGGCCAGCCGGGCCAGCCCGTCCGTCAGCCGCTGGTCGCCCTCGCCGCCGGGCAGCACCACGACGGTGCGGCCCCCGGCGCAGGCCTCGACCAGCCCGTGCGCGTCCGGGACCTCGTGCGCCACCTCGACCCCGGCCTCGCGCAGGTACGGCAGCTGCGGGTGGCCCGGGTCCGCGCACAGCACCCGGTCCGCGGCGTGCAGGGTCTGCCAGGCCGGCCAGGACAGCAGCCCGGGGGCGACCCGGTGGCTGGCGGTCAGCAGGACGATCCGGCCGGTGGGCTCGGCGGGGGCGGGGGCGGCGGTGTCGGTCACACTCCGAACCTACCTCCGCCCGCGGCCGTCACGCTCCGGCGGGTGCCGCCTGCTCGGGGCGGGTCCGCTGGGTGATCCACGGCGTCTCCTGGTCGCCGAGCAGGATCTGCTGCGCGTCCCAGCGTCCGTAGCGCGGGTTGACCTCGATGTGCAGGGCCTTCGCCGCCTCCGCCAGCTTGGCCACGGCCTTGTCCTGGTTCCCGTAGTGCGCGAAGAGCTTGTCGCGCAGCAGCTTGAAGCGGGTGTCCGCCTCGATCTGGCCCGGGGCCAGCTGCGCCTGCTGGAGCGCCGCGTCCCGGAGCTCCTCCTCGCCGCCCAGCTGCTGGAGCTGCGCCTTGCGGACGTCCTCGACCTCCTTGGGGCTGACGCTCAGCCCGGCGTCCTTCGCGGCCCGTTCCAGGACGGCGCTCTGGATCATCTTGTTCAGTTTCAGCCGTTCCAGCCCGGCGGTGGCTCCGATCAGCTGCGCCCCCTGCTCGGACCGGTTCTGGGCGGTGCGCACGTCGGCGACCTGGGCCTGGAGGGCCGAGGTGCTGATGCGCTCACCCCCGACGACGGCCGCGGTGCCGGGCCGGGTCCCGTCCGAGCAGGCGGTGAGCAGGGGAGCCGCCACGAGCAGGGCGGCGGAGACGGAGAGCGCTGTGCGACGGTGCAAAGGAGCCTCCAGGGCCGGGAGATTGTGCGTCGGTGCACAAGGGCCGTGCGGTGATCGATGGTATGCAGTCAGGGTGGCCCGAGCCACCGGTTCGACCAACGATTCCGGTGGTGTTGGGGTGCGAGTTCACCCCCCGGTCGCCGCGGGGCCCGCCCTTCCTGAGATCGTCGGAGCACCATGCCGACATCGCAGCTCGCCCAGCCCCGGATCCCGTACCGTCCCGATGCGCAGGCGCCGCGGCGCGCCGGGCGCGGGCCGGGGGTGCTCGGGGCGGTGGTGGCCTCGCTCGTCACGGCGGTGGCCGTGTGCGGCGGGGACGCCGTCGCGCGGGTGTTCCCGTACGGACCGCGCCACCGCAGCGTCAACGACCTCGGGAACCAGTTCGTGCCGTTCCACGCGCACCTGTGGGACCTGCTGCACGGCCGGGCCGAGGGCGGTCTCCTCCTCAACTGGCAGTCCGGCTACGGCACCAGCTTCCTGCCCGACTTCGGCACGTACCTGACGAGCCCGTTCGCCGTGCTGGTGGCGCTGTTCCCGCGCGAGGACATCGACCTCGCGGTGTACGTGGTGACCGTGCTCAAGACGGCGGTCGCGGCGGCGGCCATGGCCTGGCTGCTGCGCACCCAGCGGAGCGGGCCCTGGTGGGCGGCGGGGCTGCTGGGCGCCTCGTACGCGCTGTGCGGCTGGTCGGTGATCGAGGCCGCGTACAACCCGATGTGGCTGGACGGGCTGGTGGCCTTCCCGCTGCTGTGCCTGACCGGCGAGTGGGCGCTGCGTTCGCGGCGCCCGGTGCTGGCCGTGCTGGTCGTGGCGGTGAGCTGGACGGCCAACTTCTACACCGCGTACATGGCCACGCTGGGCGCGGCGCTGGTGCTGGTGGTGCGGGTGGTGCTGACCCGGGAGGGGCCGCGCGAGCGGGCCCTGGCGGTCGGGCGGGCGGTGGTGACCACCGTGCTCGGGATCGGCCTCGCGGCGCCGGTGCTGCTCCCGCTGTTCCTCAGCTCGAAGCAGGCGTACCCGGGCTGGTCCAGGGAGTTCGGGCCGGTGCCGTGGCCGGACCTGTTCGCGCGGCTGCTGCCGGCGACGTACTCCTTCAACTCCCCCGCCGTGTTCGTGGGCACCGGGACGCTGCTGCTCCTGGCGGCCCTGCCCTTCCACCGGGCGCTGCCGGCCCGCACCCGCTGGTGGTGGGCGGGGCTGGTGACGGCGGTGGCGCTGTCCCTCCAGTGGGAGCCGACCCATCTGGCCTGGCACCTCTTCGCGACCCCGAACGGCAGCGCGTACCGGCAGACCTTCGTGCTGGCCGGGATCGCGGTGATCGCCGCCTGGACGGGTCTCGCCGCGGGCGTGCCCGGTGTACGGGCGCTCGCGGCGGGCGCCGGCCTGCTGACGGCGGCCGCGCTGTGGGCGAGCGGCAGCGCCCTGCCGACGGCGTGGGGGTACGCGCTCTTCGCGGGCGGGCTGGCGCTGAGCGCCTGGGCCTGGCGGGCGCTCGGCCACCGGCGGCTGCTGCCGGTGGCGGCGGGCCTGCTCACGGCGGTGCTGGTGGCGCAGGCCGCGGCGACGACGGCGTACGGCGACCGGCGCAAGCTGGCCGGGCTGGACGACTACCCCTCCTGGGACCGGGCGCACACCGCGCGCGCCCGCGCCCTGGCCGGTGCCGGGGGCTGGCCGGCGTACCGGACCGACGCGGGCCGGCCGGCGCTGACGGGCAACGACCCGATGCTGCTGGGCGGGGAGGGCGGCGCGTACTACAGCAGCCACACCCCGGACGTGTTCACGCGCACGATGACGGCGCTCGGCGCGGGCTGGACCTCGCGCGGGCGCAGCGTGCAGAGCCTCGACAACCCGGTGACGGACGCGGTGTTCGCGGTCGGCGCGCGGCTCGCGCCGGACGGCACCGTCACCCGCCCCGAGGCCCTGCCGCTGGTCACCGTCCGCCCGGCGGAAGCGCCCGTGGCGTACGGCGAGTCCCCCTTCGCCAACCAGGAACTGCTGCTGGGCGCGCGGGTGTACGAGGACCCGGTCGCGCCCGGGATCTGCCGGGCCGGCACCGAGGCCTTCCTGTGGGCGCCGGAGTACAACGCCACGGCCCGCCTCGCCGGCGGCCGCCCCTTCAAGCTGAACGGCAATCCCCCGAAGAACCGGGCGGCGCTCCAGTCCCTCGGGCTCTCGCGCGGGCCCGCCTCGAAGCTCGTCTTCGACCGGCCCGCGCCCGCCCGCTGGGCGCTGTCCTGCCTGGACGGGGCCCGGCTGGGGGCGGCGGTCTCCGCTCTGCGGGCGAAGGCCGCCACCGGTGTACGGGTCTCCTCCGCCGGGCTGAGCGCCACCCTGCCCCCGGGCAGCGCCGGGACGGCGGTGGTCGCGGTCCCGGCGATCGCCGGCTGGAGCTGCGACGGGCGCCCGGCGCGGGCCCGCCTCGGCCTGCTCGCGGTCCCGCTGGACGGCCGCACCACCACCGTGAGCTGCGAGTTCAGCCCGCCGGGGCTGGCGGCGGGGGCGGGTGTCGCGGGGGTGTCCGTCCTGGTGGTGCTGGGGGCGGCGGTGCTCCGGCGCCGTCAGCGGGGCGCCGCGGTGTAGCTCCTCCCCCGCTCCCGGCCCGGCGTGCCGCTCGCGGCGGTCAGCGCACCTGGCCCAGCCATTGCAGGGTGCGCCGGATCTCCACCGGCAGGGGGTGCGCCGGGCCGTGGATGCGGTCCGCGTCGTAGAGCAGGCGGACCAGGGTGTCGTGGGCCGCCGGCCGGTCGCCGAGGGAGAGCAGCAGGTGCGCTATCCGGCGGCGGACCTCCAGCGGCAGGCCCGGGTCCGGGTTGGCGTAGTGGTTCTCGAACAGGGGCAGCAGCGAGCGGTACTCCGCCAGGGCCGCCGCCGGTTCGCCCAGCTGCTCCAGGCACTGCGCGGCGTCGTAGCGGAAGCGCAGCGACTGCGGGTCCCCGGCCGGGAACTGGCCGGCCAGGCGGCGCAGTTCCGGCAGGGCCCGGCGGTACTGGCCGTCGTCCATCAGCGTGGCCGCGTACTGCTTGCGCAGGCTGCGGACCACCGGGGAGTGCTCGCCGTGCTCGGCGGCGGCCGCCGGGAGGATGTCGCCGAGGATGTCCACGGCCTGGGTGAGCCGGCCCTGGTCCAGCAGCTTGCGGGCCTCGTCCACCGCGCCCGGGACGTCGGGGCGGGGCGGCGCCGGGGGCGCGGTCGGGCGCGGCGGGACGGCGGCCGCCCGGTCGGGCCAGGGGGCCTGGGGGCGCAGGAAGGGACGGGTGGGGTCGAGGGGGCCGGCCGGGAGGCGGCTGCCGGGGACCGGGAGCAGCGGCGCGAGGGCCTCGTAGACCTCCTGCGCGGAGCCGGGGCGGTCCTGCGGGTCCTTGGCGAGGAGGCGCAGCAGGACCGCCTCCAGCTCGGCGGGGATCTCGGGGCGCAGCGGGCGCACCGGCGCCGGGGGCTCGTAGAGGTGCCGGTGCAGGACGCCGAGGGCGGTGGTCCCGGCGAAGGGGACGCCGCCGCTGAGGAGTTCGTACAGCAGCACGCCGAGGGCGTACAGGTCGGTGTACGGGCCGACGGCGCCGCCCATGGCCTGTTCGGGGGCCATGTAGGCGGGGCTGCCGATCGGGGTTCCGGTGCTGGTGAGGCGGGTGGTGTCGGTGTCCATCACGGAGGCGACGCCGAGGTCGAGGACGAGGACCGTCCCGTCCGGGCGGACCATCACGTTGCGCGGCTTCAGGTCGCGGTGGACGATCGGCACCGCGTGCACGGCGGAGAGCACCGCGCACAGCTGCGCCACCACCGCGACCGCCCAGGGCCAGGGGTAGGGGTCGTGTGCGGCGAGGTGGTCGGCGAGGTCGGAGCCCTCGACGTAGCCCATGACCAGGTACAGCTCGTCGCCGTCGTTGCCCGCGTCGTGGACGGTGACCAGGCCGGGGTGGTCGACCTGGGCGGTGACCCGGCACTCGCGCACGAAGCGGCGGCGCAGCTCCTCGGCGACGGTGCCGGGTCCGGCCACCTTGTCGGGCCGCAGCAGCTTGACGGCGACGCGGCGGTCCAGGCGGCGGTCGTAGGCCGTCCATACCTGGCCCATGCCGCCCTGGCCGAGGACGGTGGCGAGCTGGTAGCGCTCGCCGATGAGGCGTTCGGGCTCGGTCACTGCTGGGGGTCCTGGATCGCCGTGGTGTTCGGGTCCTGATAGGGGCCGCCGGGCTGCGGGGGCCGGGCCGGGGTCTGCTTGCGCAGCAGCTCGCTGAGCTCGTCGAGTTCGGCGCGGACCTGTCCGATGCGGGGCGGCGCGGGCTGCTGCGGGGGCACCGGCGGCCGGGCTCCGGGGGGCCCGTCCGGCGGGTAGCCGTAGCCCGGGGTGGTCTGGTGCGGCGGCTGGGGCTGGTGGTGCTGTGCGTACGGGGGCTGCGGCGCGGGCGGGTACCAGGGCGCCGGAGCCAGTGCCCTGGCCTCGTGGTGCCTGATGTCGGCGACGACGTAGTAGACGCAGACCGCGAAGCCGGTGAAGATCGAGCCACCCGCGCCGAGGTCGCTCTGCCAGCCGCTGGTGTCGGCCGTCGGGTCGAGCCCGATGAAGGTGATCCACACGACCGACAGCACCAGGGTGAGCACCAGCAGCGCCCAGTCGCGGGGCTTGCGGGTGAGGATCGCGAGCCGCAGCAGCGCACCCCAGGCGAAGAAACCGCAGCTGAGTACGGGGAGCGCCGTGAACAGCACGCGCAGCGTCATCGCGGCCCCGGAAGTGGGCCGGTGGCCGTGGGGGCCTTGCTGCGGCGGGATGCCGGGGCCGTGCATCGGTGCTCCTGACGGGCCGTGCGGAAAGGGGACGGCTCGAAGCGTATACAGCGTTTCCGGCCGCCCGTGAGGGGATGGACCCAACCGTTGCAGGGTCGCAGCACGGTCGTCCGGGCCGGACGCCGCCGTCCGGCGGCCCGCCGTGCGGACCCCGTACGCGCCGCTCCCCCGGGCGTCCCGCCCACGGCCGCGGTCACGGGCCGCGCGACCTGGAAGAAGTCCCGGCTCCAGCGCGGCCGGATAGCGTCCGGGCTCCTTGAACGCCGATCCCGGGGGGACCGACCCATGCGCACCACCTTGCCCGCGGCCGCGGCCGCACTCGCCTGCGCGGCCCTGCTGACCGTCACCGGCTGCGTCCCGGGGTCCGGCGCGGCGGAGGCGTCGCCTCCCCCCGCACCCGATCCGCTCGCGGGCAGGGATCCGGCCGCCGTCCTGCGCGCCGCGTACGAGGAGACCGGCAGGACCGGCACCAAGAACGCGCTCGTCACGCGCACGGCCGGCGACCGCCGGATCGGCGCGGAGCTGACCTTCGAGGGTGATGGCGGGTGCTGGGGCAAGGTCACGGTCACCGGGGCCGGGTCGGGGGAGATCCTGATGGCGGACGGCAGGCTCTCCTTCAGGGGTGACGCCGGCTTCCTCCGCGACCAGTTCAGGGACGGACCCGTCAAGTCGCCGGACGGCGACCAGGGCTGGATCGACGTCAGACCGGCGGACCCCTCGGTCGCGCACCTCGTCGCCCTGTGCGAGGCGGCCCGGCCCGAGGAGGCGTTCCCGGCGGAGCCGGCCGGCATCCGCCGCGAGCAGGACACCCGGCAGAACGGCAAACCGGTCGCGGTCTTCACGTCGAAGGGGCCCGGCGGGACCGAGATCACCGACCACGTGCTGCTGGACGCCGTGCCGTACCTCGTCAAGCACGCGCAGGGCGGTCCGGACTCCGGGTCGGTCGAGTACACCGGCGTGCGCCGGCCCGCCACGGCCCCGTCGGGTGCCGTGTCACAGGCACCGCCTAGGCTCGGACCCGAGTCCTAGTCACCGCTCCACGGGGGGAACCAAGATGCGCAGCCCGAGTCACGGCCGTGGCCGTACGAAGACCACCGCGTCGGCGCTCGCCGCGGCGGCCCTGATCGGCGGCGGGCTGACGGCGTGCGTGCCCGGCGAGGGCCGCGCCTCCGACATCGCCGGCCGGGCCCGCGCCGCGCAGGCGCCCTCCCCGTCCGCCACCGCCTCGCCCTCGGGCCCGGCGGGCGCCCAGGGCGGGCCCGCGCTCACCGAACTGGCGGGCTCCGAGATCCTCACCCGGGCCGGCGAGGCCACGCGCAAGGCGGAGGCGCTGCACGTCGCGGCCAACGTGCAGTACCAGGGCAAGCCGATGCGGATCGACCTCTCCCTCGACAAGAAGGGCAACTGCAACGGCGCCGTACGCCTCGACGGCATGGGCAAGCTGGACATCATCAAGTCCGCCGAGCTCGTCCACTTCCGCGGCGACGCCACCTACTGGCGGGGCGCGGCCAAGCAGAAGCACGCCCCGCAGAAGCAGACGGACCAGATGGTCAGCATGCTCGCCGACCGCTGGGTGAAGATCCCCGCCTCCGACCCCCGCGCCGCCTCCATGACCAACAGCTGCGACCTCGCCAAGCTGACGGGCGACCTCGGCAAGTCCAGCCCCCTCGCCCGCAAGGGCCAGACCGGCACCATAGGCGGCAAGCCCGCGCTGGCGATCGCCTTCCCGTCCCGGCAGGGCACCCAGACGGACTGGGTCGCCACGCAGGGCACGCCGTACATCCTGAAGTCGACCGTCAGCGGCGACAGCACCGCCGAGGCCCTGTTCTCGGCCTTCGACGTCCCGGTCGACACCACGTCCCCGAAGGACTCCGACGTCCTGGACCTCTCCAAGGTCGGCGGCCCGGCGGGCGAAGCGGTCTGACGGCCGCCCGCACGTCAGGCCCGCGCAGGCCGGACGTGCAGGTGGCCGTTGAGCGGGTACTCGGGCGGGGCCGCCGGGAGGGTGGCGCGAAAGAGGTAGCCGCACTTGCGCGCGACGCGGCAGGAGGCCTCGTTGTCCTCCTGGTGCAGGAGGTCGAGGCGCTCCAGTCCGCGGCCCGCGAAGGTCTCGAACGCCCAGTCGGTCAGGGCCCCCAGCGCGCGGGGGGCGACGCCCCGGCCCCGGGCGTGGGCGGCGGTCCAGTAGCCGACCTCGGCCGAAGGGCCGCCGGGCACGGGCCGTTTGAGGACGACGCCGCCCGCCAGGGGGCCCGTCTCGCCCTCCAGTACCGCGAAGCCGAACCGCAGGCCCGCCTCCCAGTCCCGGCGCCGGCCCTCCACCCAGCGGCGCCCGTCCCCCTCCCCGTCGACCGGGTCGGCGGTCCGGTGCCGCAGGACGGGATCGGCGTACGCCTCCACGAACGCGGGGACGTCCTCCTGCCGCCAGGGGCGCAGGAACAGGGCGGGGAAGTCCGCCGTCGCGGCGGCCCGGAGGGCTGTCGGCGTGATCACCGGTCGATGATATGCGCGGCTCCAGGAACCGGCATACCGTCACAAAAAGGGCAGAGAAGGCTTGCGGCCCGCTCCCCCGCCCCACCGGGAGCCGGAAGACACGTGACCGCCCGCGCACGGCGCGCGGGCGGTCACGTGCGACAACCGCCGGATCCCGGCCGCCGGGCTACGACCCGAGGATGGTGGTGAGGAACTCCCCGGTCCAGGCGAGCAGTTCACGGCCGACCAGCGGCTTGCCGCCGACCCTCGCCGTCTTCGGGCGCGGAACCAGCACCTGGGAGGTGGCCGGCTTGAGGACCGTCCCCGGGTAAAGGCGCTTGAGGCGCAGCTCCTGCGACTCGCGCAACTCCACCGGTCCGAAGCGGATGTTCGGGCCCTGGAGGGTGATGTCCCCGACCCCGCAGGCGCGCGCCAGCATCCGCAGGCCCGCCACCAGCAGGAGGTTCTCCACCGGCTCCGGCAGCTTGCCGTAGCGGTCGGTGAGTTCCTCCCGTACGGCCTTGATGTCGGCCTCGGAGTTCGCCGCCGCGATGGACCGGTAGGCCTGGAGGCGCAGCCGCTCGCCGGGTGCGTAGTCGTGCGGGACGTGCGCGTCGACCGGCAGCTCGATCTTCACCTCCAGCGGCGGCTCCTCCTCGGCCCCGCCGCCCTCGACGGCCGCCCGGTAGTCGGCCACCGCCTCGCCGACCATCCGGATGTACAGGTCGAAACCGACGCCCGCGATGTGCCCGGACTGCTCGCCTCCGAGCAGGTTGCCCGCCCCGCGGATCTCCAGGTCCTTCATCGCCACGTACATGCCGGCGCCCATCTCGGTGTGCTGGGCGATGGTGGCCAGACGCTCGTGGGCCGTCTCCGTCAGCGGCTTCTCCGGCGGGTACAGGAAGTACGCGTACCCGCGCTCGCGGCCTCGTCCCACACGGCCGCGCAGCTGGTGCAGCTGGGAGAGGCCGAAGTTGTCGCCGCGCTCCACGATGAGGGTGTTGGCGTTGGAGATGTCGATGCCGGATTCGACGATCGTGGTGGAGACCAGGACGTCGAACTTCTTCTCCCAGAAGTCCACCACCACCTGCTCCAGGGCCTGTTCCGACATCTGGCCGTGGGCCGTGGCGATCCGCGCCTCGGGCACGATCTCCCTCAGCTTCGCGGCCGCCCGGTCGATGGACTCGACCCGGTTGTGGATGTAGAAGCACTGCCCCTCGCGCAGCAGCTCGCGCCGGATGGCCGCGCCGATCTGCTTCTCCTCGTACGGGCCGACGAAGGTGAGGACCGGGTGGCGCTCCTCCGGCGGGGTGGTGATCGTCGACATCTCGCGGATGCCGGTCACCGCCATCTCCAGGGTGCGCGGGATCGGGGTCGCGGACATGGTCAGCACGTCCACGTTGGCGCGCAGCTTCTTCAGCTGCTCCTTGTGCTCGACGCCGAACCGCTGCTCCTCGTCGACGATGACCAGGCCCAGGTCCTTGAACTTCGTCTCCTGCGAGAACAGCCGGTGCGTTCCGATGACCACGTCCACCGAGCCCTCCTTGAGCCCCTCCAGGGTGGCCTTTGACTCGGTGTCGGACTGGAAGCGGGACAGCGCCTTCACCTTGACCGGGAACTGGCTGTAGCGCTCGGAGAAGGTGCCGAAGTGCTGCTGCACGAGCAGGGTGGTGGGGACCAGGACCGCCACCTGCTTGCCGTCCTGCACCGCCTTGAAGGCCGCCCGGACCGCGATCTCCGTCTTGCCGTATCCGACGTCGCCGCAGATCAGGCGGTCCATGGGAACGGACTTCTCCATGTCCTCCTTGACCTCGGCGATGGTGGTGAGCTGGTCGGGCGTCTCCGCGTACGGGAAGGCGTCCTCCAGCTCGCGCTGCCAGGGGGTGTCGGGGCCGAAGGTGTGGCCCGGGGCCGCCATGCGCGCGCTGTACAGCTTGATGAGGTCGGCGGCGATCTCCTTGACCGCCTTCTTCGCCCGCGCCTTGGTCTTCGTCCAGTCGGCGCCGCCGAGCCGGTGCAGGGTCGGGGCCTCGCCGCCCACGTACTTGGTGACCTGCTCCAGCTGGTCGGTGGGGATGTACAGGCGGTCGCCGGGCTGGCCGCGCTTGGCCGGCGCGTACTCGACGAGCAGGTACTCGCGGGTGGCTCCCTGCACCGTGCGCTGCACCATCTCGAGGTAGCGGCCGACACCGTGCTGTTCGTGCACGATGTAGTCGCCGACCTCCAGGGTCAGGGGGTCGATGGACTTGCGGCGCCGGGTCGGCATCCTGCCGAGGTCCTTGGTGGCGGTGCGCTGACCGGTCAGGTCGGTCTCGGTGAGGACGGCCAGCTTCAGCGCCGGGTCGACGAAGCCGTTGTCGAGGGAACCGCAGGCGACGTGGACGATCGAGGGCTCCAGCGCCGGCAGCCGCGCCTCCAGCCGGGCCGCGATCCCCTCTCCGCCGAGCACCTCGACGGTACGGGCGGCCGGGCCGTGGCCCTCGGTGAGGTAGACGGTGCGCCAGCCGTCGGCGATCCAGCCCTTGGTGTCGGCGAGCGCGCGGGCGGTGTCGCCCCGGTAGGCCTCGGGGGCGCGCATGCCCAGCTTGAGCACGTCACCGCCCACCCCCGCCGCGTCAGCGGCATGTGTCAGCGTCTCGTCGGCCGCGAAGGGGGACACCGACCACCACATCATGCCGAGCTCGCGCGCGTGCTCGCGTACGTCCGCGATCCCGCGCAGCGAGGCCGCGCCGACGTCGATGGGGGCCTCGCCGCCGCCGGCGGTGGCCGCCCACGAGGCCATCAGGAACTCCTGCGAGGTCGCCACCAGGTCGGCGGCACGGGTGCGGACCCGCTCCGGGTCGCAGACCACGGCCATCGCCCCGGCCGGCAGGACGTCGATCAGCAGCTCCATGTCGTCGACGAGGACGGGGGCGAGGGACTCCATGCCCTCGACCGCGATCCCCTCGGCGATCTTGTTGAGCAGCTCGCCCAGCTCGGGGTGCTCCTCGGCCAGCGCCGCGGCCCGCTCGCGCACCTCGGGGGTGAGCAGCAGCTCCCGGCAGGGCGGGGCCCACAGGCCGTGCTCGGCGATCTCCAGGGAGCGCTGGTCGGCGACCTTGAAGTAACGGATCTCCTCGACCTCGTCGCCCCAGAACTCCACGCGCAGCGGGTGCTCCTCGGTGGGCGGGAACACGTCGAGGATGCCGCCGCGGACGGCGAACTCGCCGCGCTTCTCGACCAGCTCGACACGGGCGTACGCGGCCGCCGCGAGGGCCTCGGTGACCCCGCCGAGGTCGGTGGTGTCCCCCTGCCGCAGGCTCACCGGCACCAGGTCCCCGAGCCCCTTGACCTGCGGCTGGAGCACGGAGCGGATGGGAGCCACGACCACCGAGACGGGCCCGGCCGCCGGGTCGTCCTTGCTCGGGTGCGCGAGCCGGCGCAGCACCGCGATCCGGCGGCCGACGGTGTCGCTGCGCGGACTGAGCCGTTCGTGCGGCAGCGTCTCCCAGGCCGGGTAGTCGACGACCTCGTCGGGGGGCAGCAGGGAGCGCAGCGCGGCGGCGAGGTCCTCCGCCTCCCGCCCGGTGGCGGTGACCGCGAGCACGGTCCGTTCGGTACGGGCGGCCAGGGCGGCGATCGCGAAGGGCCGGGCGGCGGGCGGGCCGACGAGGTCCACGTGCATGCGGTTGCCGTCCCCGGCCGCGGTGACCGCCTCGGCGAGGGCGGGGTCCCGGGTGACGGCGTCGAGCAGTCCGTGCAGGCTCATGAGACAGGCTTTCCATCCGGTGGGAGGCGAGGGGCCTCGGGGGGCAACGCGAAGGGCCCGACACGTGAACGGGCCGGGGGTTCCCACCCTATGACGCCGCCCCCTCGGCCGCGCGGGGCATTCCGGCCCCGCACGGGTGAGGGGCCGGGACGGAGCCGCCCGCGCCGGGGGCCGGAGCGGCGGGGCGGAGTCGCACGGTCCCGGGGGCCGGGGGCGGAGGGAGGCATTCCGGCCGGGGATGAGAATCTGTCCGGATGCCGATATCCGGAAGCATCCCGGGCGCCGGCGGGCCGGCCGGGCGGGCCGCGCCCCGGGCGCCGTACGCGCTCACCGCCGCCCTGTTCCTCGCGTACTGCGTGCTCTCGGTGACCCGCTACCGGCGCATGGAGGAGGCCTCCTGGGACCTCGGGATATTCGAACAGGCAGTCAGGGGCTACGCCTGGCTCCAGGCGCCCGTGGTGGACCTGAAGGGCCCGGGCTTCCACGTCCTCGGCGACCACTTCAGCCCCGTCATCGCCCTGATCGCCCCGCTCTACCGGCTCTTCCCGACCCCCCTCACCCTCCTGGTCGTCCAGGCGGCCCTGCTCGCGCTGTCCGCGCTGCCCGTCACCCGCGCCTCGGCGAAGCTCCTCGGGCGGGCGCGCGGGCTCGCGCTCGGGGCGGCGTACGGACTGTCCTGGGGGATCCAGCGGGCCGTCGAGTTCGACTTCCACGAGATCTGCTTCGCCGTACCGCTGCTGGCCTTCGCCCTGGAGGCGCTGCTCGCGCGCCGCTGGCGGGCCGCCCTCGGCTGGGGGCTGCCGCTGCTGCTGGTCAAGGAGGACCTCGGCGTCACCCTGGCGGCCCTGGCCCTGGTCGTCGCCTGGCGGGCCCGGCGCGCCGACCCGCGGGCCGCGCGCCTCGCGGCGGCCGTCGCCGCGGCGGGGGTGGCCGCCGCGGCCCTGGTCTTCACCGTGGTGATCCCCGCCTTCGCCACCGACGGCTACGCCTACTGGGAGAAGCTCGGGGAGGACGGCGGCGGCCCGCTGCGCGGCCTCGGCACGAAGCTGACCACCCTCGGCTGGGTCCTGGTCCCCACCACCGGGCTCCTCGCGCTGCGCTCCCCGCTGCTGCTGGTGGCCGTACCGACCCTGGGCTGGCGGTTCCTGTCGGGGGACCCGCACTACTGGTCCACCGGCTACCACTACAGCGCGGTCCTGATGCCGGTCCTCGCCCTGGCCCTGGCCGACGCCCTCGACATCGCCCGGCACAGCGGCCGCCCGCGGGTGCGCGCGTACGCCGCCCAGCTCCCCGGCGCCGTGCTCGCTGCCGCCCTGGCGCTGAGCGCGACCAGCATGCCGCTGGCCCGGCTCGGTGAGCGCTCCGCGTACGAGAAGCCCGAGCGGGTGGCCGCCGTCGAGCGGCTGCTGGCGAAGATCCCGGACGGGGTGCGGGTGGAGGCGGACAACGGACCGCTGACCCGGCTGACCTCGCGCTGCCAGGTGTTCTGGATCGGCAACACCAAGGGGGTGCTGCCGGCCTTCCTGGTCTTCGACAACTCCTCCGGCTGGGCCGGCGACCCCGTCGCCTACGCCGAGTGGCTCCATCCGGGGTCGCGCTTCGCGCCGGCGGGCGAGGCGGGCGGGTACGTACTGCTCCAGCGGATCCTCTGAGCCCCCCCCCCGGAAGCACGACGCCGGCCCCGGAACGTCCCCTCGGACGGTCCGGGGCCGGCGCGTTCCCCCGTACTGCTCCCCCGTACGACCGCCCGGCTACTCGCTGGCGATCGCGTTCAGAACGTTCATCCGCCCCGCCCGGAAGGCCGGGACCAGTGCGGCGAACAGGCCCACCAGGGCCGAGCCGGCGAACACGCCGATGATGGTCGGCCACGGGATCTCCAGCACCTTCAGCCCCTGGAGGGCGAGGAGCTGCTGGGCGGTGGCGCCCCAGCCCATGCCCAGTCCGAGGCCCAGCAGGGCACCGAAGAGGGCGATGACCACCGACTCCAGGCGGATCATGCGGCGCAGCTGGCGGCGGGAGAGGCCGATGGCGCGCATCAGGCCGATCTCGCGGGTCCGCTCGACCACCGAGAGGGCCAGGGTGTTCACGACACCCAGGACCGCGACGATGATCGCGAGGGCGAGCAGCCCGTAGACCATGTTGAGCAGCTGCCCGACCTGGTCCTTGAGGTCCTGCTTGTAGTCGGTCTGGTTGAGCACCTTGTACTGCGGATACTCGGCCATGGCCGCCTTGAGCGCGGTGTACGCGCTGTCGGCCTGCCCCTTCTCCGCCTTTGCCAGCAGCATGAACGGGCGTGCCAGCCGGTCGGCCGGGACGTTGGCCTCGGCGGTCGCGGTGCTGATGTACTTGACGCCCTTGTCGAGGTTGCCCTCGTCCAGGGTGATCGCGGCGACCTTCAGCCGGACGGTCTTGCCGCCGTCGAAGGCGACGGTCAGCTCGTCGCCGACCTTGACGCGGTGCTTGTCGGCGTATGCCGAGCCGACCGCCATGGAACCGGGCGCGTACGCGTCCTTGTGCTCGCCCGCGGTCGTCTTGCGGCGCACGTCCTGGGCGTACGTCGGGTCGGTGGCGCTGAGACGGTCCCGGGCGGAGGTGCCGTCCGGAGCGGTGATCTTCGCCTCGACCTCGCGGTACGCGGTGACGTGGCCCAGGCCCTTGGTGGCCCGCATCGCCTGCTCGGCCTGCGGCATCATCGGCTGGCCGGTCTGCGAGGCGACGATGTAGTCGGCGCCGACGGTACGGTCGAGCTCGTCGGTGGCGGAGGCCACCATGGAGGAGCCGACCACCGACAGACAGGCGACCAGCGCCAGTCCGATCATCAGCGCGGCGGCCGTGGCACCGGTACGGCGCGGGTTGCGCAGCGCGTTGCGCTCGGCGAGCCGGCCGACGGAGCCGAAGGGCCGCAGCACGGGCGCGGCGAGCGCCCGGACCACCACGCCGGCCAGCAGCGGGCCGATCACGATGAAGCCGATGAGGCTGAACAGCACTCCGACGGCCAGCCACAGCGAGCCCTCGGAGGCCTTCTCGGCGGCCGCGGCGAGGAAGAGCGCCGCCGCGCCGGTCCCGGTGAGGACCAGGCCGAGGACGGCGCGGACCACACCGGCCTTCTTGTCGCCGGGGGTGCCGGCGTCGCGCAGGGCGGCCATCGGGGAGACCTTGCCGGCCCGGCGGGCCGGGACGTAGGCGGCGACCACGGTGACGACGGTGCCCAGCACCAGGCCGACCACGGGGGTCGTCCACTTGACCGTCAGGTCGGCGGTGGACAGCTGCATGCCCAGCGCGCCCATGAGCTTCATCAGGCCCACGGCCAGGCCCACGCCGGCCGCGACGCCGGTGAGGGAGCCGATGACGCCCAGCAGGAAGGCCTCGAGGAGGACGGAACGGTTGATCTGGCCGCGGTCGGAGCCGATGGCGCGCATCAGGCCGATCTCGCGGGTGCGCTGGGCCACCAGCATGGAGAAGGTGTTGAAGATCAGGAAGATGCCGACGAGGAAGGCGATGCCGGCGAAGCCGAGCATCACGTACTTCATGACGTCGAGGAAGCCCATGTCCTTCTTGCCTGCGGCGGTGGCCTCCTTGGCGGTCTGCAGCTTGTAGGTGTCCGCGCCGACGGCGGCCGCCACGTTCTTCTTCAGCTGCTCGTGGCTCACGCCGTCCTTGGCGGTGACGTTGATGTGGGTGAAGGTGCCCGGGGCGCCGAGCAGCTTCTCCTGGGCGGTGGCGGTGTCGAAGTAGACGACGGCCGCGCCCGGGTTGGTCACGGTGAAGGTGGCGATACCGCTGATCTTCGCCCGGATGTCACCGGTGACGGCGATGGTGCGCAGCTCGTCCCCGAGCTTCAGGTGGTGCTTGTCGGCGGTGTCGGCGTCGACCATCACCTCGGTGGGGCCACGGGGGGCGTGGCCGGAGGTGATCTTCATCGACTTGAGCTCGTTGTCGTTCCAGCTGGCCGCGATGGTCGGGGCTCCGGTCGTCGACCCCATGTTCTCGTTCTTGGAGTTCACGACCGTGACGGCCAGCGAGACGACGCTGCCCTCGGCGGACTTGACGCCCTCGGCGCCGCGCGCCTTCTCCAGCGCCGAGCCGGGCAGCCCCTCCGGCTTGCCGCGGCTGGAGATCTCCTCCCCCTCCTCGTCTCCCTTGGGGGTGACGGTGACGTCGGAGCTGGTGACGGCGAACAGCTTGTCGAAGGTGGTGTTCATGGTGTCCGTGAACACCAGGGTGCCGCAGACGAAGGCCACCGAGAGCAGCACGGCGACGGCGGAGAGCGCCATCCGGCCCTTGTGCGCGAAGAAGTTGCGCCGCGCGGTCTTCATGACGGTCACGAGGTCCGCCCGCGCGCGTCGAAGTCCTTCATCCGGTCCAGGACCTGGTCGGCGGTGGGCGCGTACATCTCGTCGACGATGCGGCCGTCGGCCAGGAAGATGACGCGGTCCGCGTAGGAGGCGGCGACCGGGTCGTGGGTGACCATCACGATGGTCTGGCCCAGCTGGTCGACCGACTGGCGCAGGAAGCCCAGCACCTCGGCGCCGGCGCGGGAGTCCAGGTTTCCGGTCGGCTCGTCGCCGAAGATGATCGCGGGGCGGGCGGCGAGGGCGCGGGCGACCGCGACGCGCTGCTGCTGACCGCCGGAGAGCTCGGTCGGGCGGTGCTTGAGGCGGCCCGCGAGGCCGACCGTCTGGACGACCCGGTCCAGCCACTGCGGGTCCGGCTTGCGGCCCGCGATGTCCATGGGGAGGGTGATGTTCTCCAGCGCGTTGAGCGTCGGCAGCAGGTTGAAGGCCTGGAAGATGAAGCCGATCTTGTCGCGCCGCAGCTGCGTGAGCTTCTTGTCCTTGAGGCCGGTGATCTCGGTGTCCTCGAGGTGGATGTGCCCGCTGGTCACCGTGTCCAGCCCCGCGAGGCAGTGCATCAGCGTGGACTTGCCGGAGCCGGAGGGACCCATGATCGCGGTGAACTGGCCGCGGTGGATGTCCACGTCCACCCGGTCGAGGGCGACGACGCGGGTCTCGCCGGAGCCGTAGGCCTTGACGACCTGGCGCGCCCGGGCCGCGACGGAGTTCTGTCCCCCGCCGCTCCCCTGCCTGGTCTCGGTCATCGCCGTAGTCACGGTGCTGTCTCCCCTGTTGGTGTTCGTGCGCTCCGCGTGTGCGGTGCGGTGGCGCTTCTTCCGCGCGTTCGCGCATCTGCGCTGGTGGGCGCGGAGTCGTCGTCGCAGTCTGCTGTGCGGGAGGTGTCCGGCGCGCTGGTGCCCATCGCCGTATCCGCCGGGGGGTTAACCCCACCCCGCCCCCCGGCGGCCCCGCTCGTATGAACCAGTTAAGGGCCTCGCGGGACCTTCGTCCTCCTCCGCCGGGACGAACGTCCCGTGGACCCAAATGCTGAGCTACCCCTAGGGGTTGTCCACCCTGCGGCGGACCCGGGGTAGGGGACACCGACGGATCCGGCGGCCTCGAGACGGGGATACCGTCCGGCGCGGCCCGGTGAGATGGTGTTCCCCGCAGACGAGGGGAACGTGGTGGAAGCAGGAGAAAACGGCGCGGAAGCCGCCGCGGAAGGGGCGGCGGAGCCCACCGGCCCGACCAGAGGAAAGGTTTCCGCAGGCCGTCCCGGCCCCGGACCGGCCTCGGGGCGGGCCTCGGGGCGGACCTCGGGGCGGTCCTCGGGGAAGGGCGTGCCGGCCGGCTCCCCGGAGGGCTCCGGACCCGACGGCGGCGTGCGCGGGCGGCCGCCCGCCCGGGTGGTGGTCTCGCTGATGCTGAGCATGGCCCTGGTCGCGCTCGACAGCACCATCGTCTCCACCGCCGTCCCGCAGATCGTCGGGGACCTCGGCGGGTTCTCCCTCTTCTCCTGGCTGTTCTCCGGCTACCTCCTCGCCGTCACCGTCACCCTCCCCCTCTACGGCAGGCTCAGCGACACCTTCGGCCGCAAGCCCGTCCTGCTCTTCGGCATCGCCCTGTTCCTCGCCGGCTCCCTGCTGTGCGCGTCCGCCTGGAACATGGCCGCCCTCATCGCCTTCCGGATCGTCCAGGGGCTGGGCGGCGGAGCCCTGCAGAGCACCGTGCAGACCCTGGCCGCCGACCTCTACCCGCTGCGCGACCGCCCCCGCATCCAGGCCCGGATGACCACCGTGTGGGCGAGCTCCGCCCTGCTCGGCCCGGCCCTCGGCGGGATGCTGGCCGCGTACGCGGGCTGGCGCTGGACCTTCCTGATCAACGTGCCGCTGGCCGGGCTGGCCCTCTGGCTGACCGCCCGCCACCTCGTGGAACCCGTACGCTCCCCCGGCCGCCGGGGCCCGGTGGACTGGGCCGGGGCGCTCGCCGTCTTCGCCTGCGGCGGGCTGCTGCTCTTCGCGCTGGTGCAGGGCGGAGTGGCCTGGCCCTGGCTGTCGGCACCCTCACTGGCACTGCTGGGCGCGAGCGCGGCCCTGGCCGCCGTGGTGGTCCGGGTGGAGCGCCGGGCCGAGGAACCGATCCTGCCCGGCTGGGTGTGGCGCCGGCGCACCATCGCAGCGGTGAACCTGGCGATGGGGGCGCTGGGGCTGCTGATGGTCGCCCCGATGGTGTTCATGCCGACGTACGCGCAGTCCGTACTCGGGCTCGGGCCGGTCGGAGCCGGGCTCCTGACCGCCCTGATGACCCTGAGCTGGCCGCTGTCGGCCGCCTTCTGCCAGCACGTGTACCGGCGCCTCGGCTTCCGCGACACCGCCGCCCTGGGGATGGGGCTGGCCTCGGTGATCCTGTTCGCCTTCACCCTGCTCCCGTACCCCGCGCGGCCGTGGCAGCCCGCGCTGCTCATGCTGCTGCTGGGCGCCGCCCTCGGGCTCTTCCAGCTCCCGCTGGTGGTCGGGGTGCAGTCGACGGTGGGCTGGGCCGAGCGGGGGACCACGACCGCCTCGGTGCTGTTCTGCCGCACCGTCGGGCAGAGCGTGGGGGCCGCGCTGCTGGGTGCGGTGGCCAACGCGACCGTCGCCGCCCGGCTGGCGCACACGCCGCTGCCGGGACTGCCGGAGCGCCTCGACGACGTGTCTCGGGCCCTGGCGGAGCCGGGCGGCCTGGCGCCGGCCGCATCGGAACACCTGCGGGGGGCGGTGGCGGCCGCGGTGGAGCACATCTTCCTCGGCGCGACGGCCGCCGGGGTGGCGGCGCTGCTGGTGCTGCTGCTGGTGGCACCGCGCAGGTTCCCGGTCCTGCCCGAGCACGAGTAGAGCTTGTCATGTTCGGTCCCAGTGGGTGACCCTCTTGCCCAGGACCGTTTCCGGGGGGACGACATGACATCCGCACTCTTCGCGCTCGCCTTACTGGCCGCCCTGACCGTCCCGGTGGCCCTGCGCCTGCGCCGCCGGCCGGGCTTCATCACCGGCCGCGACGGCCGGCTCTCCACCTCCACCACCCTGGCGCTCGCCTGGACGGTGATCCTGGTCTGGCTGCTGCTCGCGGTCCTCGCGTACGGGCTGACGGCCGGCGGCGGCATCGCGTACTTCCGCGGCACCGGCTCCGACGGCCCGCTGTCCCCGTTGACCTCGGTGTACCTGCCGCTGCTCGGAGGCCCGTACGTGGCCCTGATCGCCGCCAAGGCGGTCGTCGGCCTCCGGGTGGAGAACGGCAGCCTGGCCAAGCCGGCCCCCCGGCCCACCCCCGGAGGCCGGCGCCCGCTGCGGGACCTGATCGCGAACGACAGCGGCCGGACCGACCTCATGGACCTGCAGTACGTGGCCCTGAGCGCGGTCACGATGCTCTACGTCGTCCTCTTCTTCCTCGCCGACGTCGGCGGCGGGCTCCCCGGACTGCCCTCCGAGGTCTGGGCCCTGACCGGTGCTCCGGCGGGGGCCTACCTGGTGAACAAGATGGCCATCCGCCCCAACCCGGTGATCACCGACGTCACCGTCTCCGCCGGCGGGCTGCTCAGCGTCGAGGGCGGCGGCTTCACCGAACCCCGCCTCACGGTGGACGACACCCCGCTCCAGGTGACCCGGGATCCGGCGACGGGCGCCCTGACGGCGCCGCTCCCGGCGACGGCGAAGCCCCCGTTCACCGTGGTGGCCGTCTCGCGCGGCCTGCGGAGCGACCCGTACCGCTACGAGGCCCCCGTCCCGGGGGCATGACGGGGGCCCGGCACCCTCGGGTGCCGGGCCCCTCGTTCGCCGGGGAGATCAGCCCAGCCGGCGGAAGGTGGACTCGATGTAGTCGTCCTCCTCGTCACCGGCTTCGCTCTCCTCGCTCTCGGCCGGCGCCTGAGCGGGGGCCTCGGCGGCGTCCTCGCGCTTGTGGTCCTGCTCCTGCTCGACTGCCTCGAAGCGGACGGCCACGGCCTTGAAGTCGCCCGCCATCTCCCCGGGGCCCGCCGTCACGACCGGCTGGCCCTTGCAGACCGCGTTGTCGAAGAGCAGGGCCACCTTGTCGGTCTCGTTGACGACCTCCTCGATCGAGGCGCCATCGGTCACGGCCAGCACGTGGCAGCCTTCGGACAGGTCGCTCACCTGACCGCTCGTGCTGGCGCCGTCCTGGACGAAGGTGTAGTTGAAGGCCCCGCCGCCGTCGTCCGCGAGCGCGGAGGCGGCGGTCGGCAGGACGAGGGTGAGGGCTCCGACGAGGGCTACGGCGGTGGTGCGAAGACGCATGAGGGGTTTCCGTTCTTCTCTTCCACGGGTGGATGCGGGTCCGGTGGCATCCGGGAGGGAGCGTAAAAGCGCGACGCGGTGGAGAAACCTTTCCTCAACCGCAGCGCGCCCCGAGGTTCACCCACCCTGCCCCCCATCACGGACAACGAGCCGCCGCCGGCGTCGATCCTCACAGCGCTTCGTACGCGGTGGGCGCGCCGCGCTCGACCTCGGTGTCGAACCGGTCGTCGTCACGCGCGAGGTCGTCGGCGGGCCTGGACCGACGAGACGGCCGGCCGGCCGACGGACGCAAGGGGGCGGGGACGGGGAGGGGTGTCGTCCGGGGCTAGAACGAGATGAACTCGGCGCGCGGTACCGCTCTACAGGACACACCCGGAACAGGCGCCGAACATCGAAGCCCGCCCCGCACGACACCCCACCCCGGCACCGACCCCGACCCCGACCCGAAGCCACTGCCACCCCACCCGAACCCCGCCCACGAGGCAACCACCCGACAGGGCAACGCCCCACCCGCACCCCGCCCGACCAGGGCAACCGCCCGACACGGCACCCCCGCCCACCCAGAACCGCCCGCAGGGCACCGCCCGACCGGGGCAACTCCCCCACTCCGGCACCGCCCGACACGGCACCCCGCCCACCCGGAACCGCCCGGCCAGGGCACCGGACCGGCCAGGGCAACCGCCCGGACAGGGCACCGGCTACCCCTCCGCCGCCGCCCGCCCCGTCAGCGCCGCCAGGCTGGACCGGACGTGGCTCATGTGGGCCCGCATCTCCTCCTCCGCCTCCGCGTGCTCCCGCAGGATCCGCTCCGTCTCCCGCCCCGTCCGCTCCTCGGCGACCCGCGCCTGCGCGACCAGCTCCTCCGCCCGCGCCTCCGCGTCCTCCTGCCCGTGCCGCGCCGACTCCTCCGCCTCCGCGTACCCCCGCCGCGCCTCCGCCAGCCGCGCCTCCGCGTTCCGCTCCAGCTCCGCGTACCGCGCGTCCAGTTCCTCCGCCCGCGCCGCCAGCTCCCGCCCCGCCGCGTCCCACCGCTCCGCCTGCTCCTGTTCGAGCTCCGCGAGCAACGCCTGCGCCCGGCGAGCCGCCTCCGTCAGCGCGGCCTGCGCCTCGGCCCGCCACCCCGCCGCGTCGTCCCGCGCCTCCGCACGGATCGCGTCCGCCTCCCGTTGCGCCCGCAGCAGCCCCTGCCGCGCCCGCACCTCGGTCTGTTCTCGCACCGCCTCCGCGTCGTGCCGCGCCAGCTCCGCCACCCGGTCGGCATGCGCCTCGGCCGCGCCCGCCGCCTCCAGCGCGTCCGCCCGCGCGTCCTCCCGCAGGGCCCGCGCCTCCTCCTGCGCCAACTGCAGGATCCGCCGCGCGCGCTCGCTCAGCTCGTCGTACGTCTGCGGCGCCAGCGCGGCCACGGCCGCGCGCAACCGCTCGGCCTCCGCCTCCATCTGACGGGCCAGCACGGTCAGCCGCGCCACCCGCTCCCAGGCCTCGTCCCGGCTGCCGGACAGCCGCGCCAGATACCGGTCGACCTCGTCCGTCCGGTAGCCGCGACCGCGCACGATCGCAAAGGGTGCAGTCATCCTGGAGCGCCTCTCTCGCGGGGATTGCTGTCAAGGATGCGTCATTTGCTCGCAGAAGCCGGAATGGCCGGGCCGGGTCCCCCGCACGAGGGGACCCGGCCCGGCCACGCCTGCCGTCATCCGGTCAGAGCAGTCCGTCCCACATCTGCTCCAGCAGCACCGACCACCAGCTCTCCGGCGAGGCCAGCGCCGCGCTGTCGAGACCGGCCAGGTTCGCCTGGAAATCGACGGTCCAGCGCCCGGCCTGCTCAGGCGTCAGATGCTGGCGCAGCCGCCACATGTGACCCAGCATCGCCAGCGACCGCGCGAACTGCGGCAGGCTCGAGTTCACGAACTGCGGCGGCACGGGCGCCCCGCCGGGGCCGGCCTCGACCGGCACCGCCACTATGTGCGCGGTCCCGTACTGCACGCACAGCGCCTTGCCGAAGTCACTGCCCACGACCAGGTACGAGCCCGCGTCCGACGCCGGCTGCACCCCCCGCTGCGCGGCCATCTCGGCGAGCGTCGGCACCGGCTGGCCGGGCACCGCCTGGGCCCAGAAGAACGGCCCGAAATCGATCGGCAGACCCGCCCACATCAGGGTCTGCGCCACGATCTCCGGTACGCCCTGCCGGGACACCGCCCGCTGGTCGAAACGGAACACCCCCTGCGGCCCGAAGGCCCCCGCCAGCTCCTGCGCGATCGCGTCCATCGGGATCGCCGGCTGGAGCGGGACCTGCGGCAGCGGCGCCCGGACCGGCGCGGGGCGCGCGGGTCCGTCCGCCACCTGGTGCAGCTCACCCTGATGGGTGAGCAGGTGGCGCATGCCCTGCTGACGGCCCGCGTGGTCGGTGCCGTACGGGGCCACGCTCGTGATCCGCACCTGCGGCCAGGTCTCCCTGATCATCCGGGCGCAGTAACCGCCCGGCAGCTCACAGGAGGCCAGCTCGGTGTGCAGCTCCAGCACCTGCTGCGGCGGCACGTTCATCGCGCGCAGCTCGTAGAGGATCTGCCACTCGGGGTGCGGGGTACCGGGCGCCGAGCGGCGGATCAACTGCTGCTCGGAGCCGTCGGGCGCACGGTAGCGCAGCACCGCCTGGTAGCCGGGGCCGACCGTGGGCGCGCCGGACGGGGCCTGCGGCTGCCCCGCCGGACCGGGCGGCGGGCCGGGAGGCGTGCCGGGCGGACCGGGCGGCTGCGGCACACCGGGACCGGCCAGCATGGTGGCGGCCTGGTGCGCCCCGCCGCCGGGAGCACCAGGAGCACCAGGAGCACCCGGGGCACCCGGAGCGCCGGGCGGAGCCGGCGGACCGGGCGGCTGTACGACGGCGGGACCGGCCAGCATCGTGGCGGCGTGGTCCAGCCCCGCGCCCGGCGAACCCGGCGCACCCGGAGCCGCGGGAGCACCCGGAGCCCCAGGGGCACCGGGCGGACCGGGAGGCGCGGGCGTACCGGGCGCCGGCACCACACCGGGCGCCGCCAGCATGGTCGCGGCCTGGTGCGCCCCGCCCCCGGGAGCACCGGGGGGCGCGGGAGGCGCGGGCGGAGTCGGCGCTCCCGGCGGACCAGGAGGCGCCGGCGGGCCCGGCGGCTGCACGACGGCCGGACCGGCCAGCATCGTGGCGGCGTGGTCCAGCCCCCCGCCCAGCGAACCCGGCGCACCCGGAGCCGCGGGAGCACCCGGCGGACCGGGAGGCGCCGGCGGCGTCCCCGGAGGAGCCGGCGGCCCACCGGGCGCGGCCAGCATCGTGGCGGCGTACTGCGCCCCGCCGCCGGGCGCACCGGGCGCACCAGGGACCCCGGGCGCCCCGACCGGAGGCGCCGGCGGGGCCTGCGGCGGCTGCGGTTGCTGCGGCGCCGGCGGCTGCGGCGCCGCGACCCCGCCCGGCGCGGAGACACGGGCCCTGCTCGTAGGCGCGTCGGCGATGTCCGCGGCCGACGCCGGAACCGCCAGCGCCGGGGCCACGGTCGTCTTGGGCAGCTGGCTGCCGCCCGCCATCAGCGTGGTCTTGGCCTCCGGGGCCACCCTGGGGGCCGAGGGCGCGTCGTCCAGGTCGGATCCCGACAGCGGCGGCGCGAACACCGTCGCGGGCAGCGGTACGGAGCCCTCGTCGGCACCGGAGTTGACATCGGTCCCCGCCCACGGCGTGGACCCGGCCGGCACCCCGTCGTTCGCGGTCGGCTCGTAGGGCACCTCGCCGCCACGGCTCAGCGGAACCGGTGCCTCGGCAGCCGCGGCACCCGGATGGGAAGCACCCGCCCCGGAGGCACCCGAAGCGGACCCCGGACCCGGAGCCCCCGCATCCGAAGCCGCAGCCGCAGCCGCACCCGAAGCGCCCGCACCCGCCGGCGGAATCCCCGCCCGGTCCGCCGCCTCCTGCAGCCACTGCGGCGGGGTCAGCATGAACGAGGTCTGCTCCGAGTCGATCCGCGGCGGCGGAACCGAAGCCTCCGCAGCCGTCGACGCGGCAGCGGCCCCGTACTCCTCCTCGTACCGCCGGATCACCTCGCCCACCGGCAGCCCCGGCCACAGCGTCACCTCACCGCTGTCCCGCGCGATGACCAGCCGCTGCCGCCCACCACCGGACACCGGCCCGGCCGCCCGGTCCTCGGCCCACACCACGAACCCGAGCCCGAACTCCCGTACGCGCACCTCACGGTGCTGGTACGCGGGCACGTCCCCGTTGATCCACTCCTCGGCGCGCTCCTGCGCCTGCGCGAACGTCACCACGGCGCCCCTCACCCCTCACCCATACCGGCGCCGGACACTGCAACCGAACGCGCGAATCCGCCGTCCACCATCAGACCGGCCACCGTCTCCAGCTCCGGCGGATTGCCCGCCAAGCGCTCCAGGAAGGCATCGAAATCGGCACCGCACGGAAGCAGCAGACGCTCCACCCGCTCCTGCACCGACCAGCCGTCCCGGTCCCGCGCGTCGTCGTACGGGGAGAACCAGACGGAGCCCACGCCCTCGCCCTTCACCTTCACCGCGAGCAGCCCGCCCTGCACGAAGGCCACGCACAGGTAGTCCTTCGTCAGGTGGTCCCGCAGACACTTGTTCACGTACACCAGGTCGTTGACCGCCGCCTCCTCACGCACCGTGAAGAACGGCTGGTCCACCAGCAGCCCCAGCTCCACCAGCAGCCCCGCGCCCACGGGTGCGCAGCCGCCCGCCGCCTTCAGGAACGAGCGGTAGGCCTCCGGGAGCCGGTAGCCGAGGTCCTCCTCGACCCCCTGCACCTGCGACTCCGACACCGAGACCAGGGCCTTCGGCAGCCCCAGGTGCGCCGGACGCGCCTCCTGCAGCGGCCGCGCGCCGCGCTTGTCGTGGTCGACGGGAGCCGTCGCCAGACCCGCGTGGTGCCTCAGCAGCGCCTTCACCTCGACCGGGACCAGCTCCATCCGGCGGGAGCCGGCCACGTGGTGCCAGGTCCAGCCGTGCGGGGTCGCCACCGGACCCACCGTGTCCCACAGCGGATGGCCCGCCGCGCGCATCGCCGCGTTCGCGGACACGACGTCCGTGAGGCGCAGCTCGTCCACGCCGAAGCCCTCCGGGGGCTCGGCGATCTCCACGGCGGCGCGCGCGTAGCGCGAGAAGTCGGGATGACCGTTGCCATCCATCCGCACCCCGTGGGGATGCCGAGCGGCCCGGACCGGGTCCGGGAAATGCACGACCTGCCCCGAGTAAGCGGCGTTGGGTGGCGCGGCCTGCTGCCCGAGCCGACCTGTCGTCATGGCGGTAGCCCCCTGCTGGATCTGGCTGGTTCACCACAGCCTATGTGCTCCGGCAAGACCCTCACCCGCCCCCGAGCCACGCACGCGCCCGGGGGGCGGGAACATCCGAATTGATACGAATATTCGACCCCGCTTCCGTGCGACAGGTGACATTTGACAGGCTGTCCCGCAGCACGGGGGCGTGCGCGACAGCGACCAGCACCGCCGCCACGGGAGGGAAGAGCAACCATGCAGACCGCGACCACACAGACCGCGACCGCACAAAACGCGGTACCCCGCACGGGCCGCCCGCAGCCGGCCGAGGCCGGCCCCGTCGGCGATCCCCGGCTGCGCTGGAGCAGCGCGGGCGGCACCCACACCCCGCCCGTGCTCCGCTTCCGCCGCGACGGCATCCTGCCCACCGTCGCCGCCGCGCTCTCCGTCCGCGGGGAAACCCTCACCGGCACCGCCGCCAAGGGCGACCGGCCGCCCGCCCTCCACCCCCTCGTCCAGGACTTCCTCGACACCCTCACCAGCGGCCAGCGGGAACGCTTCACCGGCCGCTGCCCCGAAGCCATCCTGCTCTCCCGCCACCTCGCCGCCGTCGAGGGCGCCCGCAGCAAGCGCGCCTCCCGCAAGCCCCTCTCGGCGAGCGAAGCCCGCCGCTCCCTCAAGCACGCCCGCATCACCGCCCGCCGCATCCGCGAGGACGGCGACCCCCTCCACGGCACCTACGCACCGCCCTGCCGCTCCTGCGACGCACTCCTCAGCCACTTCGGCGTACGCCCCGTCGACCTCACCCACCCCGAGTAGCCGCCATGACCGCGTCCTCCGCCTCCTACGACCGCTCCTCGGCCACCCGGTTCCCCGGCCCCGTGGACTCCGCCCTGCGCACCGCCGGATGGGAACCCGGCCGCTGGGACATCAAGCAGGCCGAATACTGGGCCGACTCCCTGCGCGACCACACCACCCCGGCCGGCCACCGGCACACCGTCTTCCCCGCCGCCGTCGAGGCCTGGGCCGAATTCGGCGGCCTCACCCTCACCGCCCCGGGCCCCGGCCGGCAGATAGCGCCCACCCCCGTGCACGTGGACCCGCTGACCGGCCTCCACCTCGCCCGCACCTTCGCCGACCTCGGACGCGCCCTGTCCACCGAACTGTGCCCGCTCGGCGCCGGCACCGACGGCGGCTCCCACCTCGCCATCGACCGCGAGGGCCGCGTCTACCTCATCGACCACACCGGTGACTGGTACCTCGGCGCCGGGCTCGACGAGGCCCTCACCCTCCTGCTCACCGGTCTCCAGCCCGCCCGCCTCACCACCGGCTGACCCGCCCGGCCGCCGGGCGCCGCCCGCCGGGCGCCGCCCGCCACGGCTAGCGGGCCGGCAGCACCGCCGACACCCTGAACCCGCCCCCGTCCGTCGGCCCGGACACGAACACCCCGCCCAGCCCCAGCACCCGTTCCCGCATGCCGATCAGGCCGTTCCCCCCACTGGGCAGATCGGCGCCCCGCGCCTCCCCCTCGCACGGCCCGTTCTCCACCTGCATCGCGACCTCGCCCTCCCGGTGCGCCAGCCGTACGACGACCCGCGCGCCCGGAGCGTGCTTGTGGCAGTTGGTCAGCGCCTCCTGCACCACCCGGTAGGCCGTCTGCTCCACCTCCGGGCGGTAACCGGCCCCCTCACCCCGCACCTCGACCTCCACCACCATCCCGGCCGCCCGGGACTGCCCCACCAGCGCCTCCAGCTCCCCCAGCGAAGGCCCCTCCTCCGCACCGCCCGCCGGCAGCCCCGGCCGCGGCTCGGGCACCGGCCGCTGCTTCTCCGGAGCCCGCAGCACCCCGAGCATCTCCCGCAGCTCCGTCAACGCCTGGCGCCCCATGTCACCCACCAGCGCCGCGTTGCGCACCGCCTTCACGGGATCCTTCGCCGCCACCGCCTGGAGCGCCGCCGCGTGCACCACCATCAGCGACACCCGGTGCGCCACCACGTCGTGCATCTCCCGCGCGATGCGGGTCCGTTCCTCCTGGCGCGCCCACTCGGCCCGCTCCTCGGCCCGGTCCGCCAGCAGCGACAGCTCCCGCTCCAGCGAGTCCGCCCGCTCCTGCAGGCTCTCCATCAACCGTCGCCGCGCCCCGACGTACAGCCCGAGCAGGACCGGCGGCACGGTCAGCGCCACCGCCATGAACACGGACAGCACGATCACGAGCGTGCCGTCGGCCTCCACGTCCCGGCGCGTCTGCACGTACGTCACCACGAACGTCCCGGCCAGCGACATCGCGGCCAGCGTCGCGAGGATCCGCCGCGGCACCTCGCAGGCGGCCAGCGTGTACAGCCCCACCACGCCCAGCAGGAAGCCCATCGTGGCCGGCGTGACGGCGATCCCGACCAGCACCACCGCGATCGGCCAGCGCCTGCGCAGCACCAGCGCGGATCCCGCCAGCGCCCCGAACAGCACCCCGGCCCACATCGGCACCCCGGCCTCGCGGGCCGTGGGCACCCCCTCGAAGGCGCATTCGACGGCCGACGCCACCCCCAGCCCCACGTCGAGCACGGCCGCCCGCCGCCGCTTCCACCACCAGGGCCCGTCCCGGCCCGTCCCCTCGCGCTCTTCCCCCGTACTGGTCATGCGGTCCAGCGTACGCAGCGGCCGCAGCATGCCGCCGGTCGAAAATCAAGAAGCGCGGCCCCCGGACCACTCGGAAGAATCGCCGGAAGAACACGGAGAGGAACTACCGAGGCTGCCGGGTGATTTACGGCGACCGAAGCGCCGGTATCCACCGTCGCGTCGAGGGGGCCCGGTGCGGCATAGTAGGGGCGTCCCACCCGAACCGGGAAGATCGAATGTCCGGTTTGAGTGATTAGCTATCCCCTGTGGTGTAATCGGCAGCACTGAGGTTTTTGGTACCTTAAGACCGGGTTCGAGTCCTGGCAGGGGAGCACATCACGTACGGGTCCCGGCCCAGCGGTCGGGACCCGGCCTCGTTTCCGGGCCGTGACCCCCCGCTATCCTTCACGGGTCCACCCCCGAAGCCGAAGGGCCCACCCGTGAGCGCAACCCGCCCGGCAGCCGTCGTCGTACTCGCAGCGGGTGAGGGCACCCGCATGAAGTCGGCCACACCCAAGGTTCTGCACGAGATCTGCGGGCGCTCGCTCGTCGGTCACGTGGTCGCGGCCTCCCGCGAACTGGACCCGACCCACCTCGTGGTCGTCGTGGGTCACGCCCGCGAGCAGGTCACCGCGCACCTGGCCGGCGCCGACGCCGGCGTCCGCACCGCCGTCCAGTACGAACAGAACGGCACCGGCCACGCCGTCCGCATGGCCCTCGAGGAGCTCGGCGGAACGGTCGACGGGACCGTCATCGTCGTCTGCGGCGACACCCCCCTGCTCACCGGGGAGACGCTGCGCGCCCTCGCCGCCACGCACGAGGCCGACGGCAACGCCGTCACCGTGCTCACCGCCGAGGTCCCCGACTCCACCGGCTACGGCCGCATCGTCCGCGACCCGGCCACCGGCGCCGTGACGGCGATCGTCGAGCACAAGGACGCCACCGACGCGCAGCGCGCGATCCGGGAGATCAACTCCGGGGTCTTCGCCTTCGACGGCGCGCTCCTCGCGGACGCTCTCGGCAAGGTCCGCACCGACAACAGCCAGGGCGAGGAGTACCTCACCGACGTGCTCGGCATCCTGCGCGAGGCGGGGCACCGGGTCGGCGCGGCGGTCGGCAGCGACCACCGCCAGATCCTCGGGATCAACAACCGGGTGCAGCTGGCCGAGGCGCGGGCGCTGCTGAACGCGCGCCTGCTGGAGCGGGCGATGCTCGCGGGCGTGACGGTCGTGGACCCGGCCGGCACGTTCGTGGACGTGACGGTGACGTTCGGGCAGGACGCCCTGATCCACCCGGGTACGCAGCTGCTCGGCGCGACGCACATCGGCGAGGGGGCCGAGGTCGGCCCGAACACCCGCCTGAAGGACACCCGCGTGGGCGCGGGCGCGCGGGTCGACAACACGGTGGCCGACGGCGCGGTGATCGGCGACGGGGCGACGGTCGGTCCGTTCGCGTACCTGCGTCCGGGTACGGATCTCGGCCGGAAGGCGAAGGCCGGTACGTACGTGGAGATGAAGAACGCGACGATCGGCGAGGGCACGAAGGTGCCGCACCTCTCGTACGTGGGTGACGCGACGATCGGCGAGTACACGAACATCGGCGCGGCGAGCGTGTTCGTGAACTACGACGGTGAGCACAAGCACCACACCACGGTGGGCTCACACTGCAAGACGGGTTCGGACAACATGTTTGTGGCTCCCGTCACCATCGGGGACGGCGCCTACACGGCCGCCGGCTCCGTGATCACGAAGGACGTGCCGCCCGGCGCGCTGGCCGTGGCCCGTGGCCAGCAGCGGAATATCGAGGGTTGGGTGGCCCGCAAGCGTCCCGGCAGCGCGGCCGCGAGCGCCGCGCAGTCGTCGGCGGAGAAGGACTCCGGCAGCCATTGAGGTGAACTGACCGGAAACAGGTACGTCCGGGACGGCGTACCGTGATAGGTGCACGCAATTCGGCTGGCTCACCGTGTGCGGGACGGACGCACACGGGGGCGAGCAGCTTTCACACGTCTGAGGAGACAGTGCTGTGACCGGGATCAAGACGACCGGCGAGAAGAAGCTCATGCTCTTCTCCGGCCGCGCCCACCCCGAGCTGGCCGAGGAGGTCGCGCACCAGCTCGGTGTCGGCCTCGTGCCGACCAAGGCTTTCGACTTCGCGAACGGCGAGATCTACGTCCGTTTCCAGGAGTCGGCTCGTGGCGCGGACTGCTTCCTGATCCAGAGCCACACGGCTCCGATCAATAAGTGGATCATGGAGCAGCTGATCATGATCGACGCGCTGAAGCGCGCGTCGGCACGCTCCATCACCGTGATCATCCCGTCCTACGGGTACGCCCGCCAGGACAAGAAGCACAAGGGGCGCGAGCCGATCTCGGCGCGCCTGGTCGCGGACCTGCTGAAGACCGCGGGCGCGGACCGGATCCTGACGGTGGATCTGCACACCGACCAGATCCAGGGCTTCTTCGACGGCCCCGTGGACCACCTGTCGGCCCTGCCGGTCCTCGCGGACTACGTGGGCGCGAAGGTGGACCGCACCAAGCTGACGATCGTCTCCCCGGACGCCGGCCGCGTGCGCGTGGCCGACCGCTGGTGCGACCGTCTGGACGCGCCGCTGGCGATCGTGCACAAGCGCCGCGACAAGGACGTCGCCAACCAGGTGACCGTCCACGAGGTCGTGGGCGAGGTCAAGGGCCGTGTCTGCGTGCTGGTCGACGACATGATCGACACCGGTGGCACGATCTGCGCCGCGGCCGAGGCGCTCTTCGCGCACGGCGCGGAGGACGTCATCGTGACGGCGACGCACGGCATCCTGTCGGGTCCGGCGGCCGACCGCCTGAAGAACTCGAAGGTGAGCGAGTTCATCTTCACCAACACGCTGCCGGACCCCTCGGACCTGGAGCTCGACAAGATCACGGTCCTGTCGATCGCCCCGATGGTGGCGCGCGCGGTGCGCGAGGTCTTCGAGGACGGCTCCGTGACCAGCCTGTTCGAGGAGCAGCAGTAGGCCTGACGGTCCTGCTCCGACCTCCCGCTAGATCCTTTTGGGCACGGCCTCCCCGCCGGGTACACTCGACGAGTTGCTCGGCGAGGGAGGCCGTATCCGTTTATCGGTACGGACGCTCCGTTATCGACGCGCTCTTCGTAGCAGGCCGTTTCGGCCGGGTGACCTCTGTCCGTTTTCGTCACCCCACGAGGAGTGAACATGTCCGAGATCAAGCTTTCCGCGAAGCTCCGCGACACCTTCGGCAAGGGCTCTGCCCGCCAGTCCCGCCGTGACGCCCTGACCCCGGGCGTCATCTACGGCCACGGCACCGCCCCGAAGCACGTCGGCGTCGAGGCCCACGCGCTGATGATGGCCCTCAAGACCCCGAACGCGCTGCTCTCCCTGGACATCGAGGGTGCCGGCAGCGAGCTGGTCATCCCCAAGGCCGTCCAGCGTCACCCGCTGCGCCGCAACATCCAGCACGTCGACTTCCTGATCGTCCAGAAGGGCGAGAAGGTCACGGTCGAGGTCGCCGTGGTGACCGAGGGCGACCTGGCCCCCGGCGGCAACCTGCTGGAGACCCTGCTGTCGACCATCACGGTCGAGGCCGAGGCCACCCACATCCCGACCGAGGTCACCGTCTCCATCCAGGGCCTCGAGGCCGGTGCCTCCATCCACGCCAAGGACCTGGTCCTGCCGGCCGGCACCACGCTGGCCGTCGACGGTGAGACCGCCGTCCTGCAGGTCGTCTCCCCGCAGGCCGAGGAGCCGGCCGCCGAGGCCGCCGAGGGCACCGAGGCCTGAGTCTCGCCCCACCCCCTCAGCAGTTGCTGACCGACCGCCGTCCGGCTCCACTGGAGCGGGACGGCGGTCGTTCTCGTTCACGGGCTTAAGGAGTTTTTGATGTCGGACGACGCGGCGCCGTGGCTGATCGTCGGTCTCGGTAACCCGGGGGCGGAGTACGCCGGCAACCGCCACAACATCGGTTTCATGGTGGCGGACCTGCTGGCGGAGCGGATCGGCGGGAAGTTCAAGGCGCACAAGGCGCGGGCGCAGGTGGTCGAGGGCCGGATGGGTCCGCCGGGACCGCTGAACCGGCGGGTGGTCATCGCGAAGCCGATGTCGTTCATGAACCTGTCCGGTGGCCCGGTGACGGCGCTGCGGGACTTCTACAAGGTTCCGCTGGAGCGGATCGTGGCGGTCCACGACGAGCTGGACATCGACTACGCGACGCTGCGGCTGAAGCTGGGCGGCGGGGACAACGGCCACAACGGGCTGAAGTCGATGACGAAGGCGATGGGCGCGGACTACCACCGGGTGCGGTGCGGCATCGGGCGCCCGCCGGGCCGGATGCAGGTCGCGGACTTCGTGCTGAAGGACTTCTCCTCGACGGAGCGCAAGGAGCTGGGCTGGTTCGTGGACCGGTCGGCGGACGCGGTGGAGTGCCTGGTCCAGGAGGGCCTGGAGCGCGCCCAGTCGGCCTACAACTCCTGAACTCCCGGTCCGGCGGTCTCCTGATCGCTTCCCGTGACACGGAGGAAGCCCCCGCCGGACCGGCGGGGGCTTCCTGCGCGTACGGGGCCGGTCAGCCGGTGTTGCGCAGGCCGGCGGCGACGCCGTTGACGGTGAGCAGCAGGGCCCGGGCGAGCAGCGGGTCGGGCTCCTCGCCCCGGGCCGCGGCCTGGCGCTGGCGGGCCAGCAGGGAGACCTGGAGGTAGGAGATGGGGTCCAGGTAGGCGTCGCGGACGGCGAAGGTCTGCTGGAGGACGGGCTGGGAGTCCAGGAGCTTCTCCCCGCCCGTGACGCGCAGGACCTCGCGGACGGTGAGTTCGTGCTCGGCCTCGATGCGGTCGAAGACGTGCTTGAGCTCGTCCGGGACGAGGGTGTCCACGTAGTGGCGGGCGATCCGCAGGTCGGTCTTGGCCAGCGTCATCTCGACGTTGGAGAGGAAGTTGCGGAAGAAGTGCCAGCGCTCGCCCATCTCGGTGAGGACGGTGTCCTGGCCGGCTTCGCGCAGGGCCTTGAGGCCGGAGCCGACGCCGTACCAGCCGGGGACGATCTGGCGGGACTGGGTCCAGCCGAAGACCCACGGGATGGCGCGCAGGCCGTCGAGGCCGGCGCCGGAGTCGGGGCGGCGGGAGGGCCGGGAGCCCAGGTGGAGGTCGGCGAGCTGGTCGACGGGGGTGGCCGCGAAGAAGTACGCGGGCAGGTCGGGGTCCTCGACGAGTGCGCGGTAGGCGGAGTGGGCGGCGTCCGAGACGATGTCCATGGCCGCGTCCCAGCGGGCGAGGGCGTCGTCGGACTGGCGGGGGGCGGTGTGGAGGGCGGAGGCCTGGAGGGTGGCCGCGACGGTCAGCTCCAGGTTCTCGCGGGCCAGGGACGGGACGAGGTACTTGTCGGAGATGACCTCGCCCTGCTCGGTGACCTTGATCTCGCCCTCGAGGGTGCCCCAGGGCTGGGCGAGGATCGCGTCGTGCGAGGGGCCGCCGCCGCGGCCGACGGTGCCGCCGCGGCCGTGGAAGAGGCGCAGGCGGACGCCGTGGCGGTGGGCCACGTCGCGCAGCCGGCGCTGGGCGCGGTGGATCTCCCACTGGCTGGTGGTGATGCCGCCGAACTTGCTGGAGTCGGAGTAGCCGAGCATGACCTCCTGGACGTCGCCGCGCAGGGAGACGAGGCGCCGGTAGGAGGGGTCGGCGAGCATCTCGTCGAGGATGACGTCGGCGGCGCGCAGCTCGTCGGTGGTCTCCAGGAGCGGGACGATGCCGATCTTGGCCCAGCCGGCGTGGAGGTCGAGGAGGCCCGCCTCACGGGCGAGGACGGCGGCGGCGAAGACGTCGTCGGCGCCCTGGCACATCGAGATGATGTAGGACTCGATGACCTCGGGGCCGAACTTCTCGAAGGCGTCCTTGATGGCGGTGAAGACGCCGAGGGTCTTCTGTCCGGCCGCGTCCAGGGGGGCCGGGGTGGGCGCGAGGGGGCGGCGGGAGCGCAGTTCCTTGGCGAGGAGCTTCTGCCGGTAGTCGCGCGGCATGTCGGCGTAGCGCCAGGACTCCTCGCCGAGGCGGTCGAAGAGCTGGCCGAGGGCGTGGTGGTGGGCGTCCGCGTGCTCGCGTACGTCCATGGTGGCGAGCTGGAGGCCGAAGGCGGCCAGGGTGCGGATGGTGCGGTCCATGCGGCCGTCGGCGAAGAGGGCGCCGCGGTGTTCGCGCAGGGAGGTCTGGATGAGGGTGAGATCGGCGAGGAGCTCGGCGGTGCCGAGGTAGTCGCGGCCTTCCTCGTGGGGGATGCCCTTGGCGAGGCGCTCGCGGGTGTTGAGCAGCTTCTGGCGGATGCAGGTGGCCTTGAGGCGGTACGGCTCCTCGGCGTTCAGCCGCTTGTAGCGGGGGCTGATCTCGGGGAGGCGTTCCAGGTCGGCCTGGAGGGAGGTGAGGAGTTCCTCGGTGGCTCCGGTGTAGCGGATGGAGTTGGAGAGGAGTCCGCGCAGGAAGTCGACGAGTTCGAGGGCGTCGGTGATGCCGTGCTCGTGCTGGAGGATCAGCACGTCGCGGGTGACGTCGGGGGTGACGTTGGGGTTGCCGTCGCGGTCGCCGCCGATCCAGGTGCCGAAGGTGAGCGGGCGGGTGCCGGCGGGCAGCTCGACGCCGACGCGCTGGAGCTCGGCGGCGAGGTCCTCGAGGACGTCGCCGACGGCGCCGGCGTGGAGCTCGTCGAGGTAGTAGATGGCGTTGCGGGCCTCGTCCGCGGGCTCGGGGCGCACGACGCGCAGCTCGTCGGTCTGCCAGACGAGGTCGATGTTCTCGGCGAGCCGCAGGTCGTGGCGGCGGCGGTCGCCGGCGCCGGTGACGGGCTCCTCGAGGAGGGCGGCGATGCGGCGGAGCTTGTTCAGCACGCTGCGGCGGGCGGCCTCGGTGGGGTGGGCGGTGAAGACGGGGCGGACGTTGAGGTTCTTGACCGTCTCGCGCAGGTGCTCGGGGTCGGCGTCCTTGAGCATGTCCGCGGTACGGGCGAGGAGCCCGCCCTCGGCGGCGCGGTGGGCGCGCAGCTCCTTGCCGCGGTGCACCTGCTCGGTGACGTTGGCGAGGTGGAAGTAGGTGGAGAAGGCGCGCACCAGCTTGGCGGCGGTCTCCAGGTCCGTGTCGCCGAGGAGGGCCGCCGCGGCCTCGCCGTCGGTGCGCGTCAGGGCGCGGACCCGTTCGACGAGGTCGAGGAGTTCCCGGCCCTCCTGGCGGACGAGGGTCTCGCCGAGGAGGTCGCCGAGGCGGCGGATGTCCGCGCGCAGCTCCGCGTTCGCCGTCTCCGCCGTCCGTGTCGCGGCGGCGGGGGCGGCGGGCTGGGTGACGGGGGCCTGGGCGGCCTGGTCAGCACTGCTCACAGGTGCGGCTCCTTGCAGTGTTCGAGCGCTACTGGGCTGTGGGCTCCCGGGGGTGCGCGGCCGTGCCGGTCGTGCTGCGCAGCCCGGGCTGCCCGTGCGGACCGCGCTGTCCGACGACACCAGGATAGGTGTCCCGTCCCTGTGCCCGGGCAGAGTGCCCGCCCTTTGGGCAGGCCGGGGGCCCGGCGCGCGGGTCCTGTTGCCGGGCGCGCCGCATTTGCCATACTTACGTTGCCGTAGGTTACGGCTCCGTAGGTCAGGCGCGCGCCTTACCTGCCGACTTCTCACCCCCCAGGGGACCCCATGACTCTCAGTCCCGAACTGATCGAGGACTCCTCGGCGCCTTCCGCGCCCTCCGCGACGCGCGGGGGCGAACGGAAGCGCTCCGCGGAGCAGATCGCACTGCTTCTCTTCATCACCGTGCCGTTCCTGGCGCTGCTCGCGGCGGTGCCGCTGGCCTGGGGCTGGGGGGTGACGTGGCTCGACCTGGGCCTGATGGTGTTCATGTACTTCCTGGCGTGCCACGGGATCACCATCGGCTTCCACCGGTACTTCACGCACGGTTCCTTCAAGGCGAAGCGGCCGCTGCGGATCGCGCTGGCCGTGATGGGTTCGATGGCGGTGGAGGGGCCGCTGGTGCGGTGGGTGGCCGATCACCGCAAGCACCACAAGTACTCCGACCACGAGGGCGACCCGCATTCGCCGTGGCGGTTCGGCGAGACGGTGCCGGCGCTGATGAAGGGCCTGTGGTGGGCGCACATCGGCTGGCTGTTCGACGAGGAGCAGACCGATCAGCAGAAGTACGCCCCCGACCTGGTGAAGGACCCGGCGATCCGGCGGATCAGCCGCGACTTCGTCTTCTGGACGGTGGTGTCGCTGGCGATCCCGCCGCTGGTGGGCGGTCTGGTGACGATGTCCTGGTGGGGCGCTTTCACGGCGTTCTTCTGGGGTTCGCTGGTGCGCGTGGCGCTGCTGCACCACGTGACGTGGTCGATCAACTCGATCTGTCACGCGGTGGGCAAGCGGCCGTTCAAGTCGCGGGACCGCTCGGGCAACGTGTGGTGGCTGGCGGTGCTGTCGTGCGGGGAGTCCTGGCACAACCTGCACCACGCCGACCCGACGTCGGCGCGGCACGGCGTGCTGCGCGGTCAGGTGGATTCCAGTGCGCGGCTGATCCGCTGGTTCGAGCTGCTGGGGTGGGCCTCCGACGTGCGGTGGCCGTCCGGGGCGAGGATCGACGCCCGGCGCAAGGAAGAGACGCCGAACCCGGCATGATGGGGGACGTGGCGATCGACGGCAGCAGTTCCAGCAGCGACAAACCCAGGCGAGGACGCCGGGTCCGGATGACGGGCGCCGAGCGGCGTCAGCAACTGCTGGACATCGGCCGCACCCTGTTCGCCTCGAAGGGTTTCGAAGGCACGTCGGTGGAGGAGATCGCGGCCAAGGCCGGGGTGTCCAAGCCGGTGGTGTACGAGCACTTCGGGGGCAAGGAGGGGCTGTACGCGGTCGTCGTGGACCGCGAGATGCGCCAGCTGCTGGACGGGGTGACGGGCGCGCTGACGGCCGGGCATCCGCGGGAGCTGCTGGAGCAGGCGGCGTTCGCGCTGCTGGACTACATCGAGAACTACACGGACGGTTTCCGGATCCTGGTGCGGGATTCGCCCGTGGCGCAGTCGACGGGCACCTTCGCGTCGCTGATCAGTGACATCGCCACGCAGGTGGAGGACATCCTGGGGCTGGAGTTCAAGGCCCGGGGCTTCGATCCGAAGCTGGCCCCGCTGTACGCGCAGGCGCTGGTCGGGATGGTGGCGCTGACGGGCCAGTGGTGGCTGGAGACGCGGCGGCCCAAGAAGGCCGAGGTGGCGGCGCACCTGGTGAACCTGGCCTGGCACGGGCTGGAGAACCTGGAGGCGAAGCCGCGGCTGGTGGGGCACCGCAAGAGCTGAGCGCGTACGGGCGGCCCGCGACGGCGCCCCGTCACCGGATGTTCCCGGTGACGGGGCGCCGTCGCGTCGTGCGGTCCGCGGCCGTGCGGGGCGGTGCAAGCCCGTGCCGTGCGGCGTGCGGGCCGTGCGGGTCCGGGGCGGCGGGCGGCCCGCCGGTCTTCGGCCCGCCGGCCGTCAGCCCGCCGGCGGCCCGCCGGCCCCGGGGGCGTGCGGTTCCAGGAACTCCAGCCGGTTGCCGACCGGGTCGTGGGAGTAGAAGCGGCGGTGGCCCGGCAGGTCGTCGTCCCAGACGACGTCTGCGCCGCGCTCGCGGAGTCTGTCCGCGTACTCCTCGATACCGGTCACCCTCAGCCCGGGGTGGGCCTTGCGGGCGGGCCGGAAGTCGTCCTCCACGCCGAGGTGCAGCTGGACGCCTCCGGCCGCGAACCAGCAGCCCCCGCGCGCGGCGAGGACGGGCGGTTTGGAGATCTCCCGCATGCCGAGGACGTCTTGGTAGTACGCGCGCAGCGTGTCCTCGGATCCGGGTGGGGCGGCGAGCTGTACGTGGTCGACGGCGGTCAGCACGGTCATGCCTCCTTGTGGGCGACGGCGAAGATCCGGCGGAACGGGAAGACGGTGCCCCGGGGGCCCGGCGGGTAGGCGGCGCGCAGGATCTCGCGGTACTCGGCGAGGAAGCGGTCGACGGCCTCGCGGTCGTCGCCGAGGGCGGTGAGGACGGGCCGCAGCGCGGTGCCCTTGACCCAGGCGAGGACGGGGTCGGTGCCCTGGAGGAGCTGGGAGTACGTGGTCTCCCAGACGTCGACGGCGCAGCCGAGCTCGGTGAACCGGGCGAGGTACTCGGCGGGTTCGAGCAGGTGGATGTAGCGCGCCCCGAGCCCGGCGAGGCGGTCGTGCCAGCGCGGGGTGTCGCACAGTTCGGCGAGCAGCCGGTGGCTGGGGGCGGTGAAGTTGCCGGGGATCTGGAAGGCGAAGGTGCCGCCGGGGCGCAGACCGTTGATCCAGGCGGCGAAGGAGCCGGGGTGGCTGGGCACCCACTGGAGGGCCGCGTTGGACACGATCAGGTCATAGGTCTCCTCGGGCATCCAGTCCGCGAGGTCGGCGGGGCGGAAGTCGATCCGGCCGCCGCCGGGGGTGGGGCCCGCGTAGTCGGCGGAGGCCCGCTGGAGCATCTGCGGGGAAAGGTCGAAACCGGTGATGCGGGCCTCGGGCCAGCGGTCGGCGAGGAGGGCGGTGACGTTGCCGGGGCCGCAGCCGAGGTCGGCGATGCGGGGGGCGCTGGTGGGGAGCTCGGGTATGCGGTTCATCAGGTCGAGGAAAGGGCGCGTGCGGTGGCCGGCGTGGTGGAGGTACTGCTGGGGGTCCCAGACGGGTGCGGAGCCGTCGCGGGGGTGGGTGCGCACGGCCGGCGCGATATCGGAATGCATGTTCGAGCCTCCCTACTCGTGGGGCGATCGGAAGCGGAAGCCGTTCCGGCCACGTCCATGCCCCATGCTTGGCCGGACTATATCTCGATGTCAAGATTCTTGATCCGAAGAGACTTCACGTCGACAGACCCCGTACACTGATCGGCATGGAGGACGAGGTCGACCGACTGGTCGCGGCATGGCGGCGAGAGCGCCCTGACCTCGACGTGGAACCGCTCGAAGTGCTCAGCCGCGTCAGCCGGCTCGCGCGCCACCTCGACCGGGCCCGCAGGCTCGCCTTCTCCGAGCACGGCCTGGAACCGTGGGAGTTCGACGTGCTCACCTCGCTGCGGCGCGCGGGCGCGCCGTACCAGCTCTCCCCCGGACAGTTGCTGACGCAGACGCTCGTCACCTCCGGCACCATGACCAACCGCATCGACCGGCTCGCCAAGAAGGGCCTCGTCGAGCGGCTGCCCGACCCCAGCGACCGGCGGGGAGTGCTGGTCCGGCTGACCCCCGAAGGACGCGACCGCGCCGACCAGTCCCTGGCGGGACTGCTGGCCCAGGAACGCGCCATCCTGGCCCAGCTCTCCACGACGCAGCGGGGCGAGCTCGCCGGTCTGCTACGCCAGTTGACCGCTCCGTTCGACAACATCCCCGGCTAGCTCCGCGGGACGTACGCCGGCCCGCCGGGCCAGCGCCACGGCGGCCAGGGTGGAGTGCACCCCGAGCTTGCCCAGCACGTTCTGCATGTGGGTGCGCACGGTGTGCGGGGACAGGAACAGCCGCGCGGCCACGTCCTTGCGGCCCAGGCCCGCGACCATGCAGCGCAGCACCTCGTGCTCGCGCGGGGTGAGGGACTCCACGAGCCGCTCGCTGTCCGTACGGTGCTTGCGGGCGGCCGTCAGCTCCCGCAGCACCCCGGTGAGCAGCGCGGGCGGCAGGTGGGTCTCCTCGCGCAGCACCCCCCGGATCACGGCCAGCAGGCGCGAGAGCGAGCAGTCCTTCGCCACCCACCCCGACGCCCCCGCCTGCAGGGCGAGCGCGGCCCGGCGCGGATCGTCGCGTTCGGCGAGGACCACGGTGCGCACGCCGGGGTGCGCGCCCCGTACCCCGGCGACGAGGGCGATCCCGTCGGCCGGCGGGGCCGGGCCCGAGCCCGCTTCGCGCTGGCCCGGCAGGGCCTGCGGCGCGGCCGCGCCGGCGCCGAGGTCGGCGTCGACGAGCAGTACGTCGTAGCGGCGGCCTTCGGCCACCGCGCGCTCGAGGCAACGCGAGGCCGCCGGACCGCTGCCGGCCGCGGACACGTCCACGTCCGGCTCGGCCGCGAGCGCGGCCGCCAGAGACTCGGCGAAGATGCGGTGGCCATCGACCACCAGGACCCGGATGCGAACCACAAAACCCCCAAGGGTCGGGGAACGGACGACTACGGGTACGGCGCCCGGCCGGGTGGGCCACACGCCCGCGGCCGCCGCCGCGACATCTGTGCACTACCCCGGACCGAACGCCGTACCCGGCGTGTCTCGACCCCTGAAACAACGCCGGCCCCCACCGGTGTCACGCATCAGCGTAGAGGGGGCGGCGTCCTGCGGTTGGCCGAATAGCAGAAGTTTTTCGCCCCGTTTTCCAGCGGGGCGGTCCGCAACCGCCTTCGCGGTGGCTTGTTTTCGTCTGTCCGGAGGGCTCGGGAGGCGGATTTTCCGACCGGCGCGTGCCGCGGGCAGTTGCACGGGGTGCATTTCACCCGGCGTACGCACGCCGGGCGCCCGCGTGCGGCGCCTGCGGCCCGCGCCCGGCCCTTACGCGTGCGCCCCCCGCGCCGTCGGGCTGCGGGGGGCGCACGGGAGGAGCCGGAGCGTCAGGAGCGCTGCTCGCGGGCGAAGTTCCAGGCGTCGGTCACGATGTTGGTGAGGTCCGAGCGGGTGGGGGTCCAGCCGAGGCGCTCGTGCGCCGTGCGGGCGGAGGCGACGAGGACCGCGGGGTCTCCGGCGCGGCGCGGGGCGACCACCTCGGGGATCTCCCGGCCGGTGACCTTGCGGACCGTCTCGATCACCTCGCGGACCGAGAAGCCGCTGCCGTTGCCGAGGTTGCAGACCAGGTGCTCGCCCTCGGCCGCGACGCGCAGCGCCGACAGGTGGGCCTCCGCCAGGTCGGCGACGTGGATGTAGTCGCGGACGCAGGTCCCGTCGGGGGTCGGGTAGTCGTCGCCGAACACCGAGATGGCCTCGCGCTCGCCGAGGGCGACCTGGAGCACCAGCGGGATGAGGTGCGTCTCGGGGTCGTGGCGCTCGCCGAACTCCCGGTAGGCGCCGGCCACGTTGAAGTAGCGCAGCGAGACCGCCGCGAGGCCGTGCGCCGCGCACTCCCCCGCGATCATGTGGTCGACGGCCAGCTTCGAGGCCCCGTACGGGTTGGTCGGCGCGGTCACCGAGGTCTCCGTCAGCACCCCGCCGGCCGGCTCGCCGTAGGTGGCGGCGGTGGAGGAGAAGACGAGCCGGCGCACCCCGGCCTCGCGCATCGCGGTCAGCAGGGCGAGGGTGCCGCCGACGTTGTTGTCCCAGTACTTGCCGGGGTTCACGACGGACTCGCCGACCTGCGAGGAGGCCGCGAAGTGCAGCACCGCGTCGTAGGAGGCGTCCAGGTGGTCGGCGGCGTCCTGGATCCGGCCGTTGATCAGGGTGGCGCCGGCGGGGACGCCCTCGGCGAAGCCGGTGGAGAGGTTGTCGAGGATGGCCACCTCGTGTCCGGCCTCCAGCAGATGGGCGGCCACGACGCTGCCCACGTATCCGGCACCGCCGGTGACCAGGTACTTGCTCACTCGCACTCCTACATCTCGCGGAAGCACGCGGATGCGCGTGCCCTGGTGACTGGCTTACCGGATTCCGCGCTTCCGGGGAAATCGCGGCCGTTCGAATACCGTACCCGGACGGCCGGGACCGGCCCGCGTCCGGCCGGGCGGGGCCGGGAGGGCCGGGGGAACCCCGTCGCGCCGGGCTCGGGCCGCGGGCGGCCCGGGCGAAGGCCCCCGGAGGGCCAGGGACGGCCCCCGGGAGCCGGGCGGCGGCCACCGCGCGGCGGGCTCAGCCCTCGGACGGCTCCCCGGGCCCCTGCGGCCGCTGCCGCGCGGGCAGCGCGGCCCGGTCCAGCAGCCCGGTACGGGCGGCCAGCGCGGCGGCCTCCAGCCGCGAGCCCACGCCGAGCTTCATCAGGACCCGCTGCACGTGCGTACGGGCCGTGCTCGGCGCGATGGCCATGCCGGCGGCGATGAGCCGGGTGTCCTCGCCCTCCGCGACCCGGACCAGTACCTCCGCCTCGCGCGGGGTCAGCAGCCGCAGCAGCCGGCCGGCCTCGTCGTCGGGCTGCGCGGCGGGGTTGAGGAGCTCCGCGAAGGCGCCCTGGAGCAGTTGCGGGGCGATCGCGACCTCCCCGGACCGGGCCTTCGCCAGGGCCCGCTCGACGCCTTCGATGCGCTCGTCCTGGCGGACGTACCCCGAGGCCCCGGCGGCGAAGGCGGCGGCTATCCCGCGCGGGCTCGGGACGGGGCCCAGGACCACCACGGCGATCTGCGGGCGCTCGCGCTTGATCCGCACCACCGGCTCGAAGACGCCGGGCTCCGCCGGGGTGGCGGTGCCGAACAGGCACACCTCCGGGGCGCGGCCGATGACCAGCTCGGCGGCGCCGGCCGCCGGTGCCGCCGCCGCGAGCACGCGGTGCCCGCGCAGTTTCAGGGCCGAGGCGAGCGCCTCGGCCAGCAGCCGGTGCTCGTCGACCACCACGACCCGTACGCCCATCAAGGCTCCCACCCCAGATCCATCTGACCCGGCAAGCTACACGCTTGTTCGACGGGGCGTGCCGGTTACCGTGCGAAAGCCCCCGATCGGTGGGTACCGTCCGGGGGCTTTCGGCGGGGGGCGGGGCCCGGTGTCAGTTCGCCGCGAAGGAGACGAAGAGGTACTCGGGGGTGGACTTCTCGGAGTACGGCTTGCGCACCGTGGTACGGGAGATGAACAGGCGCCCGTTGTGGTAGCGGTACTCGGAGTGGTCCTTCGAGAAGCCGGTCTCCATGCGCTGGCTCGCCTTCTCGACCGGGTTCTGCATCAGCAGGGTCTCCTTCATCGTCTTGCCGTCGATGCTGACGACCTGGCCGCCCCCGTCGTACGGGGGCACCTTGTAGGCGATGATGTTCGACCCGTCCATGCGCAGCGGGAACATGGTGTACCGCTCGCCCGCGTCGGCGCGGTCGCTGGTGGCCTTGCCGGTCTCCAGGTCGAAGGAGACGATCTCGTTGGTGCGGCCGACGGAAGCCGAGCCCTGGTGCTCGTACGACGGCAGGTAGACCTTGCCGTTGCCGACGACCATGCTCGAGCACTGCTCGACCTCGGTGGCGGGGCACTTGGGTGCGTAGCTGCCGGCGGCGAGGCCGATACGGGTCTTGAGCTGGCCCGCGTCGTCGACGACGAAGAGGTCGCTGACGTTGGTGGCGTTCTTGGCGGTGTTGCCGACGTTGGCGGCGACGATGAGCGGCTTGGTGGAGATGATGCCGGCCCACTCGATGCCGGCGGACAGCTTGTACTGGTACTTCGGCGCGCCGGTGGCGGGGTCGAGGGCCTGCGCGTACAGGGTCGGGCTGGAGCCGCGGCCGCACTTGCGCAGGGCGGCGAGGGCCTCGCCGCCGGCGTAGCCGAGGTCGTAGCAGCCTTCGCCGTCGGTCTTCGGGGTCCACAGGGACTTGCCGTCGGTGAGGTTCCAGGCGGCGCCGCCGTACAGGCCGCCCGCGGCGACGGTCTGGCCGCTGATGGTGACCTCGCTGAAGGCGACCGGCTTGTCGCCGCCGGTGGCGGACTTGGCGGTGGCGGACCAGAGGAGCTTGCCGGTGTTCAGGTCGAGGACGCCGACCTGGGTGCACTGGGGGTACTTCTTCTCGTTGGTCGCCATGCCCTCCTCGAAGAGGATGGCGGTCTTGTTGTCGCTGATGTGCTTGGTGGCGCCGCAGACGTTGGCGGGGAGCGGGAGTTCCCACTTCTTGCCGCCGTCGACCAGGTTGTAGCCGACGACCTTGGCGACGTCGGACTTGGCGTAGGTGGTGTCGGTCAGCCAGGAGCCGTCGACGGAGACCACGTCGGCCGGGGCCGGGCTGGGGACGTTGACCAGCGACTTCGACTTCGGGTTGGAGGGGACCTTCTCGCTGCCGGGTGTGCCCGCGGGGCCGCCCTTGTCGCCTTCGGGCGAGCCGCTGGCGCCGTTCGCGGTGGGCTGGGCCCCGCCGTCGTCGCCGGAGACGTACCAGAAGCCGCCGCCGATGATGAGGGCCATGGCCAGTACGGCCGCGCCGACGATCGCCAGCTGGTTGCGCTTGTCGTTGCCGCCGCCGGGGGCGGCGTACTGCGGCTGGGCCGGGGCCTGGAGCGTGTTCGGCTGCTGCGGGTAGCCGTAGCCCTGCTGGGCCTGGGGCTGCGGGTAGCCGTAGCCAGCCTGGGGGGCCGGGACCGTGGGCGGCTGGGCCGGGGGCTGCGGGGGGCCGGGCGGCGGCGGGGGGCCGCCGAAACCGCCGGAGGGCGGCTGGCTGGGGGGCGGCGGGGTACTCATCGCTTGCTACTGCCTCTCGGTGGGACGCTCGGTGGACTCGTTCACTTGCCGAAGACCATCAGGAGCCTCTCCTCCTGGCCGTTGCCGGTCAGCGAGGCGGCGGAGGTGATGAACCGGCCGTCCTCGAAGGCCCGCCGCCCGTTGGAGAGGAAGGAGCCCTCGACCTTCGCGGCGGGACCGGACGGCATGCGCAGCAGCACCTTGGGCTCGCCGCCGGCGGCGGGCACGGAGAGGATCTCACCGGGCTCGTCGCGCAGGCCGGCGCGGTAGACGGTCAGCTGTCCGTTCGCGGCCTTGAGCGGGTGGAAGACGCGCTTGTCACCGGCCGCGCGGCGCCACTTGGCCTTGCCGGTCGCGAGGTCGAAGGCGACGACCTCGTTGTTGGTGCCCTTGTCCGTCAGCGTGTTCAGGTAGAGCGTGTCGCCGTCGACGGCGGAGGCTCCGCAGCCCTGGAGGTTGTCGCTGCTGCCGGCGCCGCAGTTGACCTGGAAGTTCCCCTCGGCGGCCATGCTGGAGCGCTTCTTGCCGTCCGGGGTCAGGGCGATGACGGCCCGCTCCTTGGTCTCGCGGTTGCCGATGTCGAGGACGATCGGGGAGACGGAGTAGACGCCGGTGACCCGCCAGCCCTTGGGCAGCCGGTAGGACCAGGTCTTCTTGCCGGTGACCGGGTCGGCGTCCTGCACCTCGATGGTCTTGTCGGCGTCCATGCACAGGGCGATGCCGAGCATCTTGCCGTTGCCGGCGGCGTACTGGCTGGGCTGGCAGCCCTCGGGGCCGCTGCCGGCGAAGAGCTTCTCGCCGGTGCTGACGCGGTAGGCGCTGGTGGCGGCCATCCGGTTGACGGCGACGGTGTCGCCGGTGAGGGCCAGCCCGACGTCGACGCCGCCCCCGTCGAAGAGGTTCTCCTTGTCGACCGGCTTCGTCCAGCCCTCCTTGCCCGCCTTGAGGTCGATCAGCTTCATCTGGTTGCAGTCGGCGTTGGACCCGTCGCCGTCCTTGACGACGACGACGGTCTTGCCGTCGGCGGTGGTCTGGTCGGTGAGCCCGCAGATCTCGGCGCGGACGTCGACCTTCCACTTCTCCTTGCCGTCGGTGACGGCATAGCCCACGACGGACTTGTCGATCGTCTTGACGACGGTGTCGCCCACGACCCACTGCCCCTGCGTCGGGATGCCGGCCCCGGGACCGGTGAGCTTGGCCGTCTTGAACCACATGACCTTGTCCTCGCCGGGCTTGCGGCCCGCGTTGAGGTCGGTCTGGTCGGCGCCGCCGTTGCCGCTGCCGTCGCCCTTGTCCACGGACGGGGAGCCCGAGGGCTTGGGGTCGGCGGGCGTCGAGCCCTGCGCGACGGGCGTCTTGGGGCCGTCGTCACCGCCCAGGAAGGCGAAGTAGGCGCCGGTGCCCAGGACGAGGACACCCGCGACCGCCGCCGCGACGACGACCGCGCCCTTGCGCCGGCCCGGTCCGCCCGGTGCCGGCGGGCCGGGGGGCATGCCCGGCCCGGGCGGGAAGCCGTACCCGCCGTGCTGGGCCAGCGGCTGCGGCACCGTCGGCGGCTGCTGCGCGTACGGGTTGGCGCCCTGCGGCGGGTAGCCGTAGCCCTGCTGCGGCGGCCCGGGCAGGTGACCGTAACCGGAAGGGGACGGCGGCTGGTTCGGCGGCTGGGGCGGCTCGGTCATCAGCGCATACCTTCGGGTTCGGGCGGTGGGGGCGGTCCGGGGGACCGACGAAGAACCGACCCTTTCTATCACCCGTGGCCGACACGCAACGGGCCGGTCGCACCCCTGTTCCCAAGGGAGGACCGGCCCGTGACACGGCCGTTATCCGTCCGGACGGCGTTTTCCGGGGGCCGCGGGGCGGCGCCGGACTCAGGCCTCTTCGGCCAGTTCCAGCCAGCGCATCTCCAAGTCGTCGCGCTCGGAGATCAGTTCCCGCAGCTCCGCGTCGAGCTTGGCGACCTTGTCGTAGTCGGTGGAGTGCTCGGCGATCTGCGCGTGCAGGCTCGTCTCGCGGTCCGACATCTTGTTGAGCTGGCGCTCGATCTTCTGGAGCTCCTTCTTCGCGGCGCGCGAGTCGCCCGAGGCCGTCGACTTGACGGCGGCGGCCGGGGCCGGCGCCGGGGCGGCGGCCTCGATCATCCGCCGGCGGCGCTCCAGGTACTCGTCCAGGCCGCGCGGCAGCATCCGCAGGCTCGCGTCACCGAGCAGGGCCATCACCGTGTCGGTGGTGCGCTCGATGAAGAACCGGTCGTGGGAGATCACGATCATCGAGCCGGGCCAGCCGTCGAGGAGGTCCTCCAGCTGGGTGAGGGTCTCGATGTCGAGGTCGTTGGTGGGCTCGTCGAGGAAGAGGACGTTCGGCTCGTCCATCAGCAGGCGCAGGATCTGCAGCCGGCGCCGCTCACCGCCGGAGAGGTCGCCGACCGGCGTCCACTGCTTCTCCTTGGTGAACCCGAACTGCTCGCACAGCTGCCCCGCCGTCATCTCGCGGCCCTTGCCGAGGTCGACGCGGTCGCGGACGCGCTGGACGGCCTCCAGGACGCGCAGCGAGGGGTCGAGCTCGCCGACCTCCTGGGAGAGGTAGGCCAGGCGCACCGTCTTGCCGACCGTGACGGAGCCCTCGGCGGGCTGCACCTCGCCCTGGGTGCGGGCGGCCTCGGCCAGGGCCCGCAGCAGGGAGGTCTTGCCGGCGCCGTTGACGCCGACCAGACCGACGCGGTCGCCCGGGCCCAGGTGCCAGGTGAGGTGCTCGAGCAGGGTCTTGGGACCGGCCTTGACGGTGACGTTCTCCAGGTCGAAGACCGTCTTGCCGAGGCGGGCGTTGGCGAACTTCATCAGCTCGGACTTGTCGCGCGGCGGCGGCACGTCGGCGATCAGCTCGTTGGCGGCCTCGATGCGGTAGCGGGGCTTGGAGGTCCGGGCGGGGGCGCCGCGGCGCAGCCAGGCCAGCTCCTTGCGCATCAGGTTCTGCCGCTTGGCCTCCTCGGTGGCGGCGATCCGGTCGCGCTCGGCGCGGGCGAAGACGTAGTCGCTGTAGCCGCCCTCGTACTCGTAGACGGAACCGCGCTGCACGTCCCACATGCGGGTGCAGACCTGGTCGAGGAACCAGCGGTCGTGGGTGACGCAGACGAGGGCGGAGCGGCGGGCCTGGAGGTGGCCGGCCAGCCAGGAGATGCCCTCGACGTCGAGGTGGTTGGTGGGCTCGTCGAGGACGAGGAGGTCCTGGTCGGCGATGAGCAGCTTGGCGAGCGCGATGCGGCGGCGCTCGCCGCCGGAGAGCGGGCCGATGACGGTGTCGAGGCCCTGGCCGAAGCCGGGCAGGTCGAGGCCGCCGAAGAGCCCGGTGAGGACGTCGCGGATCTTGGCGTTGCCGGCCCACTCGTGGTCGGCCATGTCACCGATGATCTCGTGGCGGACGGTGGCGGACGGGTCGAGGGAGTCGTGCTGGGTGAGCACGCCCATCTGCAGGCCGCTGTTCTGGGTGACCCGGCCGGAGTCGGGCTCCTCCAGCTTGGCCAGCATCCGGATGAGGGTGGTCTTGCCGTCGCCGTTGCGGCCGACGACGCCGATCCGGTCTCCCTCGGACACGCCGAGGGAGATGCCGTCGAGCAGGGTACGGGTGCCGTACACCTTGCTGACTGCCTCGACATTGACCAGATTGACGGCCATCAGACGCGCTCCAGGGAAAGGGTGTGGATCAGCCCCTCAGCCTAACCCTCCGGACGGACGCGGAACGTTCCACCAGCCAGGCGCCCCCCACTGCCATGCCGATGGCGGCGGGCGCGGTGACCGGCAGGGCGATCAGGGTGGCGCTGTGCCCCTCCAGGAGGCCACCGAGGCCGGTCGTGGACAGGCCCAGGACGCCGAGCAGGCACAGGGTGGTGCCCAGGGCGGCGGCGGGCCCGCTGCCGGGGGCGGCGGACGGGGGCCGCGGCGCCTCGAAGCGGCGGAAGCAGGCCACGAGCGCGGCCGTGAGGGCGGCCGCCAGGAGGATCCGCGGCGGCACCTGCGCCCACCAGGCGGCGGTGGCCGGCTCGGGCAGCGGCAGACCCAGGGCGAGCTGGGCGGCGTACACGGCCAGCATGGCGGTGAGGTGCCAGAGGAAGGCGGTCATGGCGACGCCGTTGGCGGCGACGACCCCGCGCCAGACCCGCGGCCGGGCGAGCCAGGCCGTCGCGGGCCGCGCGAGCAGCTGGACGGCGCCGACCAGCCACATGCCGTGGCAGAGCAGGGCGAGGGTGGGCGGGGCCATGTTGGACACCTTCTCCCCGGGCATCCCGACCATGGACAGCGGGTACGGTCCGGCCGCGACGAGCAGCACCGCCCCGGCGAGCCCGGCGGCGCCGAGGAGGGCGGGCCGGGTGATGCGGCCGTCGGCGCGCAGGAAGCCGAGCTGGTGCACGGCGAGCCAGACGAAGGCGAAGTTCAGGAACTCCGCGTACGGGACGCCGAGCGCGAAGCGCAGTACGTCGACCAGGGCCGCGGCGCCGGCGAGGGCGGCGAAGGCGGCCCAGCCCCAGCGGGCGTGCAGCTTCAGCAGCGGCGGGGTGAAGGCCACCATCGCCAGGTAGATCCCGATGAACCACAGCGGCTGCGTCACCATCCGCAGCGCGGCGCCGGCCAGCCGGCCGCCGTCCGCGCCCGCGAGCTGCACGAGCAGGGCGAGCGCGGCCCAGACGAGGACGAAGACCAGGGTGGGCCGCAGCAGCCGCTGGAGACGGGCGCGCAGGAAGGCGGCGTAGACGGGCCGGCCCTCGGCGCGGCGCTCCAGCGAGCGGTACGACAGGGCGTGCGAGAACCCGCCGACGAAGAAGAACACCGGCATGATCTGCAGCCCCCAGGTGAGCGCCTGGAGCGGGGGCACGAGCGCGAGGAGGTTCCCTATGCCGTCGGTGCTGACGGCGGCCATCAGCCAGTGCCCGAACACGACGGTGGCGAGGGAGGCGACCCGGAGCAGGTCCACGTACCGGTCGCGGGAGGCGGGCGTGGCGGCGGCCGTGCCGCGTGCGCTGACTGTCATGCCCCCCACGGTCGCGGCCGCGCCCCGCCCTCCGACAGGGCGCGGGTACTCATCCCGCGCCTAGGTAGCCCCGGGCGGCCCCGCGGCCTCCCGGTCGCCGCTCAGGCGGATACGGCCGTCGCTCCGGGGGCCGGGGAGGAGGTGACCCGGGTGGCACGGCAGGTGCCGGAGGCCTCCAGCGCGGCGGCGACCTTGGCGGCGGACTCCGCGTCCCGCACCAGGAAGGCCGTCGTCGGCCCCGACCCGGAGACCAGTCCGGCCAGGGCCCCGGCCGCGACGCCCGCCGCGAGGGTGGCGGCGAGCTGCGGGCGCAGCGACAGGGCGGCGTCCTGGAGGCCGTTGGACCCGGGCAGGACGGCGGCCAGCGCGTCGGCGTCGCCCGAGGCGAGGGCTTCGAGCAGCGCCGGGGACGCCTCGGGCGCCGGCACGTCCGTACCGGCGGTCAGCCGGTCGAACTCCCGGAACACCGCCGGGGTGGACAGGCCCCCCTCGGCGACCGCGAACACCCAGTGGAACCGCCCGGCGGCCACCGGGGTGAGGAACTCGCCGCGCCCGGTGCCCAGCGCGGCGCCCCCGACGAGGCTGAAGGGGACGTCGCTGCCCAGCTCCGCACAGAGGTCCAGCAGCTCCTCGCGGGGGGTGTCCAGCTTCCACAGCAGGTCGCACGCCAGCAGCGCGCCCGCCCCGTCGGCACTGCCGCCGGCCATCCCGCCGGCCACGGGGATGTTCTTGGCGATGTGGAGGTGGACGGCGGGCTCGATGCCGGCGCGGGCCGCGAGGAGTTCGGCGGCGCGCGCCGCGAGGTTGGTGCGGTCCAGCGGCACCTGGTCGGAGTCGGGGCCCTCGCAGGTCACCGTCAGCCCGTCGGCCGGGGTGGCGGTGACCTCGTCGAACAGGGAGACGGCCAGGAAGACGTTGGCGAGGTCGTGGAAGCCGTCGGGGCGGGCGGCGCCCACCGCCAGCTGGACGTTGACCTTCGCGGGGACGCGTACCGTCACGCTCACAGCGCGGGCCTCCCGACGGCCGGCTTGTGCTCGGCGATCGACGCGAACTCCTCCACCGTCAGGGACTCGCCGCGCGCCAGCGGGGGGATGCCGGCGGCGACCAGCGCCTCCTCGGCGGCGGCGGCCGACCCGGCCCAGCCGGCGAGCGCGGCGCGCAGGCCCTTGCGCCGCTGCGCGAAGGCGGCGTCGACGACCGCGAAGACCTCCGCCTTGGAGGCGGTGGTCTTCACCGGCTCGGAGCGCCGTACGAGGGAGACGAGCCCGGAGTCGACGTTCGGCGCGGGCCAGAAGACGTTGCGGCCGATGGCTCCGGCGCGCTTGACGTCCGCGTACCAGGCGGCCTTGACGGAGGGGACTCCGTAGACCTTGTTGCCGGGGCGGGCGGCGAGCCGGTCGGCGACCTCGGACTGGACCATGACGAGGGTCCGCTCGATGCTCGGGAAGCGGTCGAGCATGGTCAGCAGGACCGGCACGGCCACGTTGTAGGGCAGGTTCGCGACGAGCGCGGTCGGCGCCGGGCCGGGGAGCTCGGTGACGAGCATCGCGTCGGAGTGGACCAGCGCGAAACGGTCCTTCCGGTGCGGCATCCGCGCCTCGATGGTGGCGGGCAGCGCGGCGGCCAGGACGTCGTCGATCTCGACGGCCGTCACCCGGTCGGCGGCCTCCAGCAGGGCGAGCGTCAGCGAACCCAGGCCCGGGCCGACCTCCACGACCACGTCGTCCGGACGCACCCCGGCGGTGCGCACGATCCGGCGCACCGTGTTGGCGTCGATGACGAAGTTCTGGCCCTTCTGCTTCGTCGGGCGTACGCCGAGGACGGCGGCCAGCTCTCGGATGTCGGCCGGCCCGAGGAGGGCGTCGGAAGGGACCTCGGAGGTCTCGTGGGGCTGCTGCTCTGCGGTGCTCACCGCTCAAGCCTACGGCCGCAGTGCGGCCACGGACTCGCCCCCCGCTGCACGTAGAGCTTCTTCGCCCGGTACGTCTGCTCCGAGGCCGGTGCGTCCTGCGGGCGGCCGCTGCCGCCGAGGGCCCGCCAGGTGCTCACGTCGAACTGGTAGAGGCCGCCGTAGGTGCCCGAGGGGTCGGTGGCGGAGGGGCGGCCGCCGGATTCGCACTGGGCCAGGGCGGCCCAGTTGAGGCCGTCGGCCCCGGCGACGGAGGTGGGCAGCGGCTTCGTGCCGACGAGCACCCGCTGGGTGACGGGCTCCCGGACGACCTCCTCGGCGATCTTCCTGGGCTGCTGGCGGACCCCGTTGACGGTGCGCAGGGCGTAGGTGACCCGGCGCGCCCCGGGCCGTCCGACGCGTTCGACGACCTCGGTGCCGGCGAAGAGCCCGGGGTCCTCGACGCGTTCGGTGTCGTACGGGATGCGTTCCTCGCGGACCTCGCGGGTGCCGGTGATGCGCAGCACGGTGACGGTCTGGCCGTCGCGGGGGAAGGAGTCCGGGGGGACGGAGGTGGTGTCCTGGCCGTGGAGGGTGATGCCGGCCTGGTCGAGGGCCTCCTTGACGGTGGCGGCGTTGGTGCGGATGGTGCGTTCGCGGCCGTCGGCCATGAAGGTGACGCCGCGTTCGGTGCGCACGCCGAGGGTGAGGCCGGTGCGGGGGACGGGTGCGGTGCGGGGGGTGGAGAGGTAGGCGCCCTCGACGCGGACCCCGAGCTGGCGCAGGGCCGCGTCCACGGTGCGGGCGGTGGTCCACGTCTGGCGGGTGGTGCCGTCGAGGGTGAGCCGCAGGGGGCGGCCGTAGCGGATGACGACCTGCTGGCCGTCGTCGAGGACGGAGCCGGGGGCGGGGGCGACGAGGTCGTGGGGGCCGACGCCGAGGCCTTCGGCTTCGAGGAGTTCGTCCACGCTCCCGGCGAAGGTGTGCAGGGTGCGCGGTACTCCGTCGACGGTGAGCCGGACGGCCTTGTCGGCGGCGACGAAGGCGGTGGTGCCGCCGGCCAGGAAGGCCACGACGAGGGCTTGGGGGACGATGCGCCGCCAGCTGTCGCGGGCGGTGGCCGCGCCCGGGCCGGCCTGGGCGGGGGCGGAGCGCCTGCGCCGGCCGGCCCGGGCGCCGGACGGGCGGGCGGCGGCGGGGTCGGCGTCCGGGGCGGCCGGGGGCGGCGGGGCCGGTTCCGCGGCGGTGCGGCGGCGGCTGCCCGTGGGCGCCCTGCGCCGGCCTCCGGGGCGGTCGGGGTCCGGGGGGAGCGGCGGGGCGGGCGGCGGGGTGTCGGCGGGGGCCGCCGCCGCACGGCGCCGGGCGGCCCGGCGGCCCTCGGCGCGGGGGGCGGGGACCTGGGGGTCGGGGTGGGCGTACGGGCCTTCGTACGGGCCGGGATCAGGCTGGGTCTCCGGCCAGGGGGCACGGCGGTGACTGCCCTGCGTCTCGCTCACGTCGCTCGCTCCACTGGTGTCGCTCGCTCCACTGGTCCCGCCCCCGCTGCTCGGGCACGGCACCCTAGCGGCAGGGGGCGTCACGCATCAAAGCCGTTCGACCACACAGCGTGTCGGCCGAACGGGTGCGCGAGGCGCGGCGGGGTGGTGGGGCGGCGGTCCGTCAGTAGTCGAAGGCGCGGGCCGTGTTGGCGGCCAGGGCGGTGGCCATGGCGTCCTCGTCGATGCCGCGCACCGCGGCCATGGCCCGTACCGTCAGCGGAATGAGGTACGGGGCGTTGGGCCGTCCGCGGTAGGGCGCGGGAGTGAGGTACGGGGCGTCGGTCTCGACCAGCACCAGTTCCAGCGGGGCGACGGCGAGGGCCTCGCGCAGCGGTGCGGCGTTCTTGAAGGTGACGGTGCCGGCGAAGGACATGTAATAGCCGGCGGCGGCGCACTCGCGGGCCATCGCGGCGTCGCCGGAGTAGCAGTGGAAGACGGTGCGTTCGGGGGCGCCCTCCTCCCGCAGGATCCGCAGGACGTCGGCGTGGGCGTCGCGGTCGTGGATGACGAGGGCCTTGCCCTGCCGCTTGGCGATCTCGATGTGGGCCCGGAAGGAACGCTCCTGCGCGGCCATCCCCTCGGGGCCGGTACGGAAGTGGTCGAGGCCGGTCTCGCCGACCGCCTTGACGTGGTCCAGCGCGGCCAGCGCCTCGATCTCGGCGAGCGCGTCGTCGAGCGCCGTCTGGCCGCCGCCCGGCCGGGCGCCCTGGCGGGACCAGTTGTCGGGGTCTCCGTGGACGATGCGGGGGGCCTCGTTCGGGTGGAGGGCCACGGCGGCGTGGACGTTGGCGTGGGCGGCCGCGGTCTCGGCCGCCCAGCGCGAGCCCTTCACGTCGCATCCCACCTGGACGACGGTGGTCACGCCCACGGACGCGGCCTTCGCGAGTCCCTCCTCGACCGTGCCGGACTGCATGTCGAGGTGGGTGTGGGAGTCGGCCACCGCCACCCGCAGCGGCTCGGGCAGCGGGGGCGGGACGTCCTTCGACGCGGCCTTCGGCGCGGCCTGGGACGCGGCCTTGTCGGCGGCGGCCGCGGAGGAGGAAGGGCTAGGGCTCATGAGCCGATCTTATGACCGCCCGAAGAACCCCCGGAGGCGGGAGAGCACGCCGCGGCGCCGCTCGGAGGCGTCGACGGCGACGGGGCCCGGGGAATCGTGCGCCGGGCCCCCGCGCGGCTTCGGGGGGCGCGGGGCGTTCTCACCGGCCGGGACGGGTCCGGCGATGCCGGGGGCGATGCGGTGGTGGTAGAGCCGGTCGATCGTGCCGAGCACCGTGGAGACCTGGCCCTCGCGCATGATCCGTACGACGTGTCCGCCGCAGTTGAGGCAGGTCGGGTTCGACAGCGGGGAGGGCACCCGCTCGCCGTTCACCGTGTACATGATGAACGGCTCGCCCCTGCCGTCGACGTGGTGCTCTATCGCGTAGGCCTGCTCCCAGCCGTAGCCGCACTTCATGCACGCGAAGGAGTACGCCTCGTGCACGGTCTGTACGCCGGAGGTGGGAACAGGGGCCGGTCCCGCGGCCGTGACGGATACCGGTGTGTCTGCGATCTCACTCATGCCAGCTCCTCTTGTTCCACTGGTGCCATTGCCAGTGGACGCCTCTTCGGGCGGGAGCGCATCAGGCCATGTCCACTTATGGACGGTCTTTGGCCCAGTCATGCCCAAAGACGCCGGGTGCGCGGTCTGAGCTTTGCTTTTCAGGTTAGCCCTTTACCGGTTCACGGCATCTTTTGTGGCGCGTTCTTTGCCGCCACGACCGCGTCGAAGACCTCGCGCTTGGGTACGCCGGCCTCCGCCGCGACCGCCGCGATGGCCTCCTTGCGGCGCTCGCCGGCCTCCTCGCGCACGCGCACGCGCCGCACCAGCTCCTCGTCGTCCACGTCGCCGGGCGCGGCCGCCGGGGCACCCTCCACGACGACGGTGATCTCACCGCGCACGCCCTCGGCGGCCCACTCGGCGAGCTCGCCGAGCCCGCCGCGCTTGACCTCCTCGTACGTCTTCGTCAGCTCGCGGCACACGGCGGCCCGCCGGCCGGCGCCGAACACCTCGGCCATGGCCGCCAGCGTGTCGTCGAGCCGGTGCGGCGCCTCGAAGTAGACGAGCGTGCGCCGCTCGCCCGCCACCTCGCGGAGCCGGCCGAGGCGCTCGCCCGCCTTGCGCGGCAGAAAGCCCTCGAAGCAGAAGCGGTCCACGGGCAGCCCGGACAGGGCGAGCGCGGTGAGCACGGCGGACGGGCCGGGCACGGCCGTGACCTTGATGTCCTTCTCGACGGCGGCGGCGACCAGCCGGTAGCCGGGGTCGGAGACCGAGGGCATTCCGGCGTCCGTCACCAGCAGCACCCGCCGGCCTGCCTCCAGCGCCTCGACCAGTTCGGGGGTGCGGGCGGACTCGTTGCCCTCGAAGTACGACAGGACGCGCCCGGTGGTGTGCACGCCGAGCCCCTGCGTGAGCCGGCGCAGCCGCCGGGTGTCCTCGGCGGCGATCACATCGGCCCGCTCCAGCTCGGCCGCGAGCCGGGGCGGGGCGTCGGCGAGATCGCCGATGGGGGTCCCGGCGAGGACGAGTACGCCGTGGGAGGGGGAGGCTTCGGCACCGCGGGGCTGGTCAGCTGTCACCGGCTCATCCTCTCATTGGGGCTCGTGGGGACTGGGGCTCGCACAGGGGCGTTCCCTACGATGACCCGGTGACCAGTACCGCGACGCCGCCGCCCAGCCCCGCGGGGGCCCCGCCCGTCCCCCCGGGCGGAGGCGACTCCGACTACGAGCCGCCCGTGTGGCTGCGCCGCCTGCGCGCGTTCGGCTACGCGCCGGCCGCGCCGGTGACCGATGTCCGCACCCGCCTCGTGCCCCCGTACGCACGCCCCTCCGCGCAGCTGTGGACGGCGCTCGGGATCCCCGAGGCGAGCCGGCGGACCTGGCGGCGGGTGATGGCCTGGGCGGGTCCGCTGCTGGTCACGCTGGTGGCGGGGGTGCTGCGGTTCACGCACCTGGGCAGCCCCAAGGCGGTGATATTCGACGAGACGTACTACGCCAAGGACGCGTGGGCCACCATCAAGCAGGGTTACGAAGCCAGCTGGCCCAAGGATGTCGACAAGTCGATTCTGTCGAATCCGGACGCCGTACCGCTCCCCCTGGACCCGGGCTACGTCGTGCACCCGCCCGTCGGCAAATGGGTGATCGGCCTCGGCGAGTGGATGTTCGGCTTCGAGCCCTTCGGCTGGCGCTTCATGACGGCGGTGCTCGGCACCCTGTCGGTACTGATGGTGTGCCGCATCGGCCGGCGCCTGTTCCGCTCCACCTTCCTCGGCTGTCTGGCGGGCGCGCTGCTGGCGGTCGACGGGCTGCACCTGGTGATGAGCCGGACCGCACTGCTCGACCTGGTGCTGATGTTCTTCGTCCTGGCGGCCTTCGGCGCGCTGGTCATCGACCGGGACAAGGCGCGCGCCCGGCTCGCGGCGGCCCTGCCGGTCGACGAGGAGGGCCGCGCCCACCCCGACGCGCGGGTCGCGGAGACCCTGCGGCTGGGCCTGCGCCCGTACCGGCTGCTGGCCGGCGTCTGCCTGGGCCTGGCCTTCGGCACCAAGTGGAACGGCCTCGTGGTGCTGGCCTTCTTCGGGATCCTCACCGTGCTGTGGGACGCGGCCGCGCGCCGCACCGCCGGCGCGGGCGCCCCGTACGCGGCGATGCTGCGCCGCGACGCGCTGCCCGGCTTCCTGTCGACGGTGCCGGTGGCGGTCGCCGTGTACGCGGCCTCCTGGACGGGCTGGATCCTCAGCCCGGACAACGGCAAGGGCGGCTACTTCCGCGACTGGGCCGCCAAGAACGACCAGGACAGCGCACTGTCCTTCCTCCCCGAGTGGCTGCGCAGCCTGTGGCACTACGAGACGGAGGTCTACCGGTTCCACGTGGGCCTGACCTCCGGCCACACCTACGAGTCGAACCCGTGGAGCTGGCTGGTCCTGGGCCGGCCCGTCTCCTACTTCTACGAGTCCCCCGCGCCCGGCACCGACGGCTGCCCCGCGTCCGAGGCGGGCAAGTGCGCGCGCGAGGTACTGGCCCTCGGCACGCCGCTGCTGTGGTGGGCGGGCTGCTTCGCGCTGCTGTACGTGCTGTACCGGTGGTTCTTCCGCCGGGACTGGCGCGCGGGAGCGATCGCGTGCGCGCTGGGCGCCGGCCTGCTGCCCTGGTTCAACTACCAGGAGCGGACCATCTTCTACTTCTACGCGGTGGTCTTCGTCCCGTACCTGTGCCTGGCGGTGGCGATGATGATCGGCGCCATGCTGGGCCCGGCGGGTTCCTCGGAGCGCCGGCGGGCGGTGGGCGCGATCGGCGCGGGTGTCCTCGTCCTCCTCGTCATCTGGAACTTCATCTATTTCTGGCCGATCTACACCGGCCAGACCCTGCCCATGGACTCGTGGCGTGGCCGAATGTGGCTGGATACCTGGATCTGACCGATACCGACAGGTAAGGTCCCTTCCCTATGTTCTTTGAACACGTTCAGAGGACGGGGGCTCCTGGGGAGGGGACGCAGTGAACGGGGCGGCGAAAGGTGCCATCGTCGGCGGGGTGTTCCTCGCGATGGTCGGCGGAACGGCGTACGGGGTCTACACCCTGGTCGGGGAGAGCGGCGACGCGGGCGGCGGTACGCGGACCGGCGCGGCGCCCGCCGAGGCGGGGAGCGGGCCGGTCACCGGCAAGGAGGCCGCCGCCACCGCGCGGGCCTTCCTCGCCGCGTGGGCGGCCGGCGACGACGGGACGGCCGCCGAGCTCACCACCGACGCGCAGGCCGCACGGGCCGCGGTGGCCGACTACAGGGCCAAGGCGATGGTGACCAAGGCCGCCATCACCCCCGGCACCCCGGACGGCACCACCGTGCCGTTCAGGGTCGAGGCCGAGATCGGCTACGGGGGCGCGACCAAGCCCCTCGCGTACGACTCGCGGCTGACGGTCGTACGCGGCGTCAGCGGCGGCAAGCCGCTCGTCGACTGGCAGCCCTCCGTGATCCACCCGCAGCTCCAGAAGGACGAGAAGCTGCGCGCCGGCACCCCGGCCAGCCCGCCGGTCAAGGCGGTCGACCGCAACGGCAAGGAGCTGACGGCCGAGCAGTACCCGTCGCTGCGGCCGGTGCTGGACGCGCTGCGCAAGACGTACGGGGAGAAGACCGGCGGCACGCCCGGCGTCGAGCTGTGGATCGAGCCCGCCGCCCAGGACGCGCCCCGGCGGAGCCTGCTGACGCTGGTGGAGGGCCGGCCCGGGGAGATCCGGACCGTACTGGACGCCGATGTGCAGGCGGCGGCCGAGAAGGCCGTGGCCCAGCACGCGGAGGCCTCGGTCGTCGCCGTCCAGCCGAGCACCGGAGACATCCTGGCGGTGGCCAACCACCGCAGGGACGGCTTCAACGCGGCGATGCAGGGCCGGCGGGCACCCGGCTCGACGATGAAGATCGTGACGGCGGCGATGCTGCTGGAGAAGGGCCTGGTGGCGGCGGACCGCCCGGCGGACTGCGCGCCGAGCGTGTCGTGGGACGGCAAGCCCTTCCGGAACCTGGGCGGCTTCTCGCTGAAGGGGCAGCCGTTCTCGACCAGTTTCGCCAAGTCCTGCAACACCGCCTTCATCGGCCTGATCGACGAGGTGGGCGACAACGGCGCGCTGCCGAGGGTGGCCAAGGAGGCCTTCGGCATCGGACTGGACTGGAAGACCGGCATCCCGTCCCAGGACGGCAGCGTGCCGGTGACCTCCGGGGCGGCGGCGGCCGCCGAGTACATCGGCCAGGGGCCCGTCCTGATGAACCCCCTGAACATCGCCTCGATCACGGCGACCGCCCGGACCGGGGTGTTCCGCCAGCCGGTGCTGGTCAAGGCCTCGCTGGACGGCCGCACCCTGGCCTCCGCCCCGCGCTCGCTGGCGCCCGGGGTGTCGGCGCAGCTGGTGCGGATGATGAAGCAGGCGGCCGCCCCCGGCGGCACCGCGGCGGGCGCCATGTCCGCGGTCGGCGGCTCCGACAAGGGTGCGAAGACCGGCTCGGCGGAGGTCGACGGCGCGGCGGCTCCGGACAGCTGGTTCACGGGCTTCCGGGGTGACGTGGCGGCGGCCGCGATGGTCGAGGGCGGCGGCCACGGCGGCGACAGCGCGGGTCCCGTCGTCGCGAGCGTGCTGAACGCCTCCTGACGGGGGCGGAGGCGCGGCGGGCGCGGGGCGGGGGCGGTCCGGGGCGGTCCGGGGCGGTCCGGAGGGTGCGGAGCCCGCGCGGGCCGGGCTGGGCCAGAGGCTGCGCGCTCCGGCGCGGGCCCGGGCGATCCGGAGGCTGCGGGAGCCCGCGCGAGCCGGGGCGGTCCGGGTCAGGGCGAGCGGCGTGCGTGCCGCCGGCGTCCCGCGCGGGACGGGCGCCGGCGCGCCCCCCGGGAGGGTGGGGCGGCCGGAGTAAGCCGGGCGGTCCGGAGGCTGCGGGCTCCGGCGCGGGCCGGGCGCGGGCCGGCCAGGCCCACGCGGCCGGCGTGCCGCGCGGGCCAAAACGCCTCGCCCGCGACCCCCGCGCGGCGATAGCGTCCCGGCATGACGACCACCACCGCGCACCCCCTGTTCGCCCGGGCCCTCACCGAGCTGGGCCTCGACCTCGACGTCCGCTCCTTCCCCGAAGGGACCCGTACGGCCGCCGACGCCGCCGCCGCGATCGGCTGCGAGCTCAGCCAGATCGTGAAGTCGCTGGTCTTCGCGGCGGACGGCGTCCCGGTGCTGGTCCTCATGGACGGTGCTTCCCGGGTCGACGTCGAGGCCGTACGGCGTCAACTCGGCGCCGCGAAAGTCACCCGCGCCGACGCCGCGCTGGTCCGCGAGACCACCGGCTACGCCATCGGCGGCGTCCCGCCCTTCGGCCACCGCACCCGCACCCGGGTGCTGGCCGACCGGTCGCTGCTGGAACACGGCGTGGTCTGGGCGGCGGCCGGCACCCCGCACACCGTGTTCCCCATGGCCCCGCAGGAGCTCATCGGGCACGCCGCGGCCGCGCTGGCCGACGTACGCGAGACCGCCTGACCGGCACCGCGCCGGCCGACGTACACCACTCGGTCTGACCGCCGCCGCGCCGGCCGACGGCGTCAGAGGCAGGACCGCAGCGCCCGCACCAGCGCCTGCGCGCGCGGGTCGGCGGTGACCGACTTGGCGTGCGCGTTGGTGACGTAGCCGAAGCCGATGCCCGCCTCCGGGTCCGCGAAGGCCAGGGATCCGCCGCGCCCCGGATGGCCGAAGGAGGCCGGCGACAGCAGCGGCGACGCCGGGCCATGCAGCATGTAGCCCGGGCCGAAGCGGGTGTTCACGACCAGCACCCGGTCGGGGCCGGACGCGAACTCCGTGCCGGCCAGCGCGGTGGTGGCCGGGGTGAAGATCCGCGCCCCGTCCTCCACCACGCCGATGGTCGCCGCGTAGAAGCGGGCCAGGGCGCGCGCCGTGCCGATGCCGGCGGAACCGGGCAGCTCGGCCGCCTGGTAGACGGGGTCGTTCTCGTCCGGCAGGGGGTCGATGGCGGCGAAGGCGCGCCGCGTGAGGGAGTCAGGGTCGGCGTACGCCTCGGAAACGTTTCTCCTCGGCCGGGTCTTGAGCAGACCCGCGCCCGGCGGCGGCTCGACCGGTGCCACCCGGCCCACCCGCGCCGCCTCGCCCTCCGGCAGGCCTATCCAGAAGTCCAGCCCCAGCGGCTCGGCGATCTCCTCGGCGAGGATCCCGCCGACGGTACGGCCCGTCGCCCGCAGCACCAGCTCGGACACCAGCCAGCTGAAGGTCTGCGCGTGGTAGCCGTGCTCGCTGCCGGGCTCCCAGAAGGCCTGCTGCGCGGCGACCGCGCGCGCCCCGCTCACCCCGTCGACGGCCTGCGCCGTGGTCAGGCCCCGCTCCAGCGCGGGGACACCGGCCTGGTGGGCCAGCAGGTGGCGGACCAGCGCCTTGCCCTTGCCGCCCGCCTCGAACTCGGGCCAGTACGAGCCCACCGGCGCGTCCAGGTCCAGCAGTCCGCGCTGGTGCAGCAGCAGCGGGACGGCGGCGGCGACGCCCTTGGTGGCGGAGCGCACGATCGTCGCGGTGTCCTCGGTCCAGGGTCCGGCGGCACCGCCGTCCGCGTCCTTCGTGCCGCCCCACAGGTCGACGACCTTGCGGCCGTCCCGGTACACGGACACGGCCGCGCCCCGGTCCCCGAGGACCTCGAAATTGCGCGCGAAGGCGTCTCTGACGGGCTCGAAGCCCCCGGTCACCACACCCTGGATGTTCACGAGCAGACCAACAACCGCCGTCCCCCTCTTATGCCACGTGCGGACCAGCGGCCTCCGCTTACCCGGCGGCGACCGACCTCGGGTCGAAGCCGAACGGCAGCTCGAGGCGGTGCTGCCGCATCAGCGCGTCGTCGCACAGCAGGTCCCTCGTACGCCCGTCGGCGGCGATGACCCCCTCGCTGAGGATCACCGAGCGGGGGCAGAGCTCCAGCGCGTACGGGAGGTCGTGGGTCACCATCAGCACGGTGACGTCCAGCGAGCGCAGGATGTCGGCGAGCTCGCGCCGCGAGGCCGGGTCCAGGTTGGAGGAGGGCTCGTCCAGTACGAGGATCTCCGGCCGCATCGCCAGTACGGTCGCCACCGCCACCCGGCGCCGCTGGCCGAAGGACAGGTGGTGCGGGGGCCGGTCGGCGAAGGCCGCCATGCCGACCAGGTCGAGTGCCTCGCGGACCCGCTCCTCCAGTTCCGCGCCCCGCAGCCCGGCCGCGGCCGGGCCGAAGGCCACGTCCTCGCGCACGGTCGGCATGAACAGCTGGTCGTCGGGGTCCTGGAAGACGATGCCGACCCGGCGCCGGATCTCGGCGAGGTTCCGCTTCTCCACCGGCAGCCCGGCCACGGTCACCGAACCGAGCCCGCCGCCCAGGATGCCGTTGAGGTGCAGCACGAGGGTGGTCTTGCCCGCCCCGTTGGGGCCGAGCAGCGCCACCCGCTCCCCGCGGCCGACGGTGAGGTCGACCCCGAAGAGGGCCTGGTGCCCGTCCGGGTAGGCGTAGGCGACCCCGGACACCTCCAGGGACGGCGCGCTGGAACCGGTGGGAGGACCGGAAGAAGCGGAGGGAGCGGAAGGAGACGTCACAGCGTCCATCCCATCAGACAGACGGCGAGCGCCGTCACCGGGAGCACGGCCGCGTACGCCCACTGGGCGCGCGTGGCCGTGACGTCGTCGATCACCGGCATGGAGCCGGCGTAGCCGCGGCTGACCATCGCGAGGTAGACCCGCTCGCCGCGTTCGTAGGAGCGGATGAAGAGGGCGCCGGCCGTCTTGGCGAGCACCCCCCAGTGCCGGACACCGCGCGCCTCGAACCCGCGCGAGCGCCGGGCGATCGACATGCGGCGCAGCTCGTCGGTGATGACGTCGCCGTAACGGATCATGAAGGAGGCGATCTGCACCAGCAGCGGCGGCAGCTTCAGCCGCTGGAGCCCCAGCAGCAGCGCGCGCAGTTCGGTGGTGGAGGCGAGCAGCACGGAGGCGGCCACGCCGAGGGTGCCCTTGGCCAGGACGTTCCAGGCACCCCAGAGGCCGGAGACGCTCAGGGACATCCCCAGCGCCTCCACCCGCTCGCCCTGTGACACGAAGGGCATGAGCACCGCGAAGAGGACGAACGGCACCTCGATCAGCATCCGCCGCAGCAGGAAGCCCGCGGGGATCCGGGCCGCCGCCGCGACGCCGGCGACGAGGGCCGCGTACCCGGCGAAGGCCCACATGGCCTCGCGCGGGGTGGACACGACGACCACGACGAACGCGAACGTCGCGGCGATCTTGCAGTGCGGCGGCAGCCCGTGCACGGGTGAGTGCCCGTGCCGGTAGAGCTTGTGCGCGTGCCCGGCACCCATGTCAGGGGGCCGAGGGGGCGGCCGTGGAGGTCGCGGTCAGGTCCTGCGCGCGGCGCCGGCGCACGGCCCAGAAGACACCGGTGCCGACGGCGACGGTCGCGCCGACGCCGATGACGCCCGCCAGGCCGCCGGAGAGCCGCGCGTCGGAGACGTCCTTGACGCTGTAGTCGGCGAGCGGGGAGCCGGCGGCGGCGTGCTCCTCGACCTTGCTGTCGATGCCCTGGTCGGCGGCGACCTTCTCCAGGCCGTCGGGGCTGGCGGATGCGTAGAAGGAGACGAAGCCGGCCAGGACGAGGGCGGCGGCCAGGCCGGTCAGCCACAGCTTGCGGGTGGAGCGGGGGGCGTCACCGGCGGGTGCGGGGGCGGCGGCGGGCGCGGGGGCGTCGACCAGCTCACCGCCGACGCGCAGCTTCAGCGGCGTGGTCAGCCGGCGCGCGCCGTGCACCAGGTCGGGGCGTACGGCGATCACGGCGCCGACGGTCGCGGCGGTGATGGCGGCCTCACCGATGCCGATGAGGACGTGGACGCCGACCATGGCGGTGACGACCTTGCCGATCGGGACGTCGGTGGTGCCGCCCAGCGCGTAGAGGGCGGTGAAGGCGGCGGCCGCGGCGGGGACCGAGAGCAGGGCGCCGGCGAACGCGGCGACGGTCACCGAGCGGCGGCCGGCGGGCAGCAGCTTCAGGAGCCCGCGGAAGACGGCGTACGCGACGACGACGGTGACCACGGACATGGTGAGGACGTTGACGCCGAGCGCGGTCAGGCCGCCGTCGGCGAAGAGGATGCCCTGCATCAGCAGGACGACGGACACGCACAGCACACCCGTGTACGGGCCGACGAGTATGGCGGCGAGGGCGCCTCCGAGGAGGTGTCCGCTGGTGCCGGCGGCGACCGGGAAGTTGAGCATCTGCACGGCGAAGATGAAGGCGGCGACGAGCCCGGCCAGCGGGGCGGTGCGTTCGTCGAGCTCGCGGCGGGCGCCGCGCAGGCTGACGGCGACGGCCGCGGCTGCCGCTACTCCTGCGGCAACCGAGACGGGTGTGTTGATGAATCCGTCGGGCACATGCATGGAGAAGCTCCGCTTCCTCTTTCTCGCACAAGTCTTTAACCGTTCAAGAGTAGTGCCCAGTTGCAAACGGTTGGCAAGAGCAGCCGGGTCACAAATAGATCCGTGCGCTTTCGTGGGAATGTGCGAGGCTGGACGGACAAACGGACGCAAATGTTCCGATAGAGGAGTCTTGTCGATGTCAGCCACCGCCGAGAATCCACCAGCGCCCTCCGGCTCGACCGCGGGCACCGGCTCCACCACGACCGCGACCGTGACCGCCACGGCGACGGCGACGTCCACCGCGACCGCGGCCGGCACCGCCGTCGAGGAGCGGGTGCGGGCCCGCGTGATCACCGACGACCCCCTCTACCGGGCCATTCCGGTGGCCCTGCGCTTCACCGCCGCGGAGCCGCTGGCCGTGCGCGTGGTCTTCCCGGCCGAGCTGTCCCCCGAGGACACCGACAACGAGTGGGTCTTCCCCCTCGCCCTCCTGGAGGCCGGCCTGCTCGCCCCGTCCGGGACCGGGGACGTACGCGTCTGGCCGTGCGGGCGCGTACAGGTGGTGGTCGAGTTCCATTCGCCGGAAGGGGTCGCCGTCCTCCAGTTCGACAGCGCCGCACTGCGCCGCTTCCTGCGCCGCACGTACGCCACCACCCGGACGGCGTAGCCGAACGCCACCGGCCCCGCACCTGGGGTTCCAGGTGCGGGGCCGGTGTTCTGCGGGTGTGGGTTTCCGGGCCCGAAGTTGACCCGGCCGGTTGACCCGGCCGGGCGACGCGGCCCGCGTGGCGCGGCCGGGTGACCCCTACGTTCGGCCCGGGCCCCGGCTCAGCCGCCGGCCCGGGCTTCCGCTCAGGCGTCGACGAGCTCGCGCCGCTTGTCGGGGTCGCCCGGCGAGCCGGCCCCCGACTCGCCGAGGTGCTTGCGCAGGCTCTCGCCCTCCACGTCCACGTCGGGCAGGATCCGGTCGAGCCACTTCGGCAGCCACCAGGCCCTGTGGCCCAGCAGCGCCAGCACCGCCGGAACGATGGCCATGCGGACCACGAAGGCGTCGAAGAGGACGGCCACGGCCAGGCCGAAGCCGATCATCTTCACCATCGAGTCGTTGGCGCCGAGGAAGCCGGAGAAGACGGCGATCATGATGACGGCGGCGGCCACCACCACCCGGGCGCTGTACTGGAAGCCCGTCACCACGGCCTGGCCCGGCCGCTCGCCGTGGACGTACGCCTCACGCATGCGGGTGACCAGGAAGACCTCGTAGTCCATGGCCAGACCGAAGACCACGCCCACCATGAAGATCGGCATCATCGACATGATCGGACCGGTCTGCTCCACGCCGAAGAGCGAGCCCAGCCAGCCCCACTGGAAGACCGCGACGACCGCGCCGAGGGCGGCGACGACCGACAGCAGGAAGCCGAGGGCCGCCTTGAGCGGCACCAGGATCGAGCGGAAGACCACCATCAGCAGCAGGAAGGCGAGGCCGACGACGAGTGCCAGGTAGGGCAGCAGCGCGTCGTTCATCTTCTGCGAGAAGTCGATGTTCATCGCGGTCTGACCGCTGACGAGCACGTCCTTGCCGTTGCCCTCGCGGATCGAGTGGACCAGGTCCTCGGTCTCGGTGGAGGAGGGCCGGTCCTTCGGGACCACGCTGACGATCGCGGCGTCCTTGGCCTCGTTCTGGAGCGGGGGCATCACGGCCGCCACTCCGTCGAGGCCCTTGATCCGTTCGGCGGTGCGGTCGGCCAGCGCCTTGTCGCCGTCGACGACCACCATCAGCGGGCCGTTGAAACCGGGGCCGAAGCCCTCGGACAGCATGTCGTACGCCTTGCGCTGGCTGGTGGAGACCGGCTTGGAGCCGTCGTCCGGCAGGCCCATCTCCAGCTTGCTCGCCGGGATCGCGATGACGCCGAGGCCAATCACACCGGCCAGCAGCACCACGACCGGGCGGCGCAGCACGAAGCGGGCCCAGCGGGTGCCGCCGTTGGCCTTGGGCTCGGCGCCGGCCGGACGGCCCTTGCCGAACAGCTTGCTCTTCTGGCCGGCCGGGAGCACCTTCCGGCCCGCGAAGCCCAGGATCGCCGGGACCAGCGTCAGGGCGACGAGCACCGCGATGACCACCGTGCCGGCGGCGGCGACACCCATCTTCGTCAGCATCGGGATGTTGACGACGGCCAGGCCCACCAGGGCGATGACCACGGTCAGACCGGCGAACACCACGGCGGAGCCGGCGGTTCCGGCGGCGCGGCCGGCTGCCTCGTCCCGCTCACGGCCCTCGGCGAGCTCCACGCGGTAGCGGGAGACGATGAAGAGCGCGTAGTCGATGCCGACCGCGAGGCCGATCATCATCGCCAGGGTGGAGGTGGTGGAGCCGAGGTCGAGGACGCTGGCGAGCGCGGTGATCGAGGAGACGCCGATGCCGACGCCGATCAGCGCCGTCAGCAGCGGCAGGCCGGCCGCGATCAGCGAGCCGAAGGTGATGACGAGGACGATCCCGGCGACCATGATGCCGATGGCCTCGCCGGAGCCCGTTTCGGGGGCCTCCATCAGCGCGTCGCCACCGATCTCCACCTGGAGGCCGGCCTTCTGGGCGGCGTGACCCGAGTCCTTCAGGGCCTCGCGGGTGTCGTCCTTCAGCTCCATGCCGCTGACCTTGTACTTCACGCTGACGTAGGTGGTCGAGCCGTCCTGGCTCACCGCCTTCGCCTGGTACGGGTCGTCGACGGTGGCGATCTGGGCGGCGCCGGCACCGCTCTTGAGGCCGGAGATCAGCTTCTCGACCTCGGCCTTGGGAGCCGGGTCGGTGACCTTGGCGCCCGCCGGGGCCTTGACGACGATGCGGGCGGTCGCGCCGTCGGCGGACATGCCCGGGAACTTCTCGTCCAGCAGGTCGAAGGCCTTCTGGGCCTCCGTGCCGGGTATGGAGAACGAGCCGGAGGTGGGCGCGGGGGCCGTCGCGGCGCCGAAGCCCGCGGCGAAGAGCAGCGCCACCCATACGAGGGCGACCAGGCCGCGGCGCCTGAAGGCACCGCGCCCGAGCCGGTAGAGGAAGGTTGCCACGTCGTGGTTCTCCCGATTCAGGTCGTGGGATGGATCCGGGACGGATCTGGGCGTGGAAAGCCGGCCCGACGACGAGAGCGGCGTGTCAGGAGCAGCAGGAAGGACGTTCTGTACTTCTGTGGAGCTGTACTTCAGGGAGCCGTGGGGCCGGGGAGCCGACCCCGGGCGAAGTACCCGGGCGGGACGTCAGACGCCGAGGGCGGGGAAGACCACGGCGTCGATGAACTGGCCGAGGAAGGCCCGGTCGACGGACCGGTCCTCGATCAGCGGGAGCGCGATGAACGCCCCGATGAGCATGTGCGGTACGAAGTCCAGCGCCGGACAGTCCGGCCGGATCTCGCCCCGCTCCACGGCGCGCTGGAGCATCACCTGGAGACCGTTGATCTCCGGGTCGACCAGCAGGTCGCGCAGTGCCCGGTGCAGCTCCGGACTCTCGTGGACGGCATGGGCCAGGCCCCGCATCAGCGCGGTGTCCTTGGCCATCTGCGCGTCGTCGGAGCACTCGACCATCTGCGCGAAGTCCCCGCGCAGGCTGCCCGTGTCGATCTCCCGGAGGGAGACCGGCTGGGTGCACCGCAGGGCCTTCGCGACCAGCTCCGGCTTGCTCCCCCACTGGCGGTAGAGGGTGGCCTTGCTGGACTTCGTACGGGCGGCGACCGCGTCCATGGTCAGCGCCTCGTAGCCGACCTCGCGCAGGAGGTCGAGGACCGCCCCGTGGAGTTCGGCTTCCCGTTCGGGGGTGATCCGGCTACGCCGGGCCGACATCACGTCGCCCACCCGGCAGCTTGCCTTCATCGCGTCCACCTCCGAACGAAACGGTTCCGTACTCCTCAGAGACTACCTCTCCGAGCTAACGAAACGAAACCGTTCCGTTTCGCTGACGACGTGGCGTGGGTCACGCCGGTCGCCACCCGCACGGGTGGCGACCGCGTCACCTGTACGAGTTGCCGGGCCCCCCTGGCGCGGAAAGCATTGTGGGGTGAGTCACGACGTCGCGTACCTCCGCTTCCCGCACCTCCACGACGACCTGCTGTGTTTCGCCACCGAAGACGATCTCTGGGTCGCTCCGCTGGTCCCCGACGGCCAGACCCCCGGCCGGGCCTGGCGCCTCACCGTGGACCGCACCCGTGTCGGGCACCCGCGCTTCTCCCCGGACGGGCGGCACATCGCCTTCACCACCTGGCGCAGCCTCGACCCCGAGATCCACCTCGCCCCCGTCGACGGCGGCCCGGCCCGCCGGCTCACCCACTGGGGCTCCACCGACACCCGGGTCTGCGGCTGGGACCCGGACGGCAACGTCCTGGCCGTCTCCTCGCACGGGCAGCCCTTCTCCTACTACTCCTGGGCCTACAAGCTGCCCACCGACGGCAGCCCGGGCGGCCGTCTCCCCTGGGGCCCGGTCTCCGACATCCAGGTGCTCGACGTCGACGGCGAGCACCGCAGCCTGCTGCTGACCGGCAAGCCCCCGCACGAACCCGCCGCCTGGAAGCGCTACCGGGGCGGCGCCACCGGCCGGCTGTGGCTGCACGGGCAGCGGCTCCTGGAGGACATCGAGGGCCACCTCGAAGCACCGATGTTCGTGGACGGCAGGATCGCCTTCCTCTCCGACCACGAGGGCATCGGCAACCTCTACTCCTGCCTGCCCGACGGCACCGGCCTGCGCCGCCACACCGACCACGACGAGTTCTACGCCCGGCACGCCTCCAGCGACGGCTCCCGCGTGGTCTACCAGTGCGCGGGCGACATCTGGCTCGTCGACTCCCTCGCCGAGGGGGCCTTCCCGCGCAAGCTGCCCGTCCGGCTCGGCGGCCCGCGCGCGGGGCGGCGTACGTACCAGGTGCCGGCCGCCAGCAACGTCGACTCGCTGTCCGTGGACACCACCGGGCGCGCCAGCGCCGTCGTCGTACGCGGCAGCCTCTACTGGCTCACCCACCGCGACGGGCCGGCCCGCACCATCGCCGACACCCCGGGCGTACGGGTGCGGCTGCCCGAGATGCTCGGCAGCAGCGGGCAGGTCGCGTACGTCACCGACGCCGAGGGCGAGGACGCGATCGAGATCGCCTACCTCCCGCGCGCCTCCGGCGACCGCGAGCCGCGCCGGCTTGCCTCGGGCGAGCTGGGCCGCGTCACGGAGCTGGTCTCCGATCCCGACGGGGAGCGGCTCGCCATCGCCTCCCACGACGGGCGGCTGCTGCTGCTCGACGCCACGGAGGAGTCCAACGGGGAGGTCACCGAACTCATCCGGTCCATCAACGGCCCCGTCACCGACCTCGCCTTCTCCCCCGACGGCTGCTGGCTCACCTGGTCGCACCCGGGCATCGGACGCTCCCTGCGGCAGATCAAGATGGCGAAGATCTCCGGCCCCGGCGCGCGCGTGGTCGTCGACGTCACCAACGGCCGTTTCGAGGACGAGAACCCGGTCTTCACGCGGGACGGCCGTTACCTCGCCTTCCTGTCCTGGCGCGGCTTCGACCCGGTGTACGACGTGCACACCGGCGACCTGTCCTTCCCGCTGGGCTGCCGCCCCTACCTGGTGCCGCTCTCCTCCGCCACCCCTTCCCCCTTCGCCTTCTCCCCCGACGGGCGGCCCGCGGCCGGCGGGCTCGATCCGGTCGAGGGCGAGTCCGGCGAGGGCGACGGCACGGTCACGGTGGAGGTCGAGGGCCTCGAGAACCGGGTCACGCCCTTCCCCGTCTCCGCGTCGAAGTACTCGGCCCTCCACCCGGTGCACGGCGGCGGACTGGTCTGGCTGCGCTGGCCCATCTCGGGCGCGCTCGGCGAGACCTTCGCCAACCCGGCCGACACCAGCGGCAAGCCCACGCTGGAGCACTTCGACATGACCAAGGCCCGCAAGAGCGAACTGGCGTCCGGCCTCGACTGGTTCGCGGCCAGCGGCGACGGCACCCGTCTGGTCGTCAACGACGACGGCGACCTGCGCGCCGTCCCGGCGACCGAGTCGGGCGACGGCGACTCCACCGTCTACCTCGACCTGCGGCGCATCCTGCACGAGGTCGACCCGGCGGCCGAATGGCGCCAGGCCTTCGAGGAGGCCGGCCGCATCATCCGGGCCTACTTCTGGGAACCGAAGATGTGCGGAATCGACTGGGACGGCGTACTGCGCCAGTACCGCCCCCTCGTCGAACGGGTGGCCTCCCCCGACGAGTTCGCCGACCTGTTGCGCGAGGTGCTCGGCGAACTCGGCACCTCGCACGCGTACGTCTCCCCCGCCCGCCGCAACGAGGGGCCGCCCCACTACCAGCGGGCCATCGGGCTGCTCGGCGCCAACTTCGTGCACCGGCAGGAGGGCTGGGTGGTCAAACGGATCCTGCCCGGCGAGTCCTCCGACTCCAAGGCCCGCTCCCCGCTCGCGGGCACCGGCATCCGCGAGGGCGCGGTCCTCACCCACGTCGACGGCCGCCCCGTGGACCCGGTCGCCGGCCCCTATCCGCTGCTGTCGGCGGCCGGCGGCACCACCGTCGAGCTCACCTTCCAGCCGGCCGAGGGCGAGGGCCGGGCCCGGCGGGTCGCGGTCGTGCCGCTCATCGACGAACGGCCGCTGCGCTACCAGGACTGGGTGTCCAAGCGCCGCGCGGTGGTCCGCGAGCTCAGCGGCGGGCGCTGCGGCTACCTGCACATCCCCGACATGGGCGGCTCGGGCTGGGCGCAGTTCAACCGCGACCTGCGCATGGAGATGTCCCGGCCCGCCCTGATCGTGGACGTACGCGGCAACGCGGGCGGGCACATCAGCGAACTGGTGGTGGAGAAGCTCACCCGTTCGATCCTCGGCTGGGACCTGACGCGCAACGCCCAGCCCGTCTCGTACGCGTCCAACGCGCCCCGCGGGCCGATCGTGGCCCTGGCCGACGAGGCGACCTCCTCCGACGGGGACATGATCACCGCCGCGTTCAAACTGCTGGGCCTGGGCCCGGTGGTGGGCCAGCGCACCTGGGGCGGGGTGGTCGGGATGACCGGCCGGCACGCCCTGGGCGACGGGACGGTGATCACGGTCCCGATGAACGCCGCCTGGTTCCCGGAGTACGGCTGGTCGGTGGAGAACCACGGCGTGGAGCCCGACCTGGCGATCCTGCGCACTCCGCTCGACTGGGCGGAGGGGCGGCACGCGCAGCTGGACGACGCCGTGCACCTGGCGCTGGAGCTGCTGGAGCAGGACCCGGCCGCCGTGCCGCCCGGCTACACCGACGTACCGGACCGCCGGCGTCCGAAGCTGCCGCCGCGGGAGTAGGCGCGGGCGGCGGCGCGCGACACGCGGAAGGGGCGTGATCCGGAGTCCGGATCACGCCCCTCGGCGACGTGCGGGGTGTTTCAGCGGTTCAGTGGTTCAGTGGTTCAGTTCCGGCGGTTCAGGTCCGGTCGTCGAGCTCGTCCTTGATGTCGTCGTGCGACTGCGACGGCGACTGCGGCTTCGACCTCGAGCTCGCGCCCATGTCCTTCTTCTGCTTCGCCTTGGCGGTGCGCTCGGCCATCTCGTCCTTCACGCCCTGCCCGGCCTTCTCTGCCCGGTCCCTGATCTCGTTCGCCTTGTCCTGGAACTGGTCCTTGATACCCATGCTTTTTCACTCCGTACGGGGTGTCGGTGGTTGGGCCTCGACCAGACTGACACGAGGTGACAAAGCACGCATTTCGATCAGCGGTGCCGGGAGCGCTCCTGTTCGTCGGCCGCCCCGCCCGCTCCGACGAGCCCCGTGGCGACCTCGCCGAGCCTCGGTTCGACACGCTTCATCTCCCGCGTGCCGGCCGCCGCGATGACCGCCGGCAGGTAGCCGCGGACGCCCTGCATCCCGCGCAGCCACCACTGCGCGTACACGTGTGCCGAGCGGCGTTCGATGCCGGCCACGATCCGGTCGACCGCCGGGCCCAGCGGATAGGTACGGTTCGAGGGCCACGGCAGCCGCCGCCGCAGCTCGCGCATGACCTCGTCCTGGTCGGCGCCGCGCACCATGTCGGTGTCGGTCCAGGAGAGGTAGCCGACGCCCACCTTGACGCCCTTGTAGCCGACTTCGGCGCGCAGGCTGTGCGCGAAGGCCTCGACGCCGGATTTGGAGGCGCAGTACGCCGTCATCATCGGCGCCGGGGTGATCGCGGCCAGCGAGGCGATCTGGAGGAAGTAGCCGCGGCTCTCCATGAGTACGGGCAGGAAGGCGCGGGCGGTGACGGCACCGCCGATCAGGTTGACCTCGATGACGCGGCGCCAGGCCACGGGGTCGGAGTCCCCGAACGGCCCACCGGCGGCGACGCCGGCGTTGGCGACGACGATGTCGACTTTTCCGAAGCGCTCCTTGACCTCCCGCGCGACCCGGGCCATGGCCTCGTGGTCGGTGACGTCGGCGTGCCAGTGGTCGCTGTCGGTGTGCAGCCGTTCGGAGACCTGCTTGAGCGCCTCCGGCTCCAGCCCCACCAGGGCGACCTTGGCGCCGCGCGCGGACAGCTTGCGGGCGAGCAGCTCGCCGACCCCGCGGGCGGCGCCCGTGACGACGGCGACCTGGCCTTCCAGACTCCTGCGCGTGCTCACGCGGTCTTCTCCTTCTCTGCGTCGGATGCGGCGAACGGACCGGGGGCCGCGCCGAGGTGTTCGGGGGCCGTGGCGAGGTGACGGGGAGCGGCCGTGCCGAGGTAGCGGTCCGTCAGCTCCCGCAGGGCGCCGGTGACGGCCTCGGGTGCCTCGACGGGGGTCATGTGCCCCGTGCCGGTGAGTTCGGTGAGGCCCACGCAGTGCGGCAGCGCCGCCGCGAGCCGCCGGGCATGCGCCACCGGGGTGAGCCGGTCGTCCCTGCCCCCGATGACGGCGGTCGGTACGGTGAGCAGGGCCAGTCCGGCGTCCAGGTCCAGCCCCGCCAGCACTTCGGACCAGGCGTGGCGCACCCCGGCCGGGCAGGCGTGCACGATGCGGGCGCAGGCCTCCACCCGGTCGGGCGCGGACCCGGCGCCCATGGTCGCGTACTTGAGCACGGCGCGGGCGACCGGCGTGACGGGCCCGAGCGGGGCGCGCGAGGCGAGCACCGCGCGGGTCGCGCGGGTCCTCGCGCGCCCGGCGCGCAGCGGCAGCACGGTCGCCTCCGCGACCAGCCGCGAGCTGCCGGTGCTGCACAGCAGGGCGGCCGCGGCGTGCTCGGTGAACTCGGGGCGGGCGGCGGCGGCCATGACGGTCATGCCGCCCATGGAGTGCCCGGCGACCACGGCCCGTTCCCCGGGGGCGAGGGCGGCCTTCAGCACGGCGGCCAGGTCGTCGGCGAGGGCGGTGGTGCTGTAGTCGGCGGCCGCCGGGCTGCGGCCGTGACCGCGCTGGTCGTAGGCGATGACCCGGTGATCGCGGGACAGGTCGCGGATCTGCGCCGCCCAGAAGGCGGTGGAGCAGGTCCAGCCGTGGGAGAGCACGACCGCCGGGGCCCCTTCCTCCCCGTGCACCTCCACGTGCAGCCGTGCCCCGTCGGCGGATACGGCGACCAGTTCGCTGGCGGCGGCCGGGGGCGCGTACCGGCCGGTGGTGACGTGCCCGGGCCGGCTCACGCGGCTCCCTCCGCGGCGGGGGCGGCCGCCGGAGAGGCGGGGGCGGCCGCCGGAGAGGCGGGGGCCTGCGAGGCGGGGGCCGCGGAGGCCGTGGCGCGGCCGCGCTCGCGCACGCGTACGACCTCGTACTCGGACAGGTCGACCGTGCGCGTCTCGCGCCGGAACTCCCCCGTCGTCCCCGGCCAGACCGTGGTGTTGCGGCCCTGCGAGTCCAGGTACCAGCTGGTGCAGCCGCCGGTGTTCCACACCGTCCGCTCCATCCGCGCCTGGACGCGCCGGTTCCACTGGTTGACGGCGGACGGGCGGGCCGCGAGGGCGGTGCGCCCGCCCGGGCCGCTCCCGTCGAGGAGGGAGAGCTGGCGCAGGTAGTCCGCCATGTAGTTCAGCTGGGACTCGATCATCAGGATCATCGAGCTGTTGCCGAGGCCGGTGTTCGGTCCGATGATCGTCATCCAGTTCGGGAAGCCGGCCGCGGTCGCCCCGCGCAGCGCCTGCATCCCGTCCTTCCAGGAGTCCGCGAGGGTCTGCCCGTCGGCCCCCACCACCCGGTCGGCGATCGGCATGTCCGTGACGTGGAAGCCGGTGCCGAAGATGATCGCGTCCGCCTCGGTCTCGGTCCCGTCGGCGGCGACGAGCACCGAGCCCCTGATCTCCTTGAGCCCGGAGGCGACCACGTCCACGTCGGGCCGCGCCAGTGCCGGGTAGTACTCGCTGGAGAGCAGGATCCGCTTGCACCCGATCCGGTAGGAGGGCGTGAGCCTGGCCCGCAGCGCCGGGTCCTTGATGGAGCGCGCCATGTTGGCCTTGGCGAGGGATTCGATCAGCCCGAGCTGGTTCGGCCGCTTCGTGAAGGCGCTGACCTGGATCTCGCGGATGCCCCACAGCAGCCCGCGGCGGGCCGCCTGGGTGAAGGGCAGCTGCCGGTGCAGCCAGCGTTCGGCGGTGCTGATGGCGCGGTCGGTGCGCGGCAGCACCCACGGCGGGGTGCGCTGGAAGAGCGTCAGGCGGGCCGTCCGGGGGGCGATGGCCGGCACGATCTGGATCGCGGAGGCGCCCGTACCGATCATCGCGACGCGCTTGCCGCTCAGGTCGTAGCCGTGGTCCCAGCGCGCGGAGTGGAAGACCTTGCCGGGGAATTCGGCGAGCCCGGGGACCTCGGGCGTCTTCGGGTCGGACAGCGGTCCGGTCGCCGACACCACGACGTCGGCGGTCAGCCCGCCCGCGGAGGTCTCGATCTCCCAGCGCAGCTCCTGCGCGTCCCAGCGCATCATCAGGACCTCGTGGCCGAGCCGGATGTGCCGGCGCAGCCCGAACGTGTCGGCGACGTGCTCCAGGTAGGCGCGGATGGCGGGCTGCCCGGAGAAGGTCCGCGGCCAGTCGGGGTTGGGCGCGAAGGAGAAGGAGTACAGGTGCGAGGGCACGTCACAGGCGCACCCGGGGTAGCTGTTGTCGCGCCAGGTGCCGCCGACGGAGTCGGCCCGTTCCAGTACGACGAAGTCGGTGATCCCCTCGCGCCGCAGCCGCACGGCCGCGCCGAGCCCGCCGAAACCGGACCCGATCACCGCCACGCGTACGTGCTCGCGCCCGCTCCCGCCGGCCGTCCTGCCCTTGCCGCCCATGCCCGCCGCCTTCCGCACCGCAATCCGAACCGCAACGTTGCCAGCAATCACTGGCACAATCGGGAGAGTAGAGCAGCCCCGTACCCATGGGTAGGGGTCGCGCCCGGAAAGTTACCGCGAGTACGGCGCGGCGGCGCCCCACGGACCGGACGCGGCACGACCCGCGGGACCGATCCGCGGGACAACCCCTAGGCTGCGCGTGTGGAGAGACCGGCGACGAGAGAGGCGGAGCCCGCCGTGGAGCGCGAGTACCGGACGGAGGAACTGGCCGAGGCGGCCGGCATCCCGGTGCGCACCCTGCGCTTCTACCGCGAGCGCAAGCTGCTCCCGCCGCCGCGCCGCGAGGGCCGCATCGCCTGGTACGACGACCAGCACCTGGCCCGGCTGCGCACCATCGCCGCCCTGCTCGAACGCGGCCACACCCTCGGCGGCATCGCCGAACTGACCGCCGCCTTCGAGAAGGGCCGCGACGTCGGCCAGCTCGGCGAGCTGCTCGGCATCGGCTGGTCGGAGGAGACCCCGGTCAGGCTCTCGCCCGAGGCCCTCGCCGACTACTTCGAGGGCGAGGTCACCCCGGAGAACCTGGCGGCCTCCCTCGACCTCGGGTACCTCGCCACCGACGGTGAGGAGATCGTGCACGTCAGCCGGCGCCTGCTGGACGTCTCCTCGGCCCTGGTCCGCGAGGGCGTACCGCTGGCGGCGGTGCTGGAGACGGGCCGCCGGGTCCGCGAGCACGCCGACGCGCTGGCGGAGCTGTTCACCGAGCTGATCTCCGCCCACATCGGGCGGGACGCCGTCGCGCGGCTGCGCCCGCTGGCGAAGAGCGTGGTCGAGGCGGAGCTGACGATGGCGATGGACCGCCTGCACCAGCAGCACCCTCCGGCGCCCGGGACTCCTCAGACGCCGAGCTCGTAGACCACCGTCACCGGCGCGTGGTCCGACCAGCGCTCAGGGTGCGTCTCGGCACGCTCGACGAAGGCCTTCACGGCCTTCGCGGCCAGGCCCGGGCTCGCGACCTGGAGGTCGATGCGCCAGCCGGCGTCGTTGTCGAAGGCCCGGCCCCGGTAGGACCACCACGAGTACGGCCCCTCCGTCTCCGGGTGCAGCTCGCGCACGACGTCGACGTACCCGGCCTCCGCGTACACCTCGCCCAGCCACTCCCGCTCCTCGGGCAGGAAGCCCGCGTTCTTGCGGTTGGTCTTCCAGTTCTTGAGGTCGGCCTCGCGGTGGCAGATGTTCCAGTCCCCGCACACCACGACCTCCCGCCCGTCGGCGGCGGCCCGCGCCCTCAGCGCCCGGAGGTAGCCGGCGAACTCCTCCATGAACCGGTACTTCTCGTCCTGCTTCGCGGTGCCGGCCTCCCCGGAGGGCAGGTACAGGCTGGCGACGGTCACGCCGGGCAGGTCGACCTCCACGTAACGCCCGCTCGCGTCGAACTCGTCGCTCCCGAAGCCCACCCGCACCCGTTCGGGCGCCCGCCGCGTGTAGAGGGCGACGCCGGCCCGCCCCTTGGCGGCGGCCGGCGCGAACACGGTGTGCCAGCCCTCGGGCTCCCTGGCCTCCGCGGGAATCTGCGCCTCCTCGGCCCGCACCTCCTGCAGGCACACGACGTCGGCGTCGGATCCGGCGAGCCACTCCACGAAGCCCTTCTTGGCGGCGGCGCGGATCCCATTCACATTCACGGTGGTCACGGTGAGCATCCCTGCACCCTAGCGGGAGGGATCCGTACGATATTCGAATGTCTCACGGTATAAACATCCGCGCCGTGCCGTACGACCACCCGGACGCGGCGGAGCTCGACGCGCAGGTCCAGGTGGAGTACCGGCAGCGCTACGACGGCGAGGGCGACGCCACCTTCCTCGACCCGGCGATGTTCGTCCCGCCCAACGGCCTCTACCTGATCGCCTACGACGCCTCCGGCGCCCCGGTGGCCAGCGGCGCCTGGCGCAGCCAGGACAAGAACGAAGAGGGGTACTCGGACGGCGACGCCGAGGTCAAGCGCATGTACGTGGTCCCGCGGGCCCGCGGCCTGGGACTGGCCCGCCGCATCCTGGCGGAGCTGGAGGCCGACGCCCTGGCGGCGGGCCGCAGCCGCATGGTCCTGGAGACCGGCAACCAGCAGCCGGAGGCCATCGCCCTCTACCTCTCGTCGGGCTACGGCATGTCCGAGAAGTTCGGGTACTACCGCTTCTACGAGTCCAGCCGCTGCATGACGAAGCCGCTGCCGGCCGCCGGCTCCTGAACCGCCCCCGCGGGGCCGTGCCGGCGGGTCAGCGGCGGAGCCAGGCGGCTTCGTCCGCACCCCACCGGGACGGCCCCCGCCGCCAGTCCCCGAACGGGCTCGCCACGTACCGCAGCCTCCCGTACCCGGAATCCGCCTCGCGCAGCCACGGCTCCGCCGAGTAGCCCGGCGCCCCCGCCGCCGCGGCGGGAACCTCCCGCACCAGCCACGACGCCGTTCCCGCCAGGGAGAACCGCAGCGCGCGGCCGCCGCCCTCCGCCAGCGCCCGCAGCACACCCGCGGCCACCAGGTACCCGGTGCCGTGGTCCAGCGCCTGCGCCGGCAGCACCCCGGGGGCACCGTCCTCCCCCGCGCACCGCGCGGCGATCCCGTACCCCGCCTGCACCAGCGAGTCGAAGCCGCGCCGGCCCGCCCACGGCCCGTGCCACCCCCACGCGCACAGCTCGGCCACCACCAGCCCCGGCCGGCGCTCCAGCAGCTCGCGCGCTCCCAGCCCGAACCGCTCCAGCGCCCCCGGCCGGTACCCCGTCACCACCACGTCGGCCGTGTCGAGGAGGCTCTCCAGCACGGCCCGGTCCGCCGCGTCGGCGAAGTCCAGCAGCGCGGAACGCTTCCCGAAGCCGGTGTCCGCGTACGCGTCGTCCGCCTCGGGCAGCCCCGGGGAGTCGATCCGCAGCACGTCGGCGCCCAGCAGCCCCAGCGTCCGCGTCGCGACGGGCCCCGCGATGACCCGGGTCAGGTCCAGCACCCGCACCCCGGACGCGGGCGGCCCGGCCGGCGCCGGCACCCGGCCGCGCCCGGGCCCCCGTACCCACTCGACCAGCGGCTGCGGCTCCCCGTACTCCCGCGCGACCGCGACGGCGAGCCCGCCCTGGGCGTAGACCGCTTCCTGCGCCTCCACCGCGCCCCGCCCCGCGAGCGCCTCCCGCACCGCCTCCGGGGTCCCGGGCACGCCGAGCGCCCGCACCAGGGCCGCCTCGTGGTGCGGGTAGTTGGCGTGGGTCCGCACCCACCCGTCGGCCGCCCGCCAGAACCCCGACAGCGGCGCGAAGCTCACCGGCGCCCTGCCCTCCACCCGCAGGTGCCGCTCGCTCACGAACGCCGTGGCCACGGCCCCCTCGTCCACCACGACCGGAGCCGCGTCGAGCGCCGTGCCCCCGGCCCGTACGGCGGCCAGCTCGGCCGCCGCCAGCCCGCACACCCCCACGCAGGCCCGCGCCAACTCCCGCACCGGCAGCGGCCCCTCCAGCCCGCCCGCCCCCCGAAAACTGACCCGCCCGGCCAACTCCCCGTCCCCGCCCAACGCTTCCCACGCCTGCGCGACGGCCCCATCCGCATCCACCATGCGCCCATTGTCCCGACGCCCCCCACCCCTCGGCCGCCCGCTCTCCCGCAGGGGCCCTCCGAAGACGGGCGGAGGCCGCTTTCCGAACCGGCGTAGATCGCTTCCCGCGTGATCTCTCACTTCGTCTACGTCAACGCCGTCGGCACGTTCTTCCGGGCGCCGGGACGGGGAATCGGACACCGTCGCGAACACACCCGGAAACGCCGAGATCCCGCCCCGCCTTTCGGCGGAACGGGATCTCGAGACGATTCCTGAGAGCTACTCAAGAACTGTCGTTTGTGGACCTGTGGGGATTTGAACCCCAGACCCCCTCGATGCGAACGAGGTGCGCTACCAGACTGCGCCACAGGCCCTTGCGACGTGTGAAACATTAGCATCCCCGCGCGGGTGCTCCAAAACGCGTTGTCCGGAGGGTCCGCGCAGGTCACCCGTCACTCGTTGGCGGCGCGGGGGCGGTCGTCGCTCTCGTACTGGTCGAAGAGCGGAGTACGGCCGAGGTCGCGGCCGCGCGGGCGGGGCGGGGCGGGCTGCGGGGCCGGGTCCGGCTTCGGGGCGGACGGCTGGGCGCGCAGGCGGGGGTCGGTCGGCTCGGCGGTGCTGGAGCGGGCCGCGCTCCAGCCGTCCGGGTTCACCGGGCCGGTGGCGCGGGGGGCGACCGGGGCCGTCACGTACGTCGGCAGCGGGACCGGGACCGGCTCCCAGCTGTCGCCGCGCGCCGGGCCGCGCTCACGCTCGCGCTGCTGGTCCACCCACTCGGCGTGGTCGGTCTGCTCGACGAGCGCCCGGCGCCCGGCCTCCTGCGGGGAGACCGGCGGCGCGGGGTCCGGTTCGGCGCCGACGGAGGGTTCCGGCTGCTCGCGGTGGCGCTGGGTGCGGTTCTCGCGCAGGCTGCGGGCGGCCGCCTCGGCTCGGCGGCGGTCCATCGTGAACTCGTAGCGCCGCCGCTCCTGGACCCGCAGGTGCACGATGTAGGCGCTCAGCAGCAGGGCCGGCACGGCCGGGGCCCACAGGTAGCGGATCCCGCCGACGGCGGCGACGACCGCGCCGCCGCTGAAGGCGAGGAAGAGGAGCGCGGTGGTGCGCCTGCGGCGTGCGAGTACCTGGAGGCGCTGCTGGCGGCGGGCCCGCTCGGCCTCGGCCGATCTCAGTTCCACCCTGGTCGGGGGTACGCCGATGGCCCGGGCGTCGGCGTCCACGGAGTTCACCGTTTCCGTCGCCGCTTCCGGGTCGGCGTGGGGCTGGGCCTCAGCCTGATCCTCACCGCGCTCACGCAGCCCCTTGGCGTAACGGCGCTCCATTCCCGCCCGGCCGGAAAGCAGCCGGATGGCGGTGGAGAAGCGTTCCGTCGGACGCGCTTCGTTCAGCTCGTCCTGCCTCCGGAGCCACATGGGCACCAAGTAGGCGGCCCAGGCCCCGACGATGACTGCGTAGATGAGGCCGCTGCTGCTCACACCTCACACCGTAGAGGGGCGCGGCCGAGGGGATCAGCCAATTGGGCCGGTGTGTCGCACGATCCGGCTGATATCACCGACTTTTTTTGTGATTCTTCGGATCAGGTTATGGGCGAGCCGGGCATAAATTCGAACGCTTTTGCGATTACCTGCTTTTACGCGGGCGTCGACGGCGGGCTTTCCCGCTTGCGCCTCCGGTGCCAGCGGCGCAGCAGCCCCTGCGGAACCTCCTCCGCCGTCAGCGCGAAGACCAGGTGGTCGCGCCACGCCCCGTCGATATGCAGATAACGCGGCCGCAGCCCCTCCTCACGGAACCCGAGCTTCTCCACGACCCGGCGGCTGGGTCCGTTCTCGGGGCGGATGCACACCTCGATCCGGTGCAGCCCGACCTTCTGGAAGCAGTGGTCCACCGCGAGCGCGACCGCCGTCGGCATCACCCCCCGGCCGGCCACGTCCCGGTCCACCCAGTAGCCCACATGGGCGGCGCACATCGAGCCCCAGGTGATCCCGGCGACCGTCAGCTGGCCGACCAGGCGCCCCCGGTACTCGATGACGAAGGGCAGCATCCGCCCCGCGTGCGCCTCCGCCCGCAGGTGGCGGACCATCTGCCGGTACGTCGGCCGGTGGATCACCGGCCCCCACGGCGTGGGCGGCGGGATCGTCGCCTCCCACGGCCGCAGCCAGTCCCGGTTGCGCTGGTTGACCTCGCGCCAGGCGCGCTGGTCCCGCAGCTTTATCGGCCGGAGCGTGACATCGCCGTCCGTCAGCACCACCGGCCAGGAGGGGCCGTTCAGCTCGGGCTCCCGGCCGCCGCGTCAGGTCTGGGATGGTCTCCGCCCCGGATCTGGTCGACGGCGTGCGGCAGGATCCGCGACAGCACCGCGAGGCCGTCCTTCACACCGCCCGTGGAACCGGGCAGGTTCACGATGAGGGTGCGCCCTGCCACACCCGCCAGCCCCCGCGACAGGGCGGCGGTGGGCACCTTGGCCAGGCCCTCCGCGCGGATGGCCTGCGGAATGCCCGGGATCTCGTAGTCCAGCACCCGGCCGGTGGCGTCCGGGGTGCGGTCGGTCGGCGAGATGCCGGTGCCGCCGGTGGTCAGGATGACGTCGTAGCCGGCGGCCACGCCCTCGCGCAGCGCCCGCTCGACGGGGTCGCCGTCCGGGACCACGCGCGGACCGTCCACCGTGAAGCCGAGCTTCTCCAGCCCGCCGGCCAGCAGCGGGCCGCCCTTGTCGGCGTACACGCCCTGGGAGGCGCGGTTGGAGGCGGTGACGACCAGAGCCCGCCCCACGGGCGCCTCGGGGGCGGGCCGCCCCGCCGCCGGGGCCCCGCCGGTCTCCGGCGGCACGTGGCTGTGCACCTCGCCACCGCGCGGGGGCGTCACGCGCGGCTCCAGTCGCCGGACTTGCCGCCGGTCTTCTCCTCCACCCGGACGTCGGTGATGACCGCGCCCTTGTCGACGGCCTTCACCATGTCGATCACGGTCAGGCCGGCGACGGCGACCGCCGTCAGCGCCTCCATCTCGACGCCCGTACGGTCGGTGGTCCTGACGGTGGCGAGGATCTCGACGGCGTCGTCGGCGACCTTCAGGTCCACCTTCACCCCGGACACCGCGAGCGGGTGGCAGAGCGGGATCAGATCGGGGGTCTTCTTGGCCCCCATGATCCCGGCGATGCGGGCCGTGGCGAGGGCGTCGCCCTTCGGCACGCCCTCGCCGCGCAGCAGCTCGATCACCCGCGGCGAGACCAGGACGCGTCCGCTGGCGCGCGCCGTCCTGGTGGTGACGTCCTTCTCGGAGACGTCGACCATCCGGGCCGCGCCGGCCTCGTCGATGTGCGTCAGCCTGCTCTGCGTACTCATATCTGCGTGCCGCTCCCGCTCCGGGCCCCCTGGAGCCTGGGGCCTGTGTGATGCAACACGCTACCCGCACCGGGCCCTGATCAGCCGAGCAGGATCACTTCCAGCTCGGCCCCGGGTTCCACCGAGGTGACGTCCTCCGGTACGACCATCAGCGAGTCGGCGTGCGCCAGCGCGGCGATCAGGTGCGAGCCGGATCCGCCGACCGGGGCGACCGTCCCGGCCGCGGCGTCGTACTTGCCGCGCAGGAACTGACGGCGGGCCGCCGGGGAGCCGAGCGGCTTGTCGGCCTTCAGCACGGCGCGCACGCTGCGCCGGGAGACCTCGGACTTCGGCAGGCCCATGAGCGCCCGGATCGCGGGGCGCACGAACAGCTCGAAGGAGACGTACGAGGACACCGGGTTGCCGGGCAGGGCCAGCAGCGGGGTGTGGTCGGGGCCGACGGTGCCGAAGCCCTGCGGCTTGCCGGGCTGCATGGCGAGCTTGCGGAAGTCGACGCCGCCGCCCGAGGGCCCGCCGTCGGCGCCGGTCCCGGTGGCGGCCAGGGCCTCCTTCACCACGTCGTACGCGCCGACGCTGACCCCGCCCGTGGTGACGATCAGGTCGGCCCGGATCAGCTGGTCCTCGATGGTGGAGCGCAGGGTGTCGGCGTCGTCGGCGACCGCGCCGACGCGGTAGGCGATGGCGCCGGCGTCGCGGGCGGCGGCGGCCAGCGCGAAGCTGTTGGAGTCGTAGATCGTCCCGGGGGCCAGCGCCTCACCCGGCTGGACCAGCTCACTGCCGGTGGACAGGACGACCACGCGCGGGCGCGGCCGGACCCGTACGGTGCCGCGGCCGATCGCCGCCAGCAGTGCGATCTGCGGCGGGCCGAGGACGGTGCCGGCGGCCAGCGCCAGGTCGCCGGCCTGTACGTCGCTTCCGCGCGGGCGCACGTGCGCCCGCGCCTCGGCCGCGCGGTGGACGCGCACCTCGCCCTCCGCGCCCTCGGGCGCGGCACTGGCCGGGGTCATTCCGGAGGCGGCGCCGCCGCCCGTGCCGCCGTCGGTCCACTCGACCGGTACGACGGCTTCCGCGCCGGGCGGCAGCGGGGCACCGGTCATGATGCGGGCGGCCTGGCCGGGGCCGACGGTGGGCAGCTCGCCGCTGCCCGCCGCCACGTCGCCGATGACGGCGAGCACCGCGGGGAACTCCTCGCTCGCACCCTGGACGTCGGCCGTGCGGACGGCGTACCCGTCCATGGAGCTGTTGTCGAAGGGCGGCAGGGCGACGGGCACGGTGACGTCCTCGACCAGGACACAGCCCTGGGCGTCCAGCAGCTGGAGCTCGATGGGCTCCAGCGGCCGGACGGCGGTGAGGACGTCCGCGAGGTGCTCGTCCACCGACCACAGACGGTGCCGGCCGGCGTCCTGCGGTGCGGAACTGCTCAAGGTGCTACATCTCCTCCGTGACGTAACGGTGAAGCCAGGTGCGGAACTCCGGGCCAAGGTCCTCACGTTCGCACGCGAGTCGGACGATGGCCCGCAGGTAGTCACCCCGGTCCCCGGTGTCGTAGCGGCGGCCTCGGAAGACCACGCCGTGCACCGGGCCGCCCACGCTGTCGTCGGCGGCCAGCTTCTGCAGGGCGTCGGTGAGCTGGATCTCCCCACCGCGGCCCGGCTCGGTCTCCCGCAGTATGCCGAAGATCGCGGGGTTGAGGACATAGCGTCCGATGACCGCGTAGTTGCTGGGCGCCTCGGCCGGCTCCGGCTTCTCGACGAGTCCGGTGACCCGGACGACGCCGTCCTCGCCGGTCGGCTCGACGGCGGCGCAGCCGTAGAGGTGCACGTTGGAGGGGTCGACCTCCATCAGCGCGATGACGGTGCCGCCGGTGGCGGCGTGGACGTCGACCATCTGGCGCAGGAGCGGGTCGCGCGGGTCGATCAGGTCGTCGCCGAGGAGGACGGCGAAGGGCTCGTTGCCGACGTGCGGCTCGGCGCACAGGACGGCGTGGCCCAGACCGCGCGGGTCGCCCTGGCGGACGTAGTGCATGGTGGCCAGGTCGCTGGACTCCTGCACCTTCTTCAGCCGGTCGTCGTCACCCTTGGCGATCAGAGCCGACTCGAGCTCGTAGTTCCGGTCGAAGTGGTCCTCGAGGGGCCGCTTGTTACGGCCTGTGATCATGAGTACGTCGTCCAGGCCGGCCGATACGGCCTCCTCGACGACGTACTGGATCGCCGGCTTGTCCACGACCGGGAGCATTTCCTTCGGGGTCGCCTTGGTCGCCGGAAGGAACCGAGTGCCGAGCCCCGCGGCCGGGATAACGGCCTTCTTGATCACTGGGTGCGACTGAATCATGGGCAGAACGATAGTGGGTCACGCTGCGCGCTCAGCGCGGTTCTGGTGAATATGTCCGACTTGATCCATATGTGAAAGGAATTGTGACGAGACCGTGGTACAGAACTCGCCCGGGAACCACCCGTTCGTACCCGAAAAGGCATCCCTGCGCCGGGAACTCCTTTCCGCCCGCCGCGCCCTGTCCCCCGGGGCCCGCGACGCGGCGGCCCGCGCGCTCTCCCGGTCCGCGCTCACCCTGCCGGAGCTGGCCGGCGCGCGCACGGTCGCGGCGTACGTCTCCGTCGGCGCGGAACCGGGCACCCGCGAGCTGCTCGACGCGCTGCGGGCGGCCGGCAAGCGGGTGCTGCTGCCCCTGCTGCTGCCCGACAACGACCTGGACTGGGCCGCGTACGAGGGCCCGGACAGCCTCGCCGAAGCCGCGCACCCGGGCAAGATGCGGCTGCTGGAGCCCTCCGGCGCCCCGCTCGGCCCGGACGCCGTGACCGGCGCCGACGCCGTGCTGCTGCCCGGGCTCGCGGTGGACGGGCGCGGGATGCGGCTGGGCCGCGGCGGGGGCTCGTACGACCGGGTGCTCGCGCGCCTGGAGCGCGCCGGCGCGCATCCCGCGCTGGTGGTGCTCCTGTACGACGAAGAGGTGGTCGCGCGGGTCCCGGAGGAACCGCACGACCACCCCGTGCAGGCGGTGGCCACCCCGTCGGGTGTGGTGCGCTTCACCGCGTGATCGGCCCACGAGCCGATCGCGCTATGAGCCGATCAGCCCATCGGCCGATCGGCGGATGAGCCGATCAGCCGACGCCGCCGTGGTCCCGTGATCACGGCTTGAGCGTCAGGGTGTCCACTGTCGACTTGTCGACGGCGTCCTTCCCGAAGGACCACTCCAGCAGTTCGCCCTTGGCCCACAACGCCGTCTGGTCCGTGTACGTGCCGTTGTACGCGTGACCCGAGGCACCGGTCAGGTTGATCCACCGGGACTTGTCCAGGTCGCCGAGGTTCACGATCATCCGCATCGACGGCACCCAGGTGACCTCGTAGCCACTGGAGGCGTTCCAGCCGGTCGCGTTGACGGTGGCCTCGCCGCCGCCCAGGTTCCAGGGGCCTCGGTTGAGGACCCACTGCATGAAGCCCGGGCCCTCCTTGCCGATCGTCTGGTTCTTCAGCGTCAGCTGGTGCAGCCGGCCCCAGCTCCAGGTCGACTGGTCCTTGCCGAGCTTGGCCGTCAGCTCCCAGCGGGCGTCTTCCATGGCCCGCGCGAAGAGCTCGTCACGGGTCTTGATCGGCTTGTCGTGGACGGTCTTCGGGGTGGCCTGCCACCACGGCGACTTCTCGTCCTTGACCAGCCGGCGGACCACCTCGAACCAGCGGTCGCCGCCGTCCGGCTGCGCCGAGTCGGGGCCGCGCGTACCGCACTCGCGGACCGTCTTGGTGAGGTCGTCGTTCGGGCCGGTGCTCTCCTCGCTGACGTTCATGCAGCTGCCCTCGACCCGCAGCTCCTTCGGCATCTTGTCGCCGAAGGCCAGCTTGAGGATGTTGCGCCAGACCGCGTTGAAGTACGCGGCCGCCGCGGAGTCGGGCTCCTGCGTGTAGTTCCAGCCCTCGAGCAGCTTCTGCGCCGAACGCACGTCCGGGTCCGAGACCGGGATCTTGGCCAGCATCGGGGTCAGCAGCGCGGCGATCTCGCTGCTGTTGTCCATCTGCATGGTCCGCATGTCGTCGGTGGAGATCTTGCCGTTGTCCTTGGTCTTCGCCTCGATGAGGTCGTTGATCCGCTGGCTCCGGGCGCCGTAGCCCCAGTCCGTGGTCAGCACGTACGGGTACTTGCCGGCGCCGGTGCCGGACTCGGTGACGGCCTGGTTGGCGGTGACGATGTAGCCGCGCGCCGGGTTGAGCTCCCAGGGCATCTCGTTCTGCGGGATGTAGCCGGCGTTGCCGTCCCGGCCGCCCTTCCAGGCGTACTTGGGGTCCCAGCCGGGCGCCGGCAGGCGGCCGTCGCCCTGGTTGCGGATCGGGATGCGGCCCGGGGCCTGGTAGCCGATGTTGCCGTTCGCGCCCTTGTTGTCGGCGTAGATCAGGTTCTGCGAGGGGACCTCGAAGTCGGCCGCCGCGGCGCGGAAGCTGTTGAAGTCCTTGGCCCGGTCGAGCTTGAACACCGCGTCCATCGACTTGCCCGGGTCCAGGGCGGTCCAGCGCAGGGCGACGGCGTAGCCGTTGCCGCGGTCCGGGGCCGAGCTGGGGACGGGGGCGCGGGCGCCGACGGTCTCGAGTTCGTCGCTGCGGTCGGAGATCAGCGGTCCGTTGTTGGTGGTGCGGACGGTGATCTTCTTGCTCTTGCCGCCCGCGACCTTGATCTCCTCTTCACGGGTGGTGAAGGGGACGATCTTGTTGTCGTAGACGTAGCCCTCGGGACGGACCTGCTCCAGGTAGAGGTCGGTCACGTCGGCGCCGAGGTTGGTCATGCCCCAGGCGATGTCGGCGTTGTGGCCGATGACCACGCCGGGCATGCCCGAGAAGGTGTAGCCGGCCACGTCGTACTGGCACTGCGGCGAGACGGCGCGGCAGTGCAGGCCCATCTGGTACCAGACCGAGGGCAGCTGCGGGGACAGGTGCGGGTCGTTCGCGAGGAGCGGCTTGCCGGTGGTCGTGTGCTGGCCCGAGATGACCCAGGAGTTCGATCCGATGCCGCTGCCGTTGGGGCCGAGGATGGCCGGGATCTCGTCCAGGGTCTTGGCGAGGGCGCCGAGCTGCGTGCGCAGGCCGACGGTCGCGCCCTGGGCGGTGGCGTTGCCGGCGAGGCCGGTGGCGGTGCCACCGTTGGGGGTGGTCTGCGAGCCGGTGCCGGAAGCCGAGCCGGTGCCGGTGCCCGGCGTGGTTCCCGTGCCCGTTCCGGTACCGGTGCCGGTGCCCCTGCCGGTGCCGGACGAGCCGGCGCCGGGGGTGCCCTGGGGCGCGTACTTGCCGCCCGCGACGGTGCCGCCCTCGACGACCGGCTTGTTCCGGTCGAAGGGGTACGGCGGGTAGAGCTCGTCGATCTGCGCCTGCGAGAGCTTGTTCGTCATCAGCGAGCGGTCGATCTCGTCCTGCATGTTGCCGCGCAGGTCCCAGGCCATCGCCTTGAGCCAGGCCACCGAGTCCACCGGCGTCCACTGCGCCGGCTTGTAGCCGTCGGTCAGCTTGAGGGCGGCGTGCTCGACGGAGAGGTCCTTGCCGGACTTCCCCTTCAGGTACGCGTTGACCCCGTCGGCGTAGGCCTGGAGGTACTTCTTCGTCTCCGGCGAGAGCTTCTTGTCGTACTCCTCCTGCGCGACGTGGCGCCAGCCGAGGGTGCGCAGGAAGGCGTCGGTCTCGACCTGGCCGGAGCCGAACATCTCCGACAGCCGGCCGGAGGTCATGTGACGGCGCACGTCCATCTCCCAGAACCGGTCCTGCGCGTGCACGAAGCCCTGCGCGCGGAAGAGGTCCTCGTCGTGGTCGGCGTAGAGCTGCGGAATGCCGTGCTCGTCGCGCTTCACTTCGACGGTCCCGGTCAGGCCTGGGACCTTGAGGGAGCCGGTCGTCTGCGGGAAGGAGGCGCGCACGGTGTCCACGCTCCAGTACGCGCCGTAGCCGAGGCCCGCCAAGAGCGCCAGGACCATGACGAGCACGAGCATGCGTGCGCGTCGTCCCTTCTTCTTGACGGAAGGTCCGGATTCATTGGCGGGCATCGCTGTCCTTAGAGGGGCAGGGTGGTCCTGGGATTGCTGGGAGCAACCATAGGCGCAGGACCGCCTTCGTTGATCCGCCAGGGGTCGAGGTCCGTAGGACAGGCGGCATCAGGCGTTTCACAATGTGGGTATCGCGTAAAGAGCGCGTCAAAGATTAGGTAAGGTAACGAAGTACTTGCCGAATGCGCCGCCGGAGGAAAGATCCACCAGGCACGCTCTGAGGAAAGGGCCGCCCGCTGACTGTCCACACGCTCAATGAGCTCCTGCTGGTCTGTTCGCTCGTGCTGCTCGTCGCCGTCGCGGCGGTGCGCATCTCCTCACGCAGCGGCCTCCCCAGCCTGCTCATCTACCTCGGCATAGGCGTCGCGATAGGCCAGGACGGCATCGGCAACGTCGTATTCGACAACGCCGAGCTGACGCAGGTCATCGGTTATGCGGCGCTCGTCGTCATCCTCGCCGAGGGTGGTCTGGGCACCAAGTGGAAAGAGATCAGACCCGCGTTGCCGGCGGCGGTGGTCCTGTCGCTGCTCGGTGTCGCGGTCAGCGTGGGGGTCACGGCGGCGGGCGCGCACTACCTGGTCGGACTGGAATGGCGTCAGGCGCTGCTGATCGGCGCGGTCGTCTCCTCGACCGACGCGGCGGCCGTCTTCTCCGTCCTGCGCAAGGTTCCGCTGCCGTCGCGGGTGACGGGTGTACTGGAGGCCGAGTCAGGCTTCAACGACGCTCCGGTCGTCATCCTGGTGGTGTCCCTGGCGGCGGTCGGGCCGGTGGACGAGTGGTACGTACTGCTCGGCAAGATCGCGCTGGAGCTGGCGATCGGCGCCGCGATCGGCCTGACGGTGGGCTTCCTGGGGGCGTACGGCCTGCGGCACGTGGCACTGCCCGCCTCGGGCCTCTACCCGATCGCGGTGATGGCGATAGCCGTGACCGCGTACGCGGCCGGCGCGATGGCGCACGGCTCCGGGTTCCTCGCGGTGTACCTGGCGGCGATGGTGCTGGGGAACGCGAAGCTGCCGCACTGGCCGGCCACGCGCGGGTTCGCGGACGGGCTCGGCTGGATCGCGCAGATCGGCATGTTCGTGCTGCTGGGGCTGCTGGTGACCCCGCACGAGCTGGTGAACGACTTCTGGCCCGCGGTGATCATCGGACTGGTGCTGACGATGGTGGCGCGGCCGCTGGAGGTCTTCCTCAGCCTGCTGCCCTTCCGGATCCCCTGGCAGGAGCAGGCCCTGATGTCGTGGGCCGGTCTGCGCGGCGCCGTACCCATCATCCTGGCGACGATTCCGCTGGTGACGGGGATCGAGGGCAGCGACCGGGTCTTCAACATCGTGTTCGTGCTCGTGGTCGTCTACACGCTGGTGCAGGGGCCGACCCTGCCGTGGCTGGCGCGCAAGCTGAACCTGGGCGACACCGACGAGGGAGCCTCGGACCTCGGGATCGAGTCGGCGCCGCTGGAGAAGCTGCGCGGGCACCTGCTGTCCTTCGCCATTCCGGCCGCCTCCCGGATGCACGGCGTGGAGGTCGGCGAGCTGCGACTGCCGGCGGGGGCGTCGGTGACGCTGGTGGTCCGGGACGCGAAGAGCTTCGTCCCGTCTCCGACGACCGTGCTGCGGCGCGGGGACGAGCTGCTGGTGGTGGCCACGGATCCGGTGCGGGACGCGGCGGAGGCGCGGCTGCGGGCGGTCGCGCGCGGAGGCAAGCTGGCGGGGTGGCTGGGAACCGGTGGCGGAACGTCACTGTGAGTAGCGAATGAGGGTCGGAGCGCCGCTCAAGTGATCATTTTTCGTTAGAGCGGCGTTCTAATTCGGCCATTTTCACTGCCCTACGGCTGGACTTGCACCCATTTCATCGGGCACGGAATGCAAAGTTCCAGTTAATCGCAGGTGAAGACATACCTTGTCGCCGTAATCACAGGGCGTGGTAGTGGGTTTCCCTGTACGATGAAGGCACACCACATCGAACCAACTCTGCCTGACGCAGAGCTGGCGCGACCGCAAAGCGGCCGTGGCACCCTCCCGCAGTGGGCGCCCAGGTATCACTCGGTTCTGCGCAAGAGGACAGCTCTCGGGGCTCCCACATGTACGGGTGCGGTCGCTCACAAGGCGGCCCGCCGTCCGCAGACGGGGACGCTCTACCAGGCAGCGGAAAGGCCAGGCCGTGACATCCGCGGTCACGACCGACACGTCCGCCCGACCCGGCTACGGACAGCTGCTGCGCACACCCGGCGCCCTCTCCTTCGTCCTCCCCGGCTTCGCCGCCCGCCTGCCGTTCGGCATGCTGACCATCAGCATCCTGCTGCTCGTCCAGCACTCCACCGGCTCCTACGGTGACGCGGGAATCGTCGCCGCAGTCACCGGCGTCTCCATGGCCCTGTTCGCGCCGGTCATGGGCAAGTTCACCGACCGCCGCGGCCAGAGCGCCGTCCTGCTGCCGGTCGTCCTCGCCCACGCCACCGCGGTCTCCGCGCTGACCGCGCTGGCGCTCCTCGGTGCCCCGCTGTGGGCGCTCGCGCTGGCCGCCGTCCCGGCAGGCGCCTCCGTCCCGCAGGTCGGCCCCATGGTCCGGTCCCGCTGGGCCGCCAAGCTCGAGGGCTCCCCGCTGCTGCCGACGGCCGCCGCGTTCGAGTCCGTCACCGACGAGTTCACCTTCGTCGTCGGCCCGGTGCTCGCCACCGCCCTGTGCACCGGCGTCCACCCGGCCGCCGGTCTCGCGACCGAGGCGGCCCTGACCCTGCTCGGCGGCCTGTTCTTCGCCGCGCAGCGCGCCACCGAGCCGAAGGTCGCCCCGCAGTCGGAGACCGGCGGCAAGCACCAGTCCGCGCTGTCCTTCCCCGGCCTGCGCGTCCTGATCGTCGCCTTCATCGGCATCGGCGCCGTCTTCGGCGGCATGCAGGTCTCGCTCGCCGCCTTCTCCAACGAGATCGGCAACCCGGGCGCCAACGGCCTGCTGTACGGCATCTTCGCGGCCGGCAACATGATCGCCGGCATCACGATGGGCGCCGTCGCCTGGAAGATCGGCCCGCGCCGCCGCCTGATCCTGGGCTACATCGGCCTGACCGCCGCCGCCTCCCTGCTGTGGGCCGTGCACTCCATGGTCCTGCTGGGCGCGCTCGGCCTGGTCGTCGGCCTGTGCATCGCCCCCGCGCTGATCACCGGCTACACCATGATCGAGCAGCTGATCCCGGCCGCGTCGCGGACCGAGGCCTTCACCTGGCTGACCGGAGCGGTCGCCTTCGGGCAGGCCGCCGCCGTGACCCTGGCCGGCCGCCTGACGGACGCGCACGGGTCCTCGTACGGCTTCCTGGTGCCGCTGGTCGCCACGGCCCTCGCCCTCGTCACTCTGGTGGCGCTGCGCGCGAAGCTGGCTCCGAAGGCTCCGAGTCGGATCGTGAACTCGTCCGCGCCGGCCGCCCGCGGCACGGCGAACGAGCGTGGGATCGGTCACCGCACGCCCGTGACGGTGGACTGATCCGCCGGAATACGTCACCATGGAGCGTCGTTAGCACTCATTGAGTGAGAGTGCCAGGAGGAAATTCGTGCCGACCTACCAGTACCAGTGCACCGAGTGCGGTGAGGGCCTCGAGGCCGTGCAGAAGTTCACGGACGAGGCACTGACCGTGTGCCCGAGCTGCGACGGACGCCTCAAGAAGGTGTTCTCCGCGGTCGGCATCGTCTTCAAGGGTTCCGGTTTCTACCGGAACGACAGCCGTGGCGCCTCGTCGAGCAGCACCCCTGCCTCGAAGCCGTCCTCGTCGTCCACGGCGACGTCGACCGCCGCCGCCCCGGCCGCTTCGACCTCCTCGGCGACCTCGAGCACGGGCAGCAGCTCCACTTCTGCCGCCTGATCCCGTACGTCTTCCGCTTTCGCCGCAAGGCCCCGCTCGCCCTCTTGGGCGGCGGGGCCTTGTGCGTCCCCCGTTAGGGTGAGGCCATGGTGAACGCAGAGATCGGTGTAATCGGCGGGTCGGGCTTCTACTCCTTCCTGGAGGACGTCTCCGAGATCCAGGTGGAAACGCCGTACGGGCCCCCGAGCGACTCCCTGTACGTGGGCGAGCTGGCCGGACGGCAGGTCGCGTTCCTGCCGCGGCACGGGCGCAGCCACACCGTGCCGCCACACAAGATCAACTACCGGGCCAACCTGTGGGCCCTGCGTGCGGTCGGCGTCCGCCAGGTGCTGGGCCCCTGCGCGGTCGGCGGTCTGCGGGCGGAGTACGGGCCGGGCACGCTGCTGGTGCCGGACCAGCTGGTCGACCGTACGAAGTCCCGGGTGCAGACCTTCTTCGACGGCGAGCCGCTGCCCGACGGCACCGTCCCGAACGTCGTGCACACCACCTTCGCCGATCCGTACTGCCCGGCGGGCCGGTCGGTGGCGCTCGCGGCGGCGCGGGGGCGGGAGTGGGAGCCGGTGGACGGCGGCACCATGGTGGTCGTGGAGGGGCCGAGGTTCTCGACGCGGGCGGAGTCGCGGTGGCACGCGGCCGCCGGCTGGTCGGTGGTCGGCATGACCGGGCACCCCGAGGCGGTGCTCGCGCGCGAGCTGGGGCTCTGCTACACGTCCATGGCGCTGGTCACGGACCTGGACGCGGGCGCCGAGACGGGTGAGGGCGTGTCCCACACGGAGGTCCTCAAGGTGTTCGGCGAGAACGTCGGCCGGCTGCGGGAGGTCCTCTTCGACGCGGTGGCGGCGCTGCCGGCGACCGAAGCGCGAGACTGCCTGTGCACGCACGCCCACGACGGCTGGGACCTGGGCATCGAACTGCCGTAGCACTGGCTGAGGAGCGCTTGAGCCCTGTCGGGCCCGCTCGGGGCTCATGTCCCGTCCTTGAGGCGGGGCCGGCGGGGGCTTCAGGCGTGCCGGTGGGGTGGCCCCGGAGGCTTTCCGGGCGCTCCCCCGGCACCCCGGGCACCCGGCCCCGCGCACAGCCCGGCGGAAGAACCTCCGGGGCGGTGTCACATTCCGCCGGGCTGTCCTGTCTCCATGGCGAAGGGGTCACCGGGACCCCCCGCGCCGGAAGAGGCCCGTCATGCCGCGCATCTCGCTCACCCCGCCCCGCACCCTGCTCATGCGCCTCGGCGCCTGGTACTCGCGCCGCACGTACGGCAAGGTGCTCGACCCGGGTCAGGCGTACGGCCACAACTCGCGCGTGCTGTTCTCGTACGTCCGCCTGGAGCAGCAGGCCGCGAAGTGGAACAAGCTCGACGCCGGCCTCAAGCACCTGGCGGTGATGGCTTCGGCCGCGCGCATCAACTGCTCGTGGTGCATGGACTTCGGCTACTGGGAGGGCCACGAGAAGGGGTTCTCGCCGGAGAAGATCGAGCGGGTGCCGCGGTGGCGGGAGTCGCGCGAGGTGTTCACCGAGCTGGAGCTGCTGGTCATGGAGTACGCCGAGGCGATGACCGAGACCGAGCCGGCGGTCACGGACGAGCTGGCCGCCGATTTGATCTCCCGGCTCGGCGAGGCCGCGTTCGTCGAGCTCACGGCCGTGGTCGCGCTGGAGAACTGGCGCTCGCGGGTCAACAGCGCTTTCGGTCTGACCAGCCAGGGTTTCTCGGATGCCTGCCAGGTCCCGACGGGGCGCTGACCCCTGGGGGTGACGGCGTTGTCCACAGCCTGGGGATTGTCCACAGGTCGGAGCGGGGCCTGGCGGGGAGGCGGATCGTGAGGGAGTCCGGGCAGTGGGCCCGGACGCCGGACCACGACCAGCTTGGCGGTGTTCATCATGTCCAGGACCTCTCCCTCGTCCCCGGTTTCCCCGTCCCCGGTTTCCGTGTCCCCCGCTTCCGCCCCCGGGGGTTCGCGTCCCGTCTGCTCTTCCACGTGTCCCCCCGGACGTCCCGTGCCTCCCTTTCCCCCGCTCCGTGTGGGCCGGGCCGGAGGCCGGCTGCGGCGCGCGGTGCGCCGTCGGCGGCGGGTCGCCTCGGCCGGGCTGGCCGTGGTGGCTGCTGCCCTGGCCGTGGGCGGAACGGACGCGCGGGCGTCCCGGGGGGCGCCCGCGGCCGCGCCCGCGGTGAAACCGGCGCCCGCGGCGGTACGGATGGTGTCGGCGCCCGTGCGCATCGCGGACGCCGGGACGGTGCGGCTGCTGCGTGCCGGGGACCGGGTCGACGTGGTCGCGGCGGAGCGCGGCGGGCCGCCCAGGGTGGTGGCGACGGGTGCCCGGGTCGCCGAGGTGCCCGCCGCCGAGGCGGGCGTCGGGGACGGTGGCGCGCTGGTGGTGCTGTCCGTGCCCCGGGAGACGGCGCGCGCCCTCATGGGGGCGGGAGCTGTGGCGCGGCTGGCGGTGGCGCTGTGCTGATTCGCACTGAGGAGCAGTCAAGTCGCCCTGGAGAGGGCGCTGATTGGACACGCCGTGCGGTGACTGCCGTAGCTTTCGGAACCGTTAGCTCCGTCTATAGCAGGCACAAGGAAAGGCTCAGTGGTGAGCGAGAAGAAGAGGGAGAGCGTACTGGCGGGCTTCAAGGCCTTCCTGATGCGCGGGAACGTGGTCGACCTGGCGGTGGCCGTGGTCATCGGCGCGGCGTTCACGAACATCGTGAACTCGATCGTCAAGGGGATCATCAGCCCGCTCGTGGGCGCCATCGGCACCAAGAACCTGGATGTCTACACCTCGTGTCTGAAGGCACCTTGTGGGGTCGACGCGAAGGGCGAGCCGACCGGCGTCAACATCATGTGGGGCTCGGTGCTCAACGCGGCGCTCAGCTTCCTGATCACCGCGGCGGTCGTGTACTTCCTGATGGTCCTGCCCATGGCGAAGTACCTCGCCAGGGTGGAAGCGCGCCGCAAGGCCAAGGAGGGCGTGCAGGAAAGCATGGAGATCACCGAGCTGGAGGTGCTCAAGGACATCCGCGACGTCCTGGTCTCGCAGCGGAGCGGGAACGGCGAGCGCATGCCGGCGTCGGGGAGCACTCAGGGAGCGCGCGACGCCTTCTGACCGCCGGGGAAGGTCAGATGTGGTGCGGGGGCTTCTCGTCGAGGAAGCGGGCCAAGTCGCCCGTACTCCCTCCGGCGGGCGGCCGCTCGCCCCAGCCCCGGTCGGTGTCGTCGGACGACTGCTGGTCCAGCGGGTCGTCGAAGACCAGCTTCGGCCTGGGCTTCGGCTTCGTCTCGGGCTTCGCCCCGGCTTCGGGCTTCGGGGACTGCGGGTCGGAGGCTGGGGCGGTGCTCATGCCTCAAGGGTACGGCCGTCCGCGCCCCCGGCCCGGGTCCTTGTCGTCGCTCCGGTCAGCCGGTGAACAGCCACGGGGCGCGGGTGACCGCCACGACGGCGAACATCGCGGGAACGAAGAAGCCGTAGGCGGCGATGGCGGAGGAGAAGCCGGTGACGGCACACGCCTCCCTCTCCGACTGCTTCAGAGCGGCCGCCTGCGCCTGGGGGCCCTGGTCCTCCGCCTGGCGCACGTGCTGCTCGCGGAAGATCACCGGGATCTGCCGGAAGGTCGAGCCGTTGCCCGGTCCGGAGAAGGCGGAGGCCGCCAGGAAGCCGGTGAAGAACGCCCGGAAGCTTCCCTGGTCGCCGCCGGACGGCAGCGCGAAGATCACGACGACCAGGGCCGCGGCCGTGCCGACGAAGGACAGCATGGTCACTCTCGCGCCGCCGGTCCTGCCGGAGAGCCGGCCGCCGGCCCGGCGCATGAGCGCGCCGAGGAACGGTCCGGTCCAGGCGTAGGTGGTGGCGTGGTCGCCCTGCGTCTCGAAATTGTTCTTGATCAGCGCGTGCAGACCGGCGACCGGTCGTCGGCGGGCCGGGACGGGCCCGCCCGGGGTACCCGGGGGCCGTCGGCCGCGCGCCTCGCCGGTCGTGGTGGCGGGCCCTGGTGTGCTGGGCGGTATGACGTACGTACCGATGACCGCCCGCAGCCGCGACGAGGGGCACCGGACGGCGACCTCGCTGGAGCTGTTCTTCGACCTCTGCTTCGTCGTCGCGATCGCCCAGGCGGGGGCGCGGCTGGTGCACGCGCTGGCGGAGGGCCACCCGGGGACGGGGGTGATCGGGTACGCCTTCGTCTTCTTCGGGGTGTGGTGGGCGTGGATGAACTTCACGTGGTTCGCCTCCGCCTACGACTGCGACGACGTGCCGTACCGGATCGCGACGCTGGTGCAGATCGCCGGTGTGCTCGTCTACGCGGCGGGGGTGAGCCGGGCCTTCGACGAAAACGACTGGACGGTGGCCGTCATCGGCTACCTGATCATGCGGGTGGCGCTCACCGCGCAGTGGCTGCGCGCGGCGGCCGGGGAGAGCGGTGAGGCGCGTTCGGCGGCGCTGAAGTACGCGGTGGGGCTGGTCGTGTGTCAGGCGGGCTGGGTGGGGCTTCTGTTCGCCCCGGAGGCCGCGAAGCGCTGGCTGTTCGTGGTGATGGTGGTGGCCGAGCTGATGGTGCCGCTGCTGGCGGAGCGCGGGCATCAGACGCCTTGGCACGCCCACCACATCGTGGAGCGGTACGGCCTTTTCACCATCATCGTGCTGGGCGAGACCATCGCGGCGAGCACGGTGGCGGTGAAGTCGGCGCTCGACGAGCACGAGGCGCTGGGTGAGCTTCTGCCCATCGCCGCGGGCGGGCTGCTGATCGTCTTCGCGGCGTGGTGGATCTACTTCGCGGCGCCGATGCACGAGCGGCTGACCTCCAACCGGGAGGCGATCCCGTGGGGCTACGGCCACCTGTTGATCTTCGCCTCGGGTGCGGCGATCGGCGCGGGCATCGAGGTCGCGGTGGAGCACGCGGTCGGCAAGGCGCACGTCTCGCAGCTCGCCGCGAACGCCGCGGTGACCGTCCCGTCGGCGCTGTTCCTGCTGATGGTGTGGCTGCTGCACTCACGCCACTTCAAGCGCGGCCCGGCCCAGCAGATGGTGCTGCCGGTGTCGGCCCTCGCGCTGCTGGCCTGCACCTGGGCCGGTTCGTACGCGGTCCTCTACGCGGGGCTGGTGGCGACGGCCACGGTGGTGGTCGGCATGGCCCTGACCGTGCGCGGCGGGCAGCCCGCCCGTGCCGGGGCCGAAGTCTGAGCCCGGCCGTCACCCCCGCGCCCCCGGACCCGTTCAGCAGCTCAGCAGAACGGCGACAGGAAGAGACAGCCCCCATGACACTCCCTCCTCAACGGCACGGCTCCGGTACCGACCCCGGAGGGGAGCTGGCCGAGCCGGGTTTCTGGCAGCGGCCCCCCGCCCACCGCCTCGCGGCCTTCGCCCGGCTGCGCGCGCTGGACTCCCCGGCGTTCGTCCCCGAGGGGGGCGGCGGCCACTGGGCACTCGTGCGCCACGCGGACGTGCAGGAGGCGAGCCGGCTGCCGAAGGTGTTCGCCAGCGCCCCCGGGGTCACGACGCCGGAGCCGGCCCGGTGGGTGCGGGCCCTGTTCGGGGACTCCATGGTCAACCTGGACGGCCCGGACCACGCGCAGCTGCGGAAGATCGTGCAGCGGGCGTTCACGCCGCGGCTGCTGGCTGCGGCCGAGGCGGACATCCACGCGGTCGCGGCGCGGATCGTGGACGACGTCCTGGCCGAGCGTCCCGACGAGTTCGTCTCGGCGGTGTCCTCCCGGCTGCCCCTGGAGGTCATCTGCAACATGATGGGCATCCCGGAGCGCTACCGCGCCGAGATCGCCGCCCGGGTCGACCACGCCTCCGAGAACATCGGCGTGGAGCGCGGCCTGGCCGCCCGGCTGCGGATGCCCGGCCGCGGGCTGCGGGCCCTGGCCCGGATGCAGCGGATGGTCGCGGGCATCGGGCGGGAGCGGCGCAAGAACCCGACCGACGACCTGATCTCGGCCCTGGTCCGCGCGAACGTGGACGGTCAGGCGCTCGGCGCCCGCCAGCTGGGTGCCTTCTTCAGCCTGCTGATGGTGGCGGGGGTGGAGACCACCCGTAACGCCATCAGCCACGGGCTGACCCTGCTGACCGACTTCCCCGACCAACGGGAACTGCTGCTCTCGGACTTCGAGAAGTACGCGGACGGTGCGGTGGACGAGATGATCCGGCACTCGACGCCGATCATCCAGTTCCGCCGGACGGTGACCGCCGAACACACGCTGGGCGGGCACCTGTTCCGGCCCGGGGACAAGGTGGTGCTGTACTACGCGTCCGCCAACCGCGACGAGGCGGTCTTCCCCGACCCGGACGCCTTCGACATCACCCGCTCCCCCAACCCGCACCTGGGCTTCGGCGGCGGCGGACCGCACTTCTGCCTGGGCGCCCATCTGGCCCGGGTGGAGATGAAGGCGCTGTTCCGGGAGCTGCTCACCAGGCCGGTGGGGCTGCGCGCGGTGGGCCTGCCCGATCTGGCGGGGTCGAACTTCGACAACCGTGTCCGCTCGCTGCGGTTCGCCTTCGAACGCCCCTGACACAGGAGCGGACCGGCCACGGCTGCCCGGCGTCACGTGTCCGTGGGGGGCGGCCGCCGGGCAGGCTGGGAGCCCGGCGGCCGCGGACACGGCGGCCGCCGCAGGCGCGGCGGCGGCTGCCGCGGACAGGGGCCGGCGCGAGACGCGGCCGGCGCGGAGGGGACCCCACCGGGGACGGGGCCGGTGGACGGGCGGCGCCGACCCGGCGACCGCTGCCACGGGCGCCATCGTGTTACCGGTGCCACCTCTGCGACCGGTGCCCCCGTGCAACCGCCGCTATCGCCGCTGCCGCCTACCGCCTACCGCCTACCGCCTACCGCTGCAGGCTCTGCACCGTGACCACGCAGTGGGCGCTGCTGGTCAGCACCTCCTCGTCGCCGGCGAAGGCCTGGAGGACCTCCGCGCTCACCGGCTTGCCGGGGACGGCCTCGGGCCAGGCGCGCGTCGCGAACAGGAAGTACGCCTGGCCGCTCTCCTTCGCGGCCGCGACCCACTCGTCCGGAGCGGTGCAGGTGGCGTTCAGCCCGGGCATGGTCAGCGCGATCTGGTTGTCCGCGAGGAGGACCTTCACGTCGAACTTCTGCGGGTTCGCGGTGCCGTCCATGACCACGTCGCCGATGGGCAGCCCCATCTCCTCCAGCAGCCCGCGGGCGGCCGCCTCGCCCGCCTCCCGGCCCCCCGGCCCGTCGCCGAGCGTGTAGGCGAGCAGGTACGGGATGTCGTGGCCCTCGGCGGGGTCGCCGATCCAGGCGAGCACGGAAAGGGTGCCGAGCCGGGTACGGTCGATTTCGGCTTGCGTAGAAGTCATGCGCGCACCCTAATGCTCCGGCGCCCGGCTCCTTCACGGCCTTTCACCCGGGCGGGCTAGACCGACCAGAAACCCCCTCCGGAATTCGCCTGCATGTTCGCGTCCCGATACTGGAGCCGCACGATCTTCTGGTTTTCAGGAATTTCGAACACGATCCACCCTTCGGCCCGCTCACCGACCGCGAGGGAATCGAAGACGAGCGGTTTGCCGGTCGTCAGTTCACCGGTGCGCACCACCGGGTGGCGCTTGCCCGCGCCGTCGTACGCCCACATGCGTCCGAGGGCCCCGTACGAGGCCCCGCCGACGTTGACGAACGACATCGAGGCGGCGACCCAGCGCTTCCCCGCCGGCGGCTGGTAGTTCGGCTCGACGCTGACCGCCGGGTCCACGAACGCGGCCAGCACCACCTGGAGGTGGCGGCCCACCTCATGGCCCTGCACCCGTACGGAGTCACCCACATGGGCGTCCTTCGCGGCGTCGGGCAACGTCCCCGCCCGGTCCTGCTCGGAGGGGTCCTCGTCGGCGCCGGGCACCCCGTCGTCGACGGGGACGGCGGGTGCCGCGGCCGGGGCCGGCGCGGCCCCCTCGGGGGCGCTCTGGCAGGCGGTGGCGGTGAACAGCAGGAGGGGCAGCAGGGTGGCGGCGGCGAGGACGGAGACGGGCTGACGCATACGGGAACCCCTTCGGGGATCTTCGGGGCGGGGAATACTCCCGGCCAGTCTCACGCGCCCGAGCGGGGAATTGCACACACCGACACGAGCCCGCGGAGCGAGTCGCCCGCCCATTGCCAGCACAATGCCTTCCGGTGGAATCCCGCCAACCGCACTCACCTGGAGGAAAAATGCGTACCCCTGCCCGCCGAATGTCCCTCGGGGTCTTCTCCGCTCTGGCCGCGACGGCCCTGTTCACGACCGCCGCCCACGCCACCGTTTTCCATCAGGAGATTTCCGTGCGGCCGGAAGCCCATATCGCCGGGGACGGTTCCGTCACCCTTTCCGGGACCTACCGCTGCGAGGTCGCGTCACCCTCGGGGGCGATGCAGATCAAGGCGACCGTCATCCAGGACGGATCCCGCCTGAGCATCGGTGCGGGCGAGGTCGTCTGCGACGGTGCCGAGCACGCATGGGTGGCCGGCAGCCCGCTGACGGGCGGCATCCACCCGGGCCGCGCCACGGCCGTCGCGGAGCTCCAGGAGATCCACTTCTCGGGCCTGATGCCGAGCGCCGTCGACACGGTCGCGCAGGACAGCAAGGACATCGAGGTCATCGGAGACCGGTAGGGAGCAGGGCCGGCGCCGCAGGTCCGGTAGCCGCCGCTACCGGCACTCGGGCACGACGCCCGTCATCGACATGAACGCGACCGTCCTGCATTCGGGGTCCGTATGCGCCCGCGCGGCCGCCCAGTCGACGACCGTCCGGCCCCCGGCCGCCAGCAGCAGGGCCGCCAGCGCCGCCGCGGCGCCGGTGGCCGCGGCCCTGGTCAGGCGGCGCACCGTACTCCCTCAGGCGGGAGGGCGCCCCGGAAAACCGGTACGTCCCGAAGAACCAGCATCCGTTCCATGGCCGCATCATCACCCCGCCCCCGGCACCCCGCAACCCGGTGCGACCGCACGGTCACCCGGTGCCGCGCGGGGTGCTTCCGGCGTCGAACTCGCACCAGACGGCCTTCCCGTCGCCCCGGGACTCCACCCCCCAGTGCGTGGCCAGCGCGTCCACCAGCAGCAGCCCGCGCCCGGTGGTGGCCGCCTCGCCGGGGGTGCGCCTGCGCGGCCACACGCTGGAGCGGTCCTTGACCCACAGGCGGATCCGCCGCACGGGCTCGGGCAGCACCTCCATGGTCAGCACCGCCCCGCCGTCGGTGTGCAGGAGTGCGTTGACCAGCAGCTCCCCCGCCGCCAGCTCGACGTCGTCGGCGAGTTCGGGCATCCCCCAGTCGCGCAGGGCCTGCCGCAGGGCGTAGCGGGCCTCCGACAGCCCTTCGGGGTCGGCCTGGTGGACGTACTGGTGGATGCGCGGCGCCCGGTGGGTGCCGGGGTCCGGGGCGCGGCGCAGGACCAGCAGGGCCACGTCGTCCCCGGAGCCCCAGCGTTCCCAGAGCCGGTCGGAGAGGTGGTCGGCGAGGGCTCCGGCGCCCTGGGGGCCAGAGCGGACGGCGTGGGCGAGGGCGTCCATGCCGGCGGTGATGGTGGTGCCCGGTTCTTCCACGAGGCCGTCGGTGCACAGCACGAGCGTCTCGCCGGGCACCAGGTCGAGGCGGGTTTCGGGGAAGTCCTCGTGCTCGAAGACGGAGGCCAGTCCGAGCGGCAGTCCGCCCCGTACGTTGGGCCAGCCGGTACGCCCGTCCGTGTGCCGGATCAGTGGGCCGATGTGGCCCGCGCGGACGGCCCGTACGCCTCCGGTCTCCAGGTCGACCTGGGCGTACATGCAGGTGGCGAAGCGTTCGGTGTCCAGTTCGGCGAGGAAGCGGGAGGCCCGCACCAGCACGGTGGACGGGGGGTGGCCCTCGCCCGCGTAGGCGCGGAGCGCGATGCGCAGCTGGCCCATGATGGCGGCGGCGTGGGTGTCGTGGCCCTGTACGTCGCCCACGACGATGCCGACGCGGTCGCGGGGCAGGGCGATCACGTCGTACCAGTCGCCGCCGACCTCCCGTCCGCTCCACGCGGAGTGGTAGCGGACGGCGATCTCGCCGCCGGTGATCTCGGGGATGCGGCGGGGCAGCATGGCGGCCTGGAGGCCGGTGGCGAACTCGCGTTCCTGGTCGAAGAGGAGCGCCCGCTGGAGGGACTGGGCGACGATGCCGGCCAGTCCCAGGCACAGGTTGCGTTCCTCCGGGCTGAACTCGGTGCGCCGGCGGTAGAAGAGCACGAGTCCGCCGATGGCCTTGGCCTGGGCGATCAGGGGCAGGTAGGCGGCCGCGTCGTAGCGGATGCGGTTCAGGTAGTCGGCGAGCAGCGGGAACTCGCCGGCGAGTTCGGTCAGCGAGGTGACGAAACGTGCCTGCCTGCTGAGGACGGCCTGCGAGAGCGGCAGCGATCCGTCCAGCCGGGTGAATTTGCGCTCGCTGAGGATCTCCAGGGTTTCCCCGCTCAGCGCGATGATCTTGATGGCGCCGTTCTCGACGAGGCCCAGGGCCAGTCCGTCCGCCCCGAGCCGCTCGAGCGCGCCCGCGCCGGTCAGGGCGGCCGTCACGTCGTCGACGGTCACCGCCCGCGACAGGGCCTCCGTGGTGCGCTGCACGATGGCGGCCTGCTGGGTGCGGGCGTTCTCCAGCTTCCGCAGCACCGTCGCGTGCGCGAGCTCGGCCGTGGTGTCCCGGACGATGCCCGCGATCCGCTCGGGCCGGCCGTTCGCGTCGCGCAGCACCCGGCCCGTGGTGTGGGTCCACTGGTCACGGCCGTCGCGCCGGCGCACCGTGAAGTACGAGCCGTACGTGGACCCGCCGGACTCCAGCACGCCCGTCACGGTCTCCGAGAGCCGGGCCGCGTCGTCGGACGGGATCCGCGCGCCGAGGCCCCCGGGGGTGTGGTCGAACTCCGCCGCCTCCAGGTCGAAGACGGCCAGGCCTGCCTCGTCCAGGGTGAGGGTGCCCGCGTCCAGGTCCCACTCGAAGCTGCCCATGCCGTTGAGCGCGAGCCGCTCCCCCGGCCCGGTCACCGGGCTTGGAGCACTCCGCTCCGGTTCGTCGCGCTCCGCCGCTGCCACGAGAGACACACCACCTAACGGCCTGGCCAGCACGGCTGGGAGATGAGCCGCTCCCACTCCTCGTCAGGATGCCCCGGAAGGGTCCGTCCGGCCTCCCGCCAGCGCTTGACGAGGGAGAGGTAGATGGAGGGCTGGTCGCCGGCCCCGGAGGGTCCGGGGGACCGCCATCCGTACGGTGTGCCGGCGGCCGTCCGGGGCGGTGTGCCCGCGGTCGCCCGGGCCGACGGCTGCTCCCCGCGGCTGGCCGGGATGCGCACCCAGCCACGGCCTCCCTGTGCTCGCTCCGCGCTCATCGCGGACCCCTCTCAGGTGGATCTCAGCGTAGATACGTCTCCGGTCCCCCGGCGGCGGCCCGGACCGGCCGGGCTCCGCCGGACGCGCCCGGCAGCGGACCCCGCGCGCCGAGGCGCTTGCGGACTCCCTTCACCAGTCTCCCCGCCGTGAACCCCGCACCGTGCACGAATCGCATGGAAGGTCCGAATGAGGGAGCCGTCAGCAGCCCCGCGAAGAACAGCCCGGGCCAGGAGGACTCGAAGCCCGCGCTCACCTCCGGGGTGCCGCTGTCGCCCACGGTGGCCAGCGCGGCCCGCAGGCGCGCGTCGAGCAGCTCCAGCCGGTCCAGCCGCGGGGTGAACCCGGTCGCCGCGATGACGTGCGAGGTGTCCAGTACGACGGACTCCCCGGCCGGCGTGGTCAGCCCGAGCCGGGTACGGCCGCCCACCGCGACGGCCCGGCTCAGCCGGTGTCCCATCAGCGCGGGCACCCGCCGCTCGAAGCGGTCCCGCAGCCACCAGGCTCCGGCGGGCCCCAGCGCCGTGGCGGCGATCCGCGCGCGCGTCGGCGCGGGCAGCCGCCGCACCGCCCAGGGCAGCTCCGACCACACCCAGCTGTGCCATCCGGTGCCGAGGCCGCTGTGCGGGGCGCGCAGGGCCCGCAGCGGGGGCCGCTCCAGCGGTTGCGGGACGGTGTTCCAGTTCAGCTGGGACCTCCGGGCCACCACGCACGGCCGGGCCCCCGCCTCGGCGAGCAGCGCGGCCGTCTCCAGCGCGGCCTGCCCGGCCCCCAGGACGGCCACCTCGCGCCCGGCGAAGCGGGACAGGTCGCGGTGGTCGCTGCTGTGCGAGCAGTGGCCCGGGGGCAGCCCGGCCAGAGCCGCGGGGTAGCGCGTGAAGGGCATCACCCCGACGGCCAGGGCCACCGTACGGGCGAGCAGCGGCGGCCCGTCGGCGGTGCGGACGAGGAAGCCGTCGCCCTGCGGGGTGACCTCGGTGACGGTGGCCTCCTCCACCTCCGGCAGGCCCGCGTGCCGGGCGAACCAGAGCCCGTACGCGGTGAAGGTGCCGATCGGCAAAGGGCTGCCGTGCTCGGCGGTCAGGCCACGTGTGGCGCAGTACTCGGCCAGGGTGTAGCGGCCGCCGGGCGCGGAGAGGTTGGAGGACCAGGGCTCCGATTTCAGGTACATGCCCTCGGGCATGTGGTCCCGCCAGGACGCCATGGGCCGGCCCAGCACCCGTACCCCGAGCCCGGCCGCCGCCGCGTGCGCGGCGATCGACAGCCCGTACGGGCCCGCGCCGACCACCACGAGATCGTCCGTCCGCCTCACGGCCACTCCTCCCACCAGATCGTCAACGAGTCACCCAAAAACTCACCCGGCTGCGGCCACGACACCGCCGGATCACCGCATCACCTGACAACCAGACCATCGGACCATCGGACCATCAGATCGCCGGATCACCACACCGCGTCACATGTCACTGCGTCACCGACCCCTCGCCCCACCGGCTCACGATCCACAGGGCTGCCGGCCCCGGCAGACGCTCGGGCGCGCCGGGTCACCCGTACCGCGCCCGCGGCGCCCGCGTCACCGCGCCCGCGCCGCCCGGCTCACCGCGTCACCAGCTCGTCCGGCTCCGCCGAGGCGCCCGGCGGGGCCTGGCCCGCGGCCGGTTCAGGGGTCTGGGGCCGCAGCCACGTGCGTTCGCCGCCGCGCTGACGCGGCGTCCGCGCCGCGCGGACCGTACGCCGCCCCTGCGCGGGCACCCTGCGCAGGGCACCGGCCCCCTTGCCGAAGCCGCGTCCCAGGAAGGCGGCGAGCATCGCCAGGAACGGCCACGGGTCGTCGGTGGCGAACCAGGCCGCCTCCACCCGCCCCCGCTCCCCCCGCGGCAGCACCCGCACCGGGCCGGGCCGCGCCGCGGCCGCCCCCGCACCGGCCGCCCCCGGGGCGGGGGCGCGGCGGGGCAGCGAGCGGCCCCGTACGGCGGCCAGCAGGGCGTAGTTCTCCGCCACGAAGACCCGTCCGGGCCCGCCCGTCGCCGCCGGCACCCGCTGGCCCGTCAGGTCGAGGTACATGGCCTGGACCACGTCCAGGCCCGAGTCGTCGGCGAACAGTCTGAACTGCGCGCCCGGGCGCGGGTTGAAGTCCACCAGCCGGAAGGTGCCGCACTCGTCGCGGCGGAAGTCGAGGTCCAGGATCCCGTGGTAGCCCAGCCGTTCGGCGAGCCGCAGCGCGGACTCCTCCACCGCCGGGTCCGGCAGCCATCGCCCCACCGCCGTCAGCCCGGTCCGCACCGGCCAGGACAGCTCCTTGCGGCCCGACCCGGTGAGCAGCGGCCGCCCGCCCCGGGCGAAGGCGCCGTGGAAGAACCAGTCGGTGTCCGGTCCCGCGGGCAGGAACCGCTGGAGCAGCAGCCGGCTCCCGGCCTCGGCGGAGCGCTCGAACAACCGGTGCGCGTCGGCGGCGGTGTTGAGGAGCGTGGTGCTCCGCAGCCCGGCGCCGGCGGGCAGCAGCCACGGCCGGCTCCACTTCGCCACCACCGGCAGCCCGAGCCGCCAGGCGGCCCGCGCCGCCTCGCCGCCGCTCGCCGGGATCACGGTCTCCGGGTGGGGGACGCCCCAGCGGGCGCACAGCCGCGACAGCTCCGCCTTGTCCGCCACCCGGGCGGGGAGACCGTCCGGCTGATGGGGGGTCCGGAAACGGTCCGTCAGCATCGGGGCGATCCGGGACACGGTGATCGCGCTGATGTCGTCCATGGCCACGAGCACCGCCGGCCGCCCGATCCGCTCCGACACTCCGACCAGGCACTCCAGCAGCGCCTCGGGCGCCTCCGGTTCCGATCCGCCGGCAGGACCGGCGTGCACGGCGCGCAGATAGCGCGAACGCCCCACGGGACCTCCCCCTTCCTCGACGACGGCATGGACCTCCACGCCCTTGCGTCCGAGGGATCTGACGGCGCCGAGGGTTCCGTGGTGGAACGGATTCCGATCGAGTCTGAGCAGAACAGCGGGCACATGACCGTCGAACGCGTACATGGGAACGGTGTCTTTCACCTAGTCGGACCAAGCGGAGTGGATGCGCAGCTGCGAATGGCCTACCCGGTGGCCACCGGACAGGGCATTCGTCAGATGTGATGCCTAACGTCTTTTACAAGCACACCGGTTCGCGAAAGCTCGGGAGACGCCATGCCCAGACCACCCCACCGCCTGGTGAGCACCTGCGTCGGTACGGTCACGGCCGGGCTGCTCGCCACCGGCGCCGCCCTCGCGGCCCCCGACGACGACCCGCCCAGGGGATCCGGCTCCGCCATGGGCGCCTACCTCGGCTACGGGTCGCCCGGGGTCGCCCGGATCCCCTACCTGTCGCACTGGCTGGGCGGCAGGGAGATCCGGGTCGGGCACACCTACCTCCCCGGCGACCAGTGGTCCGGCATCGAGGGCGATGTGGACTTCCTCGAGGACTGGGCCGAGTGGCGCCGGGGCGACGACGACCGGATGTTCGTCCTCAACGTGCCCATGCAGGCCCGCAACGAGGACCGGGTGCCCGACTGGCAGGTGGCCCAGCTGATCCGGGCCGGCGCGGAGGGCCAGTACGACCGGCACTTCCGCAAGCTCGCCGAACGGCTGGTGGCCCTGGGCGCGCAGGACACGGTGATCGTGCTCGGCTGGGAGATGAACGGCACCACGTACACCCACCGCTGCGCGCCGGACCCGGAGAACTGGAAGGCGTACTGGAGGCGCGTCGTCAACGCGATGCGCGCCGTCCCCGGACAGGAGTTCACGTTCGACTTCGCCCCCAACCGGGGAACGGACGCGATCGGCTGGACCAAGTGCTACCCGGGCGACGACGTGGTGGACGTCATCGGCATGGATTCGTACGACCAGGGTCCGGGACGGACCTTCGAGGAGCACGTCCGCCAGCCGTACGGGCTCCAGCAGCACGTCGACTTCGCGAAAGCACACGGGAAGCAGATCTCGTACCCGGAGTGGGGGCTGTTCCGCAACGGTGACAACGCGGAGTACATCGGTCAGATGCTGAAGTGGATCGAGCAGCACAAACCGCTCTACCACACCATCACCGACTACTGTCCGCACGGCGTCTGGCGGTGCAAGGACAACCCGCGGTCGGCGAAGGTCTTCCGTGAGGCGATGGGCGAGCACAAGCCGGCCGAGCCGACGCCCGCGGTCCCCACCCCTGTGGTCCCGACGCCGGTCGTCCCCACTCCTGTGGTCCCCACGCCGGTCGTGCCGACGCCGCAGGTCCCGACCCCGCAGTTCCCCACGCCGGACGTCCCCAAGCCGCCCGCGTCGCCCAAGCCCGACGTGCCCACGCCCGACGTCCCCAAGCCCGACGTCCCCAAGCCCGACGTCACGGTCCCGCCGCCCGACCCGGAGCCGTCCCCGGGGGCCTCGGTGCCCGTGCCGCCGGTCCTCACGCCGAGCCCCCAGCCGCCCAGCCCCCAGCCCACCCGGCCGCCCGCGTCGCCCAAGCCGGACGTCCCCAAGCCCGACGTCCCCAAGCCCGACATCCCCAAGCCCGAGCCGAAGCCCGAGCCGAAGCCCCAGCCCAACGACAGCAGGGAGTGGTGCCTTCCGCTCACCTTCGGCGACTGGCTGAACTCCCTCATCGGCAACCAGTCGTTCTGCTTCCGCTTCGACTGGGGCGAGGACTTCGGCTTCTGGCCCTTCTAGACGGGTCATCGCACCCGCAGTTCGTTCAGCCGCGCCCGCCAGTCCCGGGCGGCCGGCAGCGCCTCGCGCAGCGCGTCCACCGCCCGCTCGCGCCCCGTGATCTGCGACTCGTGCAGCCGCAGCAGGGGCGCGAGCGCGTGCGTGGCCAGCAGCAGGCGCTGGTTGACCACCGCCTCGGGCCGCCAGTGGTTCTTGTACGGCTCGTTGCCGCGCAGGAAACTCACCACCGGCCGGCCCTCCGCCACGGCCCGGCCCGTCTCGTAGCGCAGCAGCAGCGTCGCGACGTCCACCTTGCGTTCGCGCAGGTCCGGATCGGCGCCGTACAGGTAGCCGCCGCTCAGCGCGGCCGACAGCAGCGTGACGTTGGCCGCCACCACCTTGCCGTCCAGCCGGAACTCGGTGAGCCTGCCCTCCCCCGTCCGCACCATCCGCCGGGTGGCCCGGGTCAGGTGTTCGGCGAAACGGGACCGCAGGTGCTCGGGGGTCACCCCGCGGCCCCGCCACTGCTTCTCGTGGAGCCGCAGCAGGGTGCGTACGGCCTGCGGCACCTCCTCCTCGCTGACCTCGTGCTCCTCGATCCCGGCGGCGTCGGTCTTGCGCAGCTTGGCCCGCACCCGCTGCGCCCCGGAGGCCGGCATCCGCTTGACGAGCTGGTCGAAGGGCAGCGCGGGCAGCTCCATGCAGGTGGAGTCGGGGACCTTGCCGCTCACCCCGGGCCACGCCGCGTACACCGCCTCGGCGGCCGCCCCGGGGCGTACCTCGCGCAGGTCGACGACGGCCCCGCGGGCGGCCCGGTGCAGCCCGTTGGCCAGGGCGGGCACGACCTGGTCGGCGTACTCGGCGGAGACGAGCACGTCGAAGTAGTCGGTGATCGCGCCGCCGAGCGGGACCAGCCGCGGCAGCGGCCGGTGTACGAGCATCAGCGCGGCCGCGCCGACCAGTTCCTCGCCGCGCCGGACGAGCAGGAGCCGGAGCCGGCCGTCCTTCCCGTACGACAGCCACCAGGAGTGCAGCCAGGCATGACTCTGGAAGGGGGTGGCGGTGGGGCAGTTCCGGACGAGTCGGTTCCAGGACTCCTCCAGCGCGGCGAACTGCCGGGAGTCCCGGCACAGCGTCACCGTCAGGGCCCCGGCGGAGCCCGGCGTCATCGCACGGGCTCCTTCTCCTTGGCCTCGGAGTGCTCGCCCTGGGCGGGCAGCGAGGGGTACTCCTCCACCACCGGGCTCCCCTCGCGCTCCGTGCGGCGGGCCGGACGCGCCAGCAGCCACAGCCCGCCGAGGAGACCGCCCGCGCACAGTCCGACGGCGCCGCTGACGGGGGCGGACGGGGAGGCGGGATCGCTGGGCGCGACGGCCTGGTTGAACAGCAGCAGCTGCACCCCGGTGTTCTTGGCGGCCTGGTTGCTGCTCAGCGAGAGGGCGTCGGCGACGGCGTTGGCGATGTCGGCGGCCTCGGAGGGGCTTGGGGAGGTGCCGGTGATGGCGATCATCGGCGAGTCGGGGGAGGTCTCGGCGCGGACCTGGGTGCGCAGCTGCCGGGCGGCGATGCCGGCGCGGGGCTGGGCGTAGGCGAGGGTGGAGCTGCTGGTCGCGATCCGGCCGTAGGCCTGGGCGAAGCCGAGGGCGGTGGCGGGCTCGGTGGTCTCGTTCGGGACGGCCACGACGTAGCTGGTGGCGGCGTACTCGGGGGCCTTGAGCACCCCGTACGCGCCGCCCGCGGCCAGACCGAGCAGGGCGCAGGCGGGCAGTGGCCACCAGGCGGGCGGCGGCAGCGGGAGCCGGTGCTTCTTCCCGGAGCGGTGGTCGGACTTCTTCTGGTCGGCGGTGTCGGCCATGTGCGGTGCCTTCCTGGGTGGAGGGGGTCGTTCGGTCCCGGCCGGTCCCCCCGGCCGGGTCTGTGGATCGGGGTCAGCCGTTGCCGTCCGGCGCGGCGGCGGCGGGCCCGCCAGGTGTCTGCGGCGTCGCGGGGCCGGGTACGGCCACGGCCGGACCCGCCGCCCGCCGGCCGTCATCGGCGTCCAGGACCGGCCCGCCGTCCGGCCCGGCGGCCGACGCGGGCCCGGCGCCCCGCCCCGGCGCGGCGTCCCGCCCCGGTGCGGCCAGCGCGAGGTCGTACACGTCCAGCAGCCGCCGTGCGGTGCGCGTGATGTCGTACCGGCGCACCACCGGGGGCGGCGGGAGCCGGCGCGCGCCCGCCTCCATGTGCCCGCGCAGGGCGGCTGCCAGTTCCTCCGTGCCGGTGCCGATCCGCCGGGCCCCCGGGGCCTGCGCGGCGGGGAGGTCGTCGATGGCGGGGCAGGTCACGTGCAGTACGGGCAGCCCGGCGGCCAGCGCCTCGACGACGGCGAGCCCGAACGCCTCCTCCCGGGACGGGGAGACGAAGACGTCCATGGCGGCCAGCAGGGCGGGGATCCCGGGGGTGCGCCCGTCGGGGCTGTCGCCCAGCGGGTCCCGCTCGCCGAGCAGGTGGATCCGGCTCTGGGCGCCCAGTTCGGCGGCGAGCAGCCGCAGCGCGGCCCGCTCGGGGCCGTCCCCGGCCAGCAGCAGGTGCGCGCCGGGAAGTGCCGCGACGGCCCTCACGAGTACGTCGAACCGCTTGCCCGGGACCAGCCGCCCCACCCCGCCCACCACGAAGGCGCGTTCCGGCAGCCCGGTCCGGGTCCGGGCGGCGCGGCGTACGCGCTCGTCGAAGCGGAAGCGGGCGGCCTCGATCCCGTTCGGGACCACGTGCACCCGGGCGGCGGGCACCCCCCACCCCTCCAGCCGGGCGGCGACGGTGTCGGACACGGCGACGGTGGCCGCGCCGAGCCGTTCGCTCGCCAGGTACAGGGCCCGCACCCCGCCGGTCAGCGGCCGGCCCTCGATCTCGCCCTCGCCGAGGGAGTGCTCGGTGGCCACCGTGGCGCGGACCCCGGCGAGCCGGGCAGCGAGGCGCCCGTACACGCAGGCCCGGTACAGGTGGGTGTGGACCAGGTCGTAGCGGCCGCTGCGGACGAACTTCACCATCCTGGGCAGTGCGCCCAGGTCGCGGTTGCCGCGCATGCCCAGGTGCACGACCCGGACGCCGTCGGCCCGCAGCCCCTCGGCGACGGGTCCGGGGTTGGTCAGCGTCAGGACGTCGCAGGGCATCGGCATGTGCCGCAGCAGCAGGCGCAGTTGCTGCTCGGCGCCGCCGACGCCGAGCCCGGTGATGATGTGCAGGGCCTTGACGTCCTTCACCGCAGCACCCTCCTGCGCAGCTCCCGCGCCTGGTGCCGCACCTGCTTGACGCGCAGCCGCGCGGGTCCGTCGGCCTGGCTGACGTGGGTGCGCGGCAGGGCGTGGCGGCCCTCGAGCCGGCCGGGGGAGATCGCGCAGGCGTAGTCGTAGCCGGCCGCGCGGGTGGCTTCGACGACCCGGGCGTCGAGGTGCCCGTACGGGTAGCAGAACCCCTCGGGCAGGGTGCCGGTGAGTTCGCGCAGCAGGTCGCGGCTGCCGCGGAGCTCCTGCTGGAGGACGTCGTCGGGGGCGGCGGTGAGGTCCTGGTGGAGCAGGCCGTGGGAGCCGATCTCCTGTCCCGCGGCGGCGGCTTCGCGGATCTGCTCGGCGGTGAGCAGCGGCTTGCGGGGGCCCAGCGGGTCCCACACGTTGTCGACGCCGAGCCGCCCCGGCAGCACGAACAGGGTGGCCGTGCAGTCGTAGCGGCGCAGCAGGGGCAGGGCGCGGGTCACGAAGTCGGTGTAGCCGTCGTCGAAGGTGAGCCCGACGAGCCCGCGGCCGCGCCCGGCGGCGCGGGCTCGCAGCAGCTCGCCGACACCGACGCCGCGCAGCTTCCGGGCGCGCAGCCACTGCAGCTGGGCCTCCAGGGCGGCCGGGGTGACGGTGATCCCGTACGGGTCCTCGGCGGGGTCGGTGAACTCGGCGACCGAGTGGTACATCAGGACCCACGGGGATGTGCCCCGGCGGGCGGGGCCCGTCACGGCGGCGGCCGTGTCGGTGTCAGCGGACATTGCGGAACCTCTGGGTGAGCCGGGTGATCCGGGCGGCGGTGTGGGAGCCGAGCTGGGCGAGCTGGCCGGGCAGGGCGGTGATCTCCAGCACCCGTATGGCCATTCCGGTGGCTCCGAACATGGCGGGGACGAGCAGGCAGCCGAGTGCGGCGCTGAGCAGCGGGTCGGCGATCATCGGGCCGGCGATCCAGCCGGTGCCGCAGGCGGCGGCGGCCGCGACGGTGAGGCGGCCGATGCTGACGGCGACCCGGCGGACCTGGATGGCGATGATGCGGGAGCCGAGGCCGGTGAGGAGCAGGGCGGCGGTGGTGGAGATGCCGGCGGCGTTGGCGGCGGCGATGCCGTAGGTGCCCCACCAGCGGACGGCGAGGGCTCCGGCGACGATGTTGACGAGGAGTCCGGCGCCCATCGCGAGCGCGGGGAACCAGATGGGCCGGGTGGTGGAGAAGAAGGGCCGGGACAGGGCGCCGACGAGGCAGTGGCCGAGCAGGCCGAGGCCGTAGACCCGCATCACGGAGGCGGTGGCGAGGGTGTCCTGGTGGGTGAAGGCCCCGCGTTCGAAGAGGACGTGGATGATCTGCGGGGCGTAGCCGATGACGAGGGCGGTGCCCATGAGGACGGCGAGGGAGGCCAGGGCGAGGTCCTGCTCGACCCTGCGGCGGGCCTTCTCGCGTTCCCCGCCGGCCATGGCCTGGGCGACCACGGGGAAGGTGACGGTGCAGATCATCAGGGACAGCACCATCGGCATCTGCGCGACCTTCTGCGCGTAGTTGAGGTGCGAGATGGCGCCGGGCGGCAGGGAGGCGGCGAGGAAGCGTTCGACGAGTACCTGGGACTGCCGGAACACCGCGAAGAAGATCACGGGGGCGATGACGCCGAAGGCGATGAGGGTGGGCCGGTCGCGGGCGCGCTGGCTGGGCGGGGCGCCCTTGGCGCGGCTGGGGGCGAAGCCCACGTTGCGGATGAAGGCGGGGAGCTGCACGAGGACCATCAGCGCTCCGCCGACGGCGACCCCGGCGGCGGCGGCCCGCACCCCCCACAGGGCGTGGAGGGCGATCATGGTGCCGATGATCCCGACGTTGTACGAGACGTAGATCGCGGCGGGCGGCAGGAACGAGCGGTGGGCGCGCAGGGCGGCGCTGAAGTACCCGGCGATGCCGAAGGTGACGACGGTGAGGGCGGTCATCCGGGTGCACTGGACGGCGAGTTCGGGGTCGGGCAGGCCGGGTGCGAGGACGGCGACGACGAGCGGCGCGGCCACGACGAGCACGGAGGCCACGGCGGCGAGGAACACGACGAGCCGGGGCAGGGTCGCCCCGACGAGGAGCCGTACGGGGTCGGCGGCGCGGGCCTCCATGCGGGTGAGCCCGGCCCGGCTGGCGGCCCGGCGGGCGAGGGCGTGGCTGAAGGCGGGCACCATCAGCAGGGCCATGGCGTCCTCGATGAGGAGGGTCGAGGCCATCTCGGGCACGGTCCAGGCGATCAGGAAGGCGTCGCTGTCGTGCCCGGCTCCGAAGAGGTGCGCGATGGTCTGGTCCCGTACGAGTCCGAACACGGCTCCGGCCGCGGTCAGTCCGGCGGTGACGGCGGCGGCCTTGGCGAGGAACCGTCCGAGGGGAGCGCCGTTCCCGGGTCCGGGTCCGTCCTGCCGCCGCCCCGGTGCCGCGCCCGGGCCGCCGGAGCCGTGCCGGCCGCCCGTCACCGCTCCGGCGGCCCGGCGCGGCCGCCCGGCCGCCGGGCCGCCCGCGCCGGCGCCCCCGGCGCCGGTGACCCCCGCGCCCGTGACCCCCGCGCCCGTGACCCCGGCGCCCGTGACCCCCGCGCCGCTCGTGCCCGGGCCGGGGGCCGGGTCCGGGTCGGGCCCGGTGCGGCCCCACCCGGCCGGTGGTCCGCCCGCGGCGGTGCCCGGGGCAGCCGTGGAGCCCGGGGGGGGGGGGGGGGGGGGGGGGGGGGGGGGGGGGGGGGGGGGGGGGGGGGGGGGGG
>NZ_JBVHWK010000008.1:0-33973 GCF_055569445.1 Streptomyces sp. NPDC029122 | reverse complement strand
ATGTCCCGCCCCTCCCCCTCCCCCCCCCCCCCCCCCCCCCCTCCCCCCCCCCTCCCCCCCCCCCCCCCCCCCCCCCGCCGCCAGGGCGTCGTGTCGGTCACCGGGCGGCCGGCCCCTCGACGGCCCGCGGGCCGGGCCCGGAGACGGGGCCGTCCGCGCGTGCCCCGGAGGGCAGGGCCCACCACGCCGCGAGTCCGATGATCACGCCGGTCAGCACGGTCGACGGGCCGCCGATGTCCGCGTACAGGAAGTCGGTCAGCTGCCACACGAGCAGCCCGCTCGCGATCAGCCCGCAGTCCCGGACCGCGCGGTCGGTCCCCACCGCGCACCGCCGCAGCCCCGCGGCCAGGAGCGCGGCCCAGCCGCCCGCCAGGGCGAGCAGCCCGGTCAGGCCCTGTTCGCTGAGGATGAGGAGGTACATGTTGTGCGGGGACAGCAGCGGCTGCTTGACGAAGGCCTGCCCGGCGCCCGCGGTGTGGCTGCCGGAGGACAGTCCGAGCGAGGAGTGTCCGTCGCGGTGCGCGGGGAAGCCCTTGAGGCCCACCCCCACCGCGGGGCGTTCCCGCCACATGGACTCGGCGGCGGCCCACATCGTGTACCGGTCGGTCACCGACTGGTCGGGGGCGCTGGACACCTGGGTGATCGAGGTCAGCCGCTCCGCGACCATCTCGGAGCCCACTCCGAGCCCGCCGACGAGGACCACGCCCAGCGCGGACAGCGCCACCAGCACCCGCAGGGCCCGCCGGATCCCGGCCATGGCCATCACCAGCACCGCCGCGCCGAGGGTCGCGATCCAGGCGCCCCGGCTGAAGGACAGCACCAGCGGCAGGACCAGTGCCAGGGCGCAGCCCCCGGCGATCCGGCGGACCCGCCGGGGCAGTCCGGGAGCGAGCGCGGCGGCGGTGGCGACGACCAGCCCGTACGCGACGACGGTGGCCATGCCCATCACGTCGCCGGGGCCGAAGGTCCCCACGGCGCGGACGTCCTCGCCCTGGTACGAGGCCCCGGTGTGGGTGGCGTACTGCACGACCCCCACCGCTCCCTGGACCAGCGCCAGCACCACGAAGCACCCGGCGGTGATCCGGAACTCCCGGGCGTCGCGCACCAGCAGTACCACGGCCGCCGGGACCAGGACGAAGACCTGGAGGTAGCGCACGAACCCGGGCAGGGCGGCGTACGGGTCCCCGGCGGTCATCGTGGCGACCGCGAGCCCGACGCCCGGGGCGCCGAGCACGAGGACGCCGAGCGGGGTCAGGGTCCGCACCCGGCCGCGCAGGGCCTGGACGGCGCAGACGAGGACGAGCAGCAGCGAGGCGGCGTCGGCGGGGCCGACCTTCCCGGAGGCGGTCGCGTCGCCGGCGGGGAGCGGGGCGAGGAGGAAGAGCACCGTCGCGGCGAGCGGCAGCAGCGGCCAGTGCCGGCGCAGCGGGCCCGTGTCGAGGGCGTACGGGGGAGCGGACGCGGCGAGGCTCATGCTCAGCTCCCTCCCAGCCGGAAGCGGAAGAAGGAGGCCGCGGTGCGGGCCAGGATCCACAGGTCCTGCCACAGCGACCACGTGTCGATGTAGTGGTTGTCGAAGCGGGCCCGGTCCTCGATGGAGGTGTCCCCGCGCAGCCCGTTGATCTGGGCGAGTCCGGTGATGCCGACGGGCATCCGGTGGCGGGCCTCGTAGCCGGGGTGGACGGTGCTGAACTTGGCGACGAAGAAGGGCCGTTCGGGGCGCGGGCCGACCAGGCTCATGTCACCGCGTACGACGTTCCACAGCTGCGGCAGCTCGTCCAGCGAGGACTTGCGCAGGAAGGAGCCGACCGGGCTCATCCGGCGGTCTCCGGCGACGGTCCAGCGGGTGGCGGACTCGTGTTCGTCGGCGCGCAGGGTGCGGAACTTCAGCAGGGTGAAGGGCCGTCCGTAGAGGCCGACCCGCTCCTGACGGAAGATCACCCCGGGTCCGTCGGAGAGCCGTACGGCGAGGGCGCAGGCGCCCATCACGGGGGCGGCGGCGAGCAGCGCGAGGGCCGCGAGGCAGGAGTCGACGGCCCGCTTCACGGCCCGTTCCAGCGGGCGGGAGGGGCGTGGCAGCAGCGGCTGTACGGCGTACCCCCACAGCTGGTCGGCGGGCTGCGCGACGCGCATGCCGGTGACCTTGGCGGTTCCGGCCGGGTCGGCGAGCCAGAGCCGGCAGCCGTGGTCGTGGAAGAGCCGGACGAGGGAGGCGGTGCGTTCGTCGGCTTCGGGCGGGCGGGTGAAGACGGCGTGCCGGACGGAGTTCTGGATGACGGCGCGCCGGATGTCCTCGTGGGTGGTGAGTACGGGGAGCTGGCCGGCGTCGACGCCGGCGGGTGCGGCGGTGTCGGCGATCCCGACGGGGCGCAGTCCGTACTCGGGGCGGCCGTGCAGTGCGGCGGCGATGGCGCCGGTGCCGTCGCCGGTGCCGACCACGAGCGCCGAGACGGGCCGTCGTACGGCGGCGCGGCGGCGGAGCTGGTTGACGAACCCGCGTCCCGCGCAGGCGAGTACGACCTGGACGCAGACGGCGCCGAGCAGCACGCCCCAGCCGAGGGCGCGTTGCGGTGCGACGGCGGCGAGCACGGCGCCGGCCCCGCACCAGAGCACGGCGGCCCGTCCGGCCAGCGCGGGCGCGTCGCGCAGCGCGGAGGGGGCGAGGCGGGGCCGGTAGAGCCCGGCCTGCGCGTGCAGGGCGGTGAGCAGGGCGGCGGCGGGCAGCACGGCCTCGGGGGGCACGGTGCCGGCGGGCAGGGCGGTCGCGGTGACGGCGGCGGCCAGCGCGTCGGCGGTCAGCAGCACGGCGACGGCTTCGCGGCGGCGGGCCCGCTGCGGCCGGACCGCGGAGCGGGCCCGGTCGGCGCGGGGCCCGCGCGGGGGGTGGATGGCGGTCACGGCACGGCGGGTTTCGGCGGGAGCCGCGGGGGCGAAGGCGCTGCCGCCGGCGTGCCCCGTGCCGCCCTGCCCGGTGTGCCGGGCGGGTGCGCTGTCCATCGTCATCGGCTGATGCGCTCCTGGTTCAAGGGCCGGGGCCTGCCCAGCAGTTCGTGGTACAGGCCGGTGACCGCGTCCGAGGTCCGCCGCACGTCGAACTCCGTCCGGGCGTGCTGCTGGGCCTGCTCCCCGAGTTCGGTGAGCAGCCGCGGTTCGGCGAGCAGCCGTCCCAGGGCCTTGGCCAGCGCCGTCGGGTCCTCCGGCGGTACCAAACAGAGCCGTCCCTGGCCGGACGGCAGGCTCTCCCGGGCACCGCTGACGTCGGAGACCAGGACCGGGCGGCCACAGGCCATGGCTTCGAGCGGGGCGAGCGCCATGCCTTCCCACCGCGACGGCAGTACAACGAGATCGGCGGCGCGAAGCCACGGTCGGATGTCCGCGACGGCGCCGGCGAAGTGGACGCCGGGAGGTGCGGCGCGGCGCAGCCGCTCGGCGTCGGGGCCGTCGCCGACGAGGGCGAGGCGGGCGCCGGGGACGGTGCCCAGCACCTCCGGCCAGGCCTGGAGCAGGATGTCCTGGCCCTTCTGCGGGCAGAGCCGGCCGACGCAGACGGCGAGCGGCCCCTCGCCCGGCAGCCGGAGTGCGGCCCGGGCCTCGGCGCGGCCCCCGTCGGGCCCGCGGGGCGGGCGGAAGTGTGCGAGGTCGACGCCGTTGCGGATCACCGACCAGCGGGCGGTGATGCCTTCGGACGCGCCGGCGCGGCGTTCGGCTTCGCTGACGCAGAGCACCCGGTCGGCCCAGCGTGCGCCGGCCCGTTCCCAGCGCAGGGCGAGGGCGGCGGTGGCGCCGCCGACGGCGTCGAAGGACCAGGCGTGGGGCTGGAACACGGTCGGCACGGAGCCGCGTACGGCGAGCCGGGCGGCGAGGCCCGCCTTGGCGCTGTGGGCGTGCAGCAGGTCGGGGCGCAGGGCTCGGATGAGCCGGGCGGCGCCGAGGACTTCGGCGGGCAGTGCCGGGCCGGGGGAGCGCCCGGCGCGCCAGGCGTGCACCTCGGCGCCGGCGTCGCGGGCGTCGTCGGTGAGCCGGCCGCCGCGCGGACAGCCGACGAGGACGCGCAGTCCCGCGGCGGCCTGCGCCCGTACGAGGTCGGTGACGACGCGGGCGACGCCCCCGTCGACGGGCTGGACGAGGTGGAGGACGGTGAAGGAGGAACCGGAACCGGCTGGTGACGGGCCCGGGGAGGGGTGTTTGCGCACGGGGAGTGGTCTCCTGCGTTCAGCGGCGCGCGTCTGTCTGAACGAAGAGCACACCGAGGAATTGACCTTGGCTTTCACCCGCGAACCGGAAGCTCAGGCTGCGGGCGCCACCGGACAGGGCGGGGCTCAGATCGAACACGTCCGCGTCATATCCGAGATTATTCATATGTTCGGGCTGTCGCACGAACGAGGGACGTCCGAATTCCGTGATGGTGGAATTCATAACATCATTAAAAGGATTTTCTGCATCGCTGACGTTGACCCGGCGACCACTGTCGGCGGTCACGGAGAGTGAGTCCCCGAGGGTCCCCCGGTCCCCGTCGTACGCGACGACCCCGGCCTTCCCGGAAGCGCCGGGCGCCACGTCCAGGCCGGTGACCTCCACCGTCTCCCCCGCGGCCTCGCCGGCCCCGGCCGCCAGCGACTCGAAGCCGTCCCACACCGAGATCCGGCGCAGCGGCTCCTGCGGGTGCTCGTACGCGACCACCAGCGTCCAGCCGCCCCAGGCACCCACGTCGGAGTGGCCCATGGCGACGTTGAGCTGGGCCACGGTCCACATCCCCGCCCCGCCCTTGCGCACCATCGGGGTGATGTCGGCCGAGGCCTGGTAGGCGTCGCTGCCCTGGTCGGTGTGGTGCCCGATCACGGTGTCCGCCAGCACCGCCCGGTACGCGCCACCGGGCTCGGCGACCAGCACCCGGCCGTTGTCCTCCGGCGGCTTCTGTTCCCCCACCCGCAGGTTGCCGCCCCAGTACAGGCGTGCGTACGAGACCTTCGCGCCCTGCGGGACCTTGAGCTCGGCCCGGGTGGAGTTGTAGGTGTCCGGGTCCCTGTCGACCTCGTCGTAGAACATCTCGAAGTCGCCGTTGACCCCGGCCGCGCCCTTCTTGACCTCGGCGCACGGCTCGGCCTGCTCGCTCTCCTCGCGGCGGCAGCTGATGGCGGAGTTGGAGGCCCTGACCAGCCCGCCGTGCTGGACGGCCTGGTAGCGCTGGGTGAAGGGCACCCGGGGCGATTCGCGCGCCCCGGCGGCCACCGCGGCGTCCGCCACGGGTACGTGTGCGGAAAGTGTGAGGCAGGACAGCAGGCCGAGCGTGCCGAGGATTCTGCGGGAGGAACCCATGACCTGTCTCCATTTTCGATCAAGGGAACAAAACAGGAGTGAACTTTGTCAGAAATCGGGCTGGAAATCACGTCGGACTCGCTTGTACGGCCTTTTGGGCGATGGCACGCACCCTCTTCCCGGGCGGGTCGTTATGCCGGTGCACATCGCTCGGGCCGAAAGGAAATGCGGAGATGAAGAAGAGGCTGATGCGCGGCGGCACCGTGGCGGTCGCGGGCGCGGCGGTGCTGGCCGGCGGCGCGGGCCTCGCCTCCGCGCACGGCGGCGCCACGGCGGAGGGCGTCGCCGCCGGCTCCCCCGGCGTCCTGAGCGGCAACCTGGTCCAGGTCCCCGTCCACATCCCGGTGAACGTCTGCGGCAACACCGTCAACGTCATCGCGCTGCTCAACCCGGCCTTCGGCAACACCTGCGTGAACGCCTGAACGTCAACCGTGCGGCCCGAAACGGCGGCATCCGGGTGAAGTCACGCAACCCGAGCCGGGGCGAGACCGTTGATCCGGATGCTCCAGTACCGGGCAATCCTGCAAAAAAGGGACGATAATGATCAAGAAGATTGTGGCCGGCGCAGCGGTTGCCGCCTCCACCGTGGGCCTCGGCGCCGCCATGGCCCCGCAGGCGATGGCGGTCGGGAACGACAACGGCATCAACACCGTCAACGGCAACAACTCCGCGCAGATCTACGGCAACCAGGCCACCTACGGCCACATGAGCCCGCAGATGGCGCTGATCCAGGGCTCCTTCAACAAGCCCTGCATCGCCCTCCCGGCCAAGGTCAACGCCCAGTCGATCCTCGCGCTGGTCAACGTCGGCGTCCAGGACATCCCGGTCCTGTCCAGCCCGCAGAACCAGCAGTGCACCGAGAACTCCACCCAGGCCAAGGGCGACGAGGCCCTCTCGCACATCCTGGAGAACATCCCGATCCTCTCCGGCAACGCCTCCGCCGGCAGCTGATCGCGCAGCACCCCCGAGCGAGGCCGTCGCACCCCCCGGGGCGCGGCGGCCTCGCCGCATGCCGGGCACACACCATTCCGACACCCTTCCGGAATTGCACCGGAAAAGCGGTTCCTAATTCAGGGGCCGACCTCCTGAGGCGTCGGAGTGAATTTCCCGACAGGCCCGCGAAATTCACGGTTTCTTTTCCCGGGCCCACTCGTTGTTATTCATGCAGCGGATACACCTCTGCGGGAAGGATCGAAAAGAAATGAAGTACAAGAAGGCAGTGGTGCTGGCCGCCGGCGCGCTGATGGCCGCCGGTGTCGCTTCCCCCGCCATGGCCGACGCCGACGCGAACGGACTCGCCGCCGGCTCCCCCGGCGTCGTGTCCGGGAACCTCGTGCAGGTCCCCGTGCACGTCCCGGTGAACGTCTGCGGCAACACGGTCAACATCATCGCGCTGCTCAACCCGGCCTTCGGCAACACCTGCGTCAACGCCTGACGAAGCGCCTTGGCCCGCAAGGGCAGACCTCCTCGGGGTGGCCTCGGAGTGCACGGCGGTGCACTCCGGGGCCACCTTCGATTCAGCACCGGCCCGTGCGCCGGTAGACAGGGAAGGACCCATGCGACAGGTACTGAGCCGACAGGTACTGGGCAAGGGGGTGCTCACTGCCGCGGCCGCCTCGAGTCTGCTGTCGATCGCGACCGGCGTGGCCTGCGCACATACAGGGGCGACGGCCGAGGCCTCGCATTCGCCGGGTGTGCTGTCCGGCAACAGCATCTCGGTACCGATCACGGTCACGCCGAACCTGTGCGGCAACAGCGTGGACGCAGGCGCGGCGCTCAACCCGGCCTTCCGGAACACCTGCGTCAACTCCACCGGCTCCCGCACCGACCACGACACCGGGCACGACTCCGAGCGCTACCTGAGCCCCGAGCACGCCGAGGCCTTCGAGCGCTACCTCGAGGAGCGCCCGGGCGGCCGGCACGCGCTGCCCCGCCAGCGCCACGAGGAGGAGCGCGCGTACGACGAACCCCGCGCGCACGCCCCCAAGCACGCCGCGCCGCGCCCCGGGGCGCCCCGGCACCAGGGCGGCGACGAGGGCAGCTCCGGCTACGGCGGCTCCGGCGAGGGCGAGGAGGAGTGCGACGACCACCCGCCGCAGCCGCCCCGCGCGGAGCACCCGGCACCCCACCCGGCACCGCCCGCCCCGGCCCCGCAGCCCGCGCCCCAGCCCGCACCGGCACCGGCACCGGCTCCCCCGCCGCAGGCCCCGCAGCCCGAGGAGCCGCCCCACACGCTCCCGGCCCCGGCGCCCGCGCCGCCCGCCGCGGAGGTTCCGGAGCCGCGTCCACCGCACGGCAGCCAGCCGGAGCGGCCCGCACCCGCGCCGCTCCCCGTCCCGGAGGCCTTCCCGCCGGCGGACCAGCCCCCCGCGCCCCCGTCCGGTGACCTCCCGGTCCACCTGCCCCCGGCACCCGCCCCGGCACCCGCCCCGGCGCCGGCCCCGGCACCCGCCCCGGAGTGGGCCCCGCCGGCTCCCGCGCCCGCCCGGGCGGGCGCGCCCCAGCTGGCGGCCACCGGAGCGGGCGAGGTCTCGGCCATGGCGGCCCTCGCCTCCGCCCTGCTCCTCGGCGGCGCGATCCTGTACCGCAGGTCCCGGATCAACTGACCGGGAATACCGGTAATCAGAATAAATATCGGCCGGAGAATCCTTCATCGGGTTCTCCGGCCGCTGCCGTGCGTCGGCCGACCGGCGTTTCCCCCGGGTCGGCGTTTCCGTAGCCGCCGGTAATCGTTAGCCAGGTCGAAAGCGGCGCGACGGTCGCCGCTGACACCTTTGTCCACGAAAAGAAGAGGATTTCGATAATGAAGCTCTCCAAGGCCGCCGCTGTCGTCGTCGGCTCCGTCGCCGCGCTCGGAGCGGCGGCCCCCGCCTTCGCGGCGGAGGCGCCCGCCGGACCCCCGATGAGCCTGCCGGCCGGCTGGAACACGATGCTGAGCGCCGTCGAGCCCGTCATCGACTCCGCCCCCGAGACGGTGGGGGCGGCCCTCGCCGAGCAGGGCGACGCCGTCGGCAACGTCCTCGAGACCGCCCAGGGCGTCAACAAGCTCCGCAACAACGCCCCCGGCGAGGTGCTGGGACTGGCGAACGGCGCGACCAAGGTCTCCCCGCTGCTCGGCGGCGTACAGCTCAACGGCGGCCAGAACTGAGCAGCCCGGGAACGACTGTGGGCGCCCCCGGCGATGCCGGGGGCGCCCACAGTCGTGTGGTGCCGACTGTACGTACGTCAGTCGTTGATGCAGACGTTGCCGAACGCCGGGTTCAGCACGCCGATGATGTCCACGGAGTTGCCGCAGACGTTGATCGGGACGTGGACCGGAACCTGGACCAGGTTGCCGGAGAGAACACCCGGGGAGCCCACGGCCGCGCCATCGGCCGAGGCGTCGGCGGAGGCGGCACCGGCGGCACCGGCCACAGCGAGACCAGCGGAGGCCAGGGCCACAGCGGCCTTCTTGGCAGCAGAGTTCATGGGGAGTGCACCTTCTCTTCGATGTCCTGCCCCGATCCGGGGCTCACATGAAGCGAAACGGTCCAGCTTCCCGGACGACACGGCTCCGAGCCGAATCCGAGCCGAAGCAGACCTGTTCGGCCCAATAGTCGTAACCGTGCCGCCCCTTGGGCTCCGCGATCCCGCTAACTACGGACGGGAATGTCGGGTACATCCGGGATGTCGGGCAGTTCGGGGATCACCCCGGTCGCCGGCAGCGCGGGGACCGCCGGCGTGGCGGGCAGCTTCGGAACGGCCGGGAGGGTGACCGGCGGGACGGTCACTCCCGCGGGCAGCTCCGGCAGCTTGACCTCGGGGAGCTTCGGCAGCTCGATCGGCGGCAGCTTCACCCCGTCGGGAAGCAGGCCCGTGAGGGAGGACAGCAGGTCGTTCAGCGTCTTGGTGAGGTTCGCGAGGAGGTCGTCGATCGGGCCGGCCGCGACGCGGCCGGGGGCCGCCGCCCCGATCTCCTCGATCCGTTCGATCTGCTCCTGCACCGCGGCCGTCCGGTTCTCCAGGGCCGCCGCCGCACCGCCGCCGTCGGCGGCCACCGCGGGGGCGGCCGCGCCGGACAGTATGACGACGGCGAGGGCCGAGGGGACGAGGACGCGGAGGCGGGACGGCTTCGTGCGCATGGGGGCTTCCTTCGGTGGTCGCGAAAGCGGACGGGAACAATCCGATTCCTTACCCACCGTGCGCACGACCTCTACGGAGCGCAACACGATCTTGAAGGGGGCGCCCCGGGCCCTGGGGCTGCGTACGGGCTTCGGGCAGACGTCCGGAGCGGCCTCACCCGCACCGGGGAAAAGCACTCCCCGGACGTGCCGTTTGAGTGAAGGAGCGGAACCAACCCCCCGGCGGAAGGGTTGACCAGGGCGCTCCACTCGCGGGCACTCGTGCGACATGAAGGATCAATGATGCTCAAGAAGATCATGGCCGCCGCTGCGGTCACCGCCGCCGCCGTCGGCGCGGGCGCCGCTCCGGCCATGGCCATCGGCAACGACAACGGGATCAACACCGTCAACGGCAACGGTGCCCAGCAGATCTACGGCAACCAGAAGACCACCGGCGACATGAGCCCCCAGCTCGGCCTGGTCCAGGGCACGCTCAACAAGCCCTGCATCGGTCTGCCCGCCAAGGTCAACGCCCAGTCGCTCATCGCCCTGCTCAACATCGGCGTCCAGGACATCAACGTCCTGTCCAACCCGCAGAACCAGCAGTGCACCGAGAACTCCACCCAGGCCAAGGGTGACGAGCCGCTCTCCCACATCCTGAGCAACATCCCGGTCCTGTCGGGCAACGGCTCCGTCGGCAGCTGACCCCTCCGCTCGGCCCCCACCGGCCAGGGCCCCCCGGGTCCCGAGGAGCGAAGTGACGAGGGCCCCGGCGGCGTCCAGCCGCCGGGGCCCTCGTACGCGTACGGCCGCCGGTCCCGTCAGCCCGTCCAGAAGTCCCACCAGCGGGTCAGGACCAGCATCCCGATGATCCCGGTGTGCAGGGCGGGCGGCGCCCAGGCGAAATCGGTGAACAGGGCCCGCAGCGGCCCCGGGGCGGGCAGGTCCCCGGTGCGGACGTTGCGGGCGGTGACCGCCCAGAACATCAGCAGGGTCGCCACCCAGGCCAGACAGCACCACAGGCACAGCGCGTTGATCTCGTACAGCGACTGGACCATCAGCCAGGCGCAGAAGCCGGTGCCGAAGAGCGTCCCGGCGTTCAGTCCCAGCCAGAACCAGCGCCGGTGGCGGGCGCCGGCCAGCAGGCCGGCGCCGACGCAGACCACCACGGCGTAACCGGCCAGCCCCAGCATCGGGTTGGGGAAGCCGAAGGCGGCGGCCTGCTCGCTCTGCATGACGCTGCCGCAGGACACCACGGGGTTGAGGCTGCAGGCGGGCTTGAAGTCCGGGTCCTCCAGCAGGAGGAACTTGTCGAGGGTGATCACCCAGGAGGCGAGCAGCCCGGCCGCCCCTGTGACCACCAGCAGCCAGGCCAGCCCGCGGGGGGCGCCCGGTTCGCCCTCGGGGCGGATGCGGGGGCGGCCCTCCTGGCGGGGGACGCCCACTGTGTTCGTTGCCATACCACCCATGCTGCCGCGCAATATGACGGACCGGAGCGAACCAGGGCCTTTCGTAAGGAAGTTGACCTGAAGGTGTGGCGGGAACCCCCGACGGTTCCCGGACGTTTTACCGAATCCCGGACGTGGAGTCAGCGCCAGGGGCTACGTTGTGCTTCCGCGAAGTGACAAGCTGCGACGGCCTGGAGACCCACCTTGAGCGATCCGTACGAGACAACCGAGGCGCACCTCGAGCGACTCCTGGGCCGCGCCCTCAACTCCTTCGACCTGCCGGACGGGTTGGTCGAGCGCCTCGGCACGGCGCTCGCCCACAGCTCTTCGCTGTACACCACCCACCACAGCCCGTCGGCCGGGTTGTGGCGGGAGACCCACCGGCACACCTACCTGCTGTCCGACGGGGGTGCGGCCTCCCTCTGGGAGCTGGCCTACCGGCTGGGCGGCGACCGCGAGACCCGGTACGAGGTCTTCGGCAGCAAGGGCGAGCTGGGCCTGGCGGTGGCCCGGCTGTTCGGCGAGGCCCCCTCGCAGTCCGCGCCGCCCGCCGCGCACGGCCCGGACGGCCCGGACTGCGGGCAGGAGGGCCTCGACGAGGATCTGGCGGCCCTGAGCGCGCTGTTCGCCGTCTCGCCGCCCCATCAGCGCCGCCGTGAGTACACGGGGGAGCAGTCCGCCGACCACGCCCGGCGGGTGCTGCGCCGCGCGGAGAACGCCGACCGTCCGGGTGAGGCGGTGGCGGAGCTGCTGCGTTCGGCGTACGCGCACCACATCACGCAGGCGTTCGGCGGCCGGCAGTGCCTGGCCGACGGGCGGGACGCCGGTTTCAGCCTGTACGAGCACGCCTTCGTCCTGCAGGACGGGAGCGAGTTCAGCCTGTGGGAGGTCGAGCACACGGCGACGCCGGACGGGCGGCACATGTGCGAGGTCTACGAGAGCGAGGCCGCCGCGCGCGGGGCGATGGAGTCGCGGGGCCGGGTGCGCTGACACCGGTGCCGTCCGCGGTGCGCCCCGTGCCGGGAGCGGGGCCGGCTCCCGTGACCGTCAGTCGGCGGACAGCGGGAGGTCCAGCGGCAGGTCCCGGGTGACGCGGACGGCCTCGGGGCGCAGGTCCGCCGGGCCCGGCATCACGCTGCCCGGCAGTTGTACGGCGGCCGCGCCGTGGGCGAGGGCCGAGGCGAGGGCGGCGGGGCCGGTGCCGCCTGCGGTCAGGAAGCCGGCCAGGGCGGCGTCGCCCGCTCCGACGTCGCTGCGGACCGCCGCGACGGGTGCCGTGCCGTGGTACGCGCCCTCGGCGGTGACCAGGAGCTGGCCGCCCCCGCCGAGGGAGGCCAGTACCGCGCCGGCGCCGCGTCCGACCAGCTCCTCGGCGGCCTTGACGGCGTCGCCGAGGGTGGCCAGGGGCCGGGACACGGCCTCGGCGAGCTCCGCGGCGTTCGGTTTGACGACGTCCGGGCGGGCGGGCAGCGCCGCGGCCAGGGCGGGGCCTGAGGTGTCCAGGGCGACGCGGGCGCCCGCTTCGTGGGCGCGGGCGACGAGTTCGGCGTACCAGCGGTGGTCCGGGCCGGGCGGCAGGCTGCCGCAGCAGGCGATCCAGTCGGCTCCGGCCGAGCCGCGGACGGTGTCGAGGAGGAGGTCCGACTCCTGGGCGGAGAGTTCCGGACCCACCGCGTTGATCTTCGTCAGGGTGCCGTCCGGTTCGACGACGGCGATGTTGGAGCGGGTCGTCCCGGCGATCGAGACGGCCGTGACGTCCACGTCTTCGGCGGTCAGCAGCTCGAGGAGCAGGGTCCCGGAGGGGCCGCCCAGCGGGAGGACCGCCGTGGTGGGGCGGCCCGCCGCCGCGACGGCCCGGGAGACGTTGACCCCCTTGCCGCCGGGGTCGACCCGCTCCCCGGCGGCCCGGAGCACCCCACCGCGGTCCAGCGAGGGGACCTCGTAGGTCCGGTCGAGGGAGGGGTTGGGGGTGACCGTGAGGATCATTGCGAGCCGCCTGTGGGTTTGCATCCGTTTGGTGGTGAATCCTTCTGCTCCCCCACCTTACGCAGACAGCCGGGGGAAAACAAAGAAAAACGGACATACCCGCCACAGGGGCGGGCATGTCCGTGAGGCGGAGGGCGTCAGTGGGCGCCTTCGACGGCCCCCTCGCGTTCCGACATCGGCAGCTGCCGGCGCGGCAGCACGAACATCACCGCGAAGATCACGACGAGCACCGCCACGACCCACCACAGCGCGCCGCGGAAGGCGTCGGCGTACGGCACCCCGAAGATCCGGTCGTCCTCGATGGATCCGAAGAAGACGACGGAGGTCAGGGCGAGGCCGAGCGCGTTGCCCGTCTGGCCGGTGGTGTTGATCAGGCCGGACGCCGAGCCGGCGTGCTCGCGCGGCACCTGGGACAGGATCGTGTCGTTCAGCGGGGCCACGATCAGGCCCATGCCGAGACCCATGACGACCAGCGGCGCGACCATCTGCCAGGAGGTGATCTCCATGCCGTACCGCCCGGACTCCCAGATGTAGAGGAGCAGGCCCGCGGCCATGACCAGCGCGCCGGCCTGGAGCACCTTGCGGCCGAAGCGCGGGACGAGCTTCTCGACCGAGAGGCCGGCGGCGACGGAGACCGCGATGGAGAAGGGGATGCCGGTGCTGCCGGCGTGCAGGGGGGTCCAGCCGAGGCCCATCTGCATGTAGAGCGTCCAGACCAGGAAGAAGATCCCCATGACGAGGCCGAAGGCCAGCTGGACCGCGATGCCGCCGGCGAAGCTCTTGACCTTGAAGAGCGAGAGCTCCACGAGCGGGGAGCCGTCCTTCTTGATCTTGTACTTCTCGTAGGCGATGAAGACGGCGAAGACGAACGGCGCCGCGATCATGCAGACGAATCCCCACAACGGCCAGCCGTTCTCCCGGCCCTGGGTGAGCGGGAAGATCAACATGACCAGCGCCAGGGTCGCGAGGACGACACCGACCAGGTCCAGGCGCAGGGCCTTGGGGGCCTTGGACTCGGAGATGAACTTGCGGCCCAGGAGCACGGCCGCGATGCCGACGGGCAGGTTGATCAGGAAGATCGTGCGCCACTGGAGGCCGAAGAGGTCCCACTCGGTGAGCAGGGCGCCGAGCATCGGGCCCGAGACCGCGCCGAGGCCGACGATCGCGCCGAACAGGCCGAAGACCTTGCCGCGCTCGTGCGGCGGGAAGGTGACGTGGATGATCGCGAGGACCTGCGGGACCATCAGGGCCGCCATGGCTCCCTGGAGGAGGCGCGCGACGACCAGCACGGACGGGTCGGGCGCGATGCCGCAGAGCAGCGAGGCGACGGTGAACCCGGCGACGCCGACGAGGAAGAGGCGCTTGCGGCCGTAGATGTCACCGAGACGGCCGCCGGTGATCAGCCCGGCGGCGAAGGCGAGCGCGTAGCCGGCGGTGATCCACTGGATGGCGCTGGTCGACGCGCCGAAGTCCTGGCGCATGCTGGGTATCGCGATGTTGACGATCGTGACGTCGACCAGGTCCATGAAGGACGCGGTCATCACGATGGCGAGGGCCAGCCAGCGGCGGCGGTCGCCCGGGGCGGCGGATCCGCCGGGGGCGTCTGGTGCGGGTACTGCTTCGGCGAGGGCGTTCCGCTCTTCTCGTACGGGCCCGTTCTCTTTTCTCCCGGGCGATGCCATGGACGTCTCGGTGCTCATGGAGAGAAACCTAGACCGCATCTAGGCCAGATCGTGTCCTACTTACCTGGCAATCTTGACCTATGAACACCACCCCCGCTCGGCTGCTCAGCCTCCTGTCCTTGCTCCAGACCCCGCGCGAATGGCCGGGCAGCGAGCTGGCGGGCCGGCTGGGGGTGAGCTCGCGGACCATCCGGCGGGACATCGAGCGGCTGCGGGAGCTGGGGTACCCGGTGGAGGCCACGATGGGTGCGGAGGGCGGCTACCGGCTGGTCGCCGGAGCGGCGATGCCACCGCTGCTGCTCGACGACGAGGAGGCCGTGGCGATCGCGGTGGGGCTGCGCGCGGGGGCCGGCCACGCCATCGAGGGGGTCGAGGAGGCCTCCGTACGGGCCCTCGCGAAGCTGGAGCAGGTCCTGCCTGCCCGGCTGCGGCACCGGGTGGGCGCCCTGCAGTCGGCGACGGTCGCGGTGACCCGGGGGGACGGGGCGACCGTGGACCCGCGGACGCTGACGGCGATGGCCGGCGCGGTGGCCGGGCCGGAGCGGCTGCGGTTCGCGTACCGGGCGCGGGACGGGGCGGATTCGCGCCGGCTGGTGGAGCCGTACCGGCTGGTGAGCACGGGGAGCCGCTGGTACCTCGTCGCCTACGACCTGGAGCGGGAGGACTGGCGCACCTTCCGGGTGGACCGGGTGAGCGAGCCCTTCGCGACGGGGGCCCGGTTCGCCCCGCGCCCGCTGCCGATGGAGGCGTCCGAGTTCGTCCGCAGGGCGCTGCGGGGGACCCGGAGGTACCCGGTGGACGTGTCCTTCGCCGTGCCCCCCGAGGAGCTGCCGGCGTGGCTGCGCGAGGCGGCCGTCGGGGAGGCGGGCGGGGCGCGGGTGCGCTTCGAGAGCGGGGACGCGCCGGAGTGGCTGGCGGCCCGGATGGCGCTGACGGGGCTGGAGTTCACCGTGCGGGAGCCGGGGTTCCTGGCGGAGGCGGCCGGGGCGCTGGGCGCGCGGCTGGCGCGGGCCGGCGGGGCGCGGGTCTGACGCCGGCCCCCTCGGCGCCCCCGGACAGCGGGGAGCCCCGGCGCCAGGGGGGAAGGCACCGGGGCTCGTTCAGGGGCGGGAGCGGCAGGCGGCCCGGTCAGGCCACCGCGTCGAAGCCGGTGTCCCGGGCCATGCGCTTGAGCTCCAGCAGGGCGTGCTTCTCGATCTGGCGGATCCGCTCACGGGTCAGGCCGTGCTGCTTGCCGACCTCGGTCAGGGTGCGCTCGCGGCCGTCCTCGATGCCGTAGCGCATCTTGATGATGGAGGCGGTGCGCTGGTCGAGCTTGCCGAGGAGGTCCTCCAGCTCCTCGCTGCGCAGCAGCGAGAGCACGGACTGCTCGGGCGAGATCGCGGAGGTGTCCTCCAGGAGGTCACCGAACTGGGTGTCGCCCTCGTCGTCCACCGGCATGTTGAGGCTGACCGGATCGCGCGCCCAGTCCAGGACGTCGCCCACGCGCTTCTCGGTGGAGTCGAGCTCGGCGGCGATCTCGGCGTGCTCCGGATCCCGGCCGTTCTCCCGGTTGAACTCGCGCTGGATCCGGCGGATCCGGCCGAGCTCCTCCACGAGGTGCACGGGGAGGCGGATGGTGCGGGACTGGTCCGCGATGGAACGGGTGATGGCCTGGCGGATCCACCACGTGGCGTACGTGGAGAACTTGAAGCCCTTGGCGTAGTCGAACTTCTCGACGGCGCGGACCAGGCCGGCGTTGCCCTCCTGGATGAGGTCGAGCAGGGGCAGGCCGCTGCGCGGGTAGCGGCGGGCGACGGCCACGACCAGGCGGAGGTTGGACCGGATGAAGACTTCCTTGGCGCGCTCGCCTTCGGCGGCCAGGGCTTCCAGCTCCTCGCGGGCGGGCATGTCCCCGTCACGCTCCACCTCGCCGTCGAGGATCTGCCGGGCGTACACGCCCGCCTCGATGATCTGCGAGAGCTCCACTTCCCTGGCGGCATCGAGCAGCGGCGTACGCGCGATCTCGTCGAGGTACATGCCGACCAGGTCGCGGTCGACTGTCTCCCCGCCCGCAGCGCGGGCGCTGCTCGTGGACTGACGACGGGCGACGGCGCGGGTTGCCATGCGTGCTCCCTTGCGATGCGATGAATCGGTCGCGGTGCGTCTTCGGACACTCTTCCGAGTGCCCGCTTCCGAAAGGAAACAACGACTGGAATCGGGACAGAATTCCCACGCCGCTCTCCCTTTTTCGGGATCTTGCAGTATCCTGCCCCGCCATCCCCGAACCGGAGGTAGCGGCATGCTGCGAGAACCCGAGAACGTGCAGGTCAGGCCCGGCTCGGAGGCCGACCTGGAGGAGCTCACGGAGCTGTACAACCACTACGTCCGTGAGACCGCCGTCACATTCGACACGGTCCCGTTCACTCCGGAACAGCGGCGCCCGTGGCTGCGCTCCCACCCTGAAGACGGGCCGCACCGGCTTCTGGTTGCCCGGGCCGGCGATCGAATCGCCGGATACGCGACAAGCAGCCCGTTCCGCCCGAAACCGGCGTACGCCTCCTCGGTGGAGGTCAGCGTCTACCTCGCCCCGCACGCGGTGGGCCGGGGCATCGGCACCCTGCTGTACGAGGCCCTCTTCGCCGAGCTGGCGGAGCAACCGGTGCACCGCGCCTTCGCGGGCGTCGCCCTGCCGAACGCGGCTTCGGCCAGGCTCCACGAGCGCTTCGGCTTCCGCCGCGTCGGGGACTTCACGGAGGCGGGGTGGAAGTTCGGGCGCTACTGGGACGTGCGGTGGTACGAGAAGCGGCTGGGGACGGAGGCGGGGGCGGTGGACGGGCCGGCGGCCGGGGCTTAGGACGGGTGGACGTCGGACGTACGTCCGTCCGGGTGATTCGACCCCCGTCCGGGTGAAGCCCGGGCATATTCCCTCGGCATGCCACATCGCGGCCGTAGCGTGCCGCGCGTGATCGCACACATCCCACGGCCGGCCCACGCGTCGCCGACCGCCGGCCCCGAACCCGACCCCGAGCTGGACAAGGCCCTCTGGCGGGCCTGGCAGGCCATCGACCCGCCCGAGACCTTCCGCGTCGAGATCGTGGAGGGCCTGATCGAGATGTGGCGGGTGGGGCGGCCGTTCACGCACGCCCTCACCGCGAACCGGCTGCGGGCCCGACTGGCCGCCCACCTGGCCGGCGGGCCGTTCGCCCCCTACATGGCGATGTACGTGGTCGGCGGGTACCAGGCCTGGGCCCCGGACGTGCTGCTCGCCCCGGACGACCTCACCGGGCACGCCGCCCGGGGCGAGCTCGGGATCAGGGCGTCGAGCGTGCCCCTGGTCGCGGAGGTCGTGGCCCCGGGGCCGCAGGACGTCGCGCGGGACCGGGTCCGCAAGCGCCGCGCGTACGCCCGGGCCGGGATCCCGGTGTACGTGGTCGTCGACGACTACGACGGCCACGGCACGGTGAGCGTGCTGACCGGTCCCGTTCCCGGCGAGGCGCGGTACGCCTCGGAGGTGCGGGCGCCGTACGGGACCGGGGTGGCCGTGCCCGAGGGACCGGCCCGGGGCTTCGTGATCGGCGAGGACGTCACCGGTCCGCCGCGGATCCCCTAGGACACGGCACCCGTACCGAACTGGAGGGAGCGCTTCGAGAGGCCCATCCAGAAGCCGTCCACGGCCGTGCGCTGGGCGGTGAGGTCGGAGCCGGCGGCCCCGAGCGTGACGAAGAGCGGGGCGAAGTGCTCCGTCCGGGGGTGGGCCAGGCGGCCCGCCGGGGACTTGGCCTCGAAGTCGAGCAGGGCGTCGACGTCGTGCGCGGCGAGCGCCTCGCGCCCCCACGCGTCGAACTCGGCCGACCAGCCGGGCACTCCGGGGCCGGTGTGCCGCAGCGCGGCCAGGTTGTGGGTGAAGAAGCCGCTGCCGACGATCAGGACGCCCTCGTCGCGCAGCGGGGCGAGCTTGCGGCCGATGTCCATCAGCCGGGCCGGGTCCAGTGTGGGCATGGAGACCTGGAGGACCGGTATGTCGGCCTCCGGGTACATCTCGACGAGGGGCACGTACGCACCGTGGTCCAGGCCGCGGTCCGGGACGTCCTGGACCGGGGTGCCGGGCGCCTTCAGCAGGGCGCGGACCGAGGCGGCGAGCTCCGGCGCGCCCGGGGCCCCGTACCGCACCCGGTAGTAGTGCTCGGGGAAGCCCCAGAAGTCGTACACGAGCGGGACGGGCTCCACGGCACCGAGGGCCAGCGGGGCCTCCTCCCAGTGGGCGGAGACCATCAGGATCGCGCGCGGCCGCGGCAGTCCCGCGGACCAGGCGGCGAGCTCGGCCGGCCAGAGCGGGTCGTCGGCGAGCGGCGGCGCCCCGTGGCTGAGGTACAGCGCGGGCATGCGGGGGGTCTCGGTGGTCACGGAGCGCTCCTCGGTCGTCGTCGGGGCGGGGACCGTGTGGACTCGGGAAAAGACCGACCCCGCCTCGTTCAAATTTGAACGAGGCGGGGTCCTCAGTCATTCCCGCACAGGGGCGCGGCGCCCGGTCAGTGGGCGATCACGTCGGTGGGCGACGTCAGTGGGCGATCACCGGAACCTTGAGCTCGGCGTCCTCGGCGCCGCCCGGTCCGGAGGCCACCGGGCCGCCGGAGCCGGGACGGCCGGTGTTGATCAGCGCGAACGCGATGGCCGCGCTGGCCACGAGGATGCCGACGGCCCACCAGATCGCGGACGCGTAGCCCTCGACCATGGCCTGGGCCTGCACCAGCTGCCCGGCCGGACCGCCCGCCGCGGCCTCGGCGGCGTGGTCGGCGAGGTACGCGGTGGTCGCGGAGGCCGCGATGGTGTTCAGCAGGGCGGTGCCGATCGCGCCGCCCACCTGCTGCGAGGTGTTGACCATGGCCGAGGCCACACCGGCGTCGGCCGGGTTCACCCCGTACGTGGACAGGGACATGGCCGGCATGAAGGCCGTGCCCATGCCGAGGCCCAGCAGCAGCTGCGCCGGCAGGATCAGCGCCGGGTAGGAGGAGCCGACCTCCAGCCGGGTCAGCATCAGCATGCCGGCGCCGGCGACCAGGAAGCCCGGGCCCATCAGCAGCCGCGGCGCGACCCGGGTCATCAGACGGGCGCCGATCTGGGTGGAGCCCACGATCATGCCCGCGATCATCGGCAGGAAGGCGAAGCCGGTCTTGACGGGCGAGAAGCCCTTCACGATCTGGAGGTAGTAGGTGAGGAAGAGGAACAGGCCGAACATGGAGATGACGGCCAGGCCCAGCGAGAGGTAGACACCGCCGCGGTTGCGCTCCAGCAGGACGCGCAGCGGCAGCAGCGGGGACTTCACCTGGGACTCGACGAACACGAAGGCCGCGAGCAGCGCCGCGGAGGCGACGAACATGGCCACCGTGACCGTGTCCGACCAGCCGGCCGACTCGGCGCGCGTGAAGCCGTACACGAGGGCGACCAGGCCCAGCGTCGAGAGGATCACGCCGGGGACGTCGAGGCGCGCGCTGTTGCGGGACCCGGCCGGCTCGCGGATGACCATCCACGCACCGACGGCCGCGACGACCGCGAAGGGGATGTTGACGAAGAAGGTCCAGCGCCAGTTGAGGTACTCGGTCAGGAAGCCGCCGAGGATCAGGCCGACGGCACCGCCGCCGCCCGCGATGGCGCCGTAGATGCCGAAGGCCTTGGCGCGCTCCTTGGCGTCGGTGAAGGTGACCGCCAGCAGGGAGAGCGCGGCCGGGGCGAGCAGCGCGCCGAAGGCGCCCTGGAGGGCGCGGGCGCCCAGCATCATCGCCTCACTGGTCGCGGCGCCGCCCAGGGCGGAGGCCAGGGCGAAGCCGATCAGACCGACGACGAAGGCGTTCTTGCGGCCCCACTTGTCGGCGATGCGGCCGCCGAAGAGGAGCAGACCGCCGAAGGCCAGCGCGTACGCGGTGATGACCCACTGGCGGTTGCCGTCGGAGATGCCGAGGTCGGTCTGGGCGGAGGGGAGGGCGATGTTCACGATGGTCGCGTCGAGGACGACCATCAGCTGCGCCAGGGCGATGAAGACCAGGGCCTTCCACCGACTGGGGTCGACGGCAGCAGCCGGCGGGGTGGTCGCGGCTGTTCCGGACATGGGGGTACCCACTTCACTGTGCGGATGGATGAAAAATGACTGAAAGACAGAAAATACGAAGTTTGCGGTATTTGAGGCTAGGCGGCCGGCAGGACGGCCGTCATCTGGTTTTAGGCCTGGGGCATGCGCCTGAGGTCTTCCAACGTGGCTGCCGCGCCCGGCAGTTCGGACCGGGCCGGAGCCCGCAGGCCGTCCAGGAAGAGCTGGAGGTGACGGTGGACGAACCGCTCCACGCCCAGGCAGTCGATCCCCGGCAGGGGGCGGCTGAGCTGTGACAGCGCGACCATCAGGTCACCGACGCCGATGTCGGCGCGCAGCAGGCCGCCGCCCTGGCCGGCGGTGACGAGGGTCTCGACCGCCGCCTCCAGCCGGCTGCGGGCGGCGAGCAGTTCGGGGTGGTCGCGGTCGAATCCCGCCGCGAGCATCGGGCACAGGGCGCCGATCCGCTCGTCGGCCGCCGCGTGCGTGAAGCGGCAGAGCGCCGCGAAGGCGTCCGGCTCCTCGGCGAGCGACTCCTCGGCCTGGGCGGTGACCCGGTCCATCACGTAGAGCACCACGTGGTGGACGAGGGCGGCCCGGTCGGGGAAGTGCCGGTACAGGGTGGCGTTGCCGACGCCGGCCCTGCGGGCGATCTCGTCGAGGGGGGCGTCCGCGCCGGACTCCACGAACATCTCGCGCGCCGCCACCAGGATCCGCTCCCGGTTCCGCACGGCGTCGGCGCGCGGCTTCGGGACCCGGGCGGGGGTGGTGGACGTCGCGGGGGCGGTCGGGGTGGTCGGCGCCGCGGGGGTGACCGGGGTCGCGGTGGGCGTCGCGGGGCAAGCGGGTCCGGCGAGGGCCACGGCCACCTGGGGCGCGGCCGCCGGGACGCGGGCGGAGCTCTTCATTCCGGGGCCTTCCTGGGGCGTGGATCCGGCGGATCCGCTCGTACGGCCCTCCCGAACCGGGGAGCCGGTCCCCGCTTCGTGGGACTCTCGTTCAAACGGGGATCCAGTCCCCGGTTATTTCACTCGTGCGTGTGAGCCGCGCCACACACGCAGGAGGGGTATTTGCCCCGGTTGGGCGACATTTAGCGGCTTTCGACGCGCGGGCGTGTCGCAATCGTCGGAGGGTGAGCGGACAGAGCAGTCCGGAGCCGGCCGGCTGCCGCGGACCGAAGGCGAGCTCCATGCCGCAGACCCGCCGCCGGATACGCAGACCCTGCCGCACCAGCGCGTTCATCGGCATCACCGCACTGGCCCTGGGCGTCACCGCCACGGCCAGCGACGGCATATCCGGCCGCGGCCACTCCGCCGCCGGCCCCGTCGCCACGAGCGCCGAGTCGGTGCTGGCGCCCTGCCGGATCACCGGGACCATGGGCGTCCAGATGTCGGAGGGCATGCCGACCCCGCCCGGATACTCCCGCTCCACCGGCGAGGTCCGCGCACTGAACCTGATGATCGACTTCCCGGACGCCAAGGGCGAGGGCACCGCCATGGACCGGCTGGCGGAGTTCTTCCCGCAGACCTCCGACTGGTTCCGCACCAGCTCCTACGGGCGTCTCGACTACCGGGCCGAGTCACCGGTGCGGAACTGGCTCCGGATGCCGATGCCCTTCGCCGCGTACGGGATCGAACGCGGCTCCCCCTACGAGCCCGGCTACCGGCAGCTCGTCGAGCACATCGTGAAGGCCGCCGACGCCGAGGTGGACTTCAGCCGGTACGACCTGGTCAACATCCTGGTCACCCCGAACGCCGGACCGTCCGCGCTGGACACCGTCCTGTCGGTCACCTTCTCCGGCAACCGCGAGGCGCCGGTGGCCGACGGGGTGCCGCTCGCCAACACGTCCTTCGTCTACAGCCGGCAGGACGACGGCTCCGGCTCCTACCGGGAGACCGGCTACCGGGTGCTCCCCCACGAGAACGGGCACGTCTTCGGACTGCCCGACCTGTACACCTCCGAAGGCGGCGGCGCGGTCGGGCACTGGGACATCATGAGCGAGGACTGGGGCGCCAACAACGACCTCCTCGGCTGGCACAAGTGGAAGCTCGGCTGGCTCGACAGCAGCCAGGTCAGCTGCGCCTCCACCTCCGGGACCAGCGAGCACGTCCTGTCCCCGCTGGCCGTCGGGGGCGGCACCAAGCTGGCCTTCGTCCCCCTCTCCGAGAGCACCGGCTACGCCGTGGAGGTCCGCACCCGCGCCGGGAACGACGAGGCCGTCTGCAAGCCGGGCGTGCTGATCTACAAGGTCGATTCGGACGTCGACACCGGGCGCGGTCCGGTCACCGTCTCGGACAGCGCGAGCGGGAGCGGCGGCTGCACGCGGCGGCCCAACGTGCACGCGGAGCTGTCGGACGCCCCGTTCCGGCCGGGCGAGACCTTCACCGACGCGCAGGCGGGCATCACCATCGCCGTGGTGGGCGAGCTGCGCAACGGCCGCTACCAGGTACGCGTGACCCGGCCCTGACCCCTCCCATCCCCCGAGGAGACCTTCGTGACCGCCACCCCCACGACCCCCGAAGAACGCCTGGCCGCGGCCGGGCTGGAGCTGCCCCCGGCCCCCGCGCCCGTCGCCGTGTACGTGCCCGCCGTGGTGAGCGGGCACTACGTCCACACCTCCGGCCAGCTGCCCATGGTGGACGGGGTCCTGCCGGTCACGGGCAAGGTGGGCGCCGGCGTCACCCCGGAGCAGGGCACCGAGCTGGCGCGGCGGTGCGCGCTGAACGCCCTCGCCGCCGTGGCCTCGGTGGCCGGGGACCTCTCCGCCGTGAAGCGGGTGGTCAAGGTGGTCGGCTTCGTGGCGAGCGCCCCGGACTTCACCGGCCAGCCGGGCGTGGTGAACGGCGCCAGCGAACTGCTCGGCACGGCCTTCGGCGACGCGGGCATCCACGCCCGGAGCGCGGTCGGGGTGGCGGTGCTGCCGCTGGACGCCCCGGTGGAGGTCGAGATCACCGTGGAGCTGCACACTCCGATGGGCGTGTGAGGCCGGAGCCGCCCCGGGGGGCGGAACCTCCGGCGGGGTCCGGGGCCAACGCCGCCCCCGGGCCCGGCGGGCTCTGCGGCCGATCGGCCCCCGGCCCGACGGGATCCGGAGCCGATCCGCCCCCGGCAGAACCTCCGGCGGGTCCGGGGCCGATCCGCCCCCGGGCAGAACCCCCGGCCCGCCGGACGCGTCACCAGGGGCATGACCCCGTACGTGACGCCCCGCCGCCGAGGAGCCGCGCCCCGGCTCCGCCCTCCCCGCGGGGGCGTGGTCGCGGCCCTCGCCGTACTCACCGCCCTGCTGATGCTGCTGCACCCCTGGCTGCCCGGCAGCCCGGCGAGCGGCAACCCGCGCAGTCTCGTACAGACCTTCCTCCCGTGGACCGGCCTCGCGGTGCCCGTCCTGGCGGCCGCCGCCCTGCTGCGCCGCTCCCGGCGCGCGACGGCCGCCGTACTGCTGCCCGCCCTGGTCTGGGCTTGGCTGTACGGGCCCGCCCTGGCCGACGGCTCGCGGGGCGGCCCGGCCGACCTCACCGTCGTCACCCACAACGTGGACGACGCCAACCCCGACCCGGCGGGCACCGCCCGGGCCGTCGCCGCCTCGGGGGCGCAGCTGATCGCCCTGGAGGAGCTGACCCGGCCCGCGCTGGACGCGTACGAGCGGGAGCTGGCCGCTAGCCACCCGTACCACGTGGTCCAGGGCACGGTCGGGCTGTGGAGCACCTTCCCGCTGCGCGACACGGGCGGCACGCCGATCGTGCCGTGGCGGCAGCTGCTGCGCGCCACCGCCGAGACCCCGAAGGGGCCCGTCACGGTGTACGTGGCCCACCTGCCCTCCGTCCGGCTGGGCACCGGGGGCTTCGCCACGGGCCACCGCGACGAAGCCGCCCGCAACCTCGCCGCGCTGCTGCGGGAGGCTCCGGCAGGGCGGACCCTGCTGGTCGGCGACTTCAACGGCACCACCGACGACGGGGTGCTGGCCCCGGTGACGCGGGGCTTCACCGCCGCCCAGGAGGAGGCCGGCACCGGCTTCGGCTTCAGCTGGCCGGCCCGCTTCCCGGTCGCCCGGATCGACCAGATCCTGCTGCGGGGCGGGCTGACCCCGCTGCGCGCGTGGACCCTGCCGCCCACCGCGAGCGACCACCTGCCGGTGGCGGCCGCGCTCAGGTACTGACCGGCAGGGCGCGCAGCCGGGACGACCGGCTGAGCAACGACGAGCTGGCGTCGCTCACGGGGCATCGGTGCACCCAGCGTAGAAGCCACACGCAGGTTGGCTGATACGAGCCTGTATGTGGCGGGGAGCTGACCTTGACCAGGGTCCGTGGGAGCTGGTCCGCTTATGCGCGAAAGGGCGTCGGATTCGGGGGTTGCGTTCGTGACCAGAGCTACAGCTGGAAAGCTGTGCCGCGCCACAGGCGGCCAACCACGGACCAATCCCTGCTCCGTCAAGACGACGCACCTATGAGGCTCCGGCGGGGAATTTCCGTCGCCGTCGTGGCCGCCGGCGGAGCCGTTACGACCATGCTCGTGGGGCTCGTCACCAACGCGGTGTCCGAGTCTCAGTGGCCCGGGTGGCTGGGGTGGTTACAACGGCATGGCTGGTTCTCGTTCGCTGTGCTGGGCGCGGCCATGGTCGGGCTGGCGGTGCTGCTTGCCGCGCTGTCGGATTCGGGGGCGCCGGAACGCCTCGCTGCGCCGTCCCAGCCAGAGGAAGGGGCGGTCCCTCCGGGTGCTGCCCTCGTGCTGCGGTCCTTGCCGCGCGACACCACGGCGTTCACCGACCGGACCTCCGAGCTCGAGGCGCTGGTGCGGTCCGTAAGGAACTGGCAGGAGAGCGGCGAGGCGCTGCCTGTGCATGTGATCGACGGAATGCCAGGGGTCGGGAAGACGACCTTCGCCGTACACGCAGGGCATGTGCTGTCGGAGCGTTTTCCGGACGGCCAGCTCTTCGTGAATCTCAACGGGCACACGGCAGGGAGGCCCCCCGTACAGGCCACGGAAGCGCTCGCATCGTTGCTGGCGGCGACCGGAGTACCAGCGCAGCGGATTCCTGTCGGCGACGACTTGGGTGCGGTCACCGAGGCGAGGGCGGCCATGTGGCGGAGCCAGCTCGCGAACAAGAAGGCACTGCTCATCCTTGACAACGCGGCCAGCTATCGCCAGTTGGAGCCCCTGCTCCCCGGCGGAAGCGACTGTCTCGTACTGGTGACGAGCCGGAAGCGGCTGGCCGCGTACGAGGAGGTGGTCCTGCCAGTGGAGGCGTTGCCGGCGGAGCATGCGGTCGACCTGTTCGTACGCCTCAGCGGGCGGGCGGCGGAGACGCTCGACCGGTCCATCCTCGAGCAGTTGGTGGAGCTGTGCGGGTACCTGCCACTCGGGGTGGCGTTACTCGCCGCGCGGCTGCGTCATCGCCCGTCGTGGAGCGTCGAGGATCTCCGTGCGCGGCTGGTCGCCGCCGGGGACCGGCTGGGAGAGCTCCGGGCTGGGGAGCGTGCGGTCGCCGCGACGTTCAGTCTGTCCTACCAGGACCTGTCCCCTGAGCGGCAGCACTTCTTCCGGTGTCTCGGCCTCTACCCTGGAACCGAGATCGATGCCTTCTGCGGGGCCGCGCTCGTCTCGGTCTCGGTGGCGGCGGCACGCGAGGGACTCGACACGCTCTACGACGCCCATCTGATCGATGAACACCCGGGAAGCCGGTTCCGGCTACACGACCTCTTACGCGACTATGCCCGCGGTCTCGCCGACGAGGGAGGCAGCATGACCCCCGTTCAAGCAGTTGAGCGCGTGTGCTCCTACTACCTGGCCGCCCTCGCTGTCGCGAACAGACACATTGCCCGCAGCGGCGCCTCCACACCGAGTCCTCCAGATGACACCGCCCAAGTAGAGACCCCTCCCATCGATTCGCGTACGGCGGCTCTCGGCTGGCTGGAGGACGAGCGGGCCAACGTTCTGGCCTGCATCCGCAGGGCGAACGATCTCGCGCTGCACGACTTGGTGATCCACATGGCTGCGGCGATGGCCCCCTTCCTGCGGCAGGCCGGGCCCTGGGACCAAGCCGTTGGCCTCCATCAGACCGCCGCCGAGGCGGCCCGGCACACCAGCGACCGGCGGGCGTTGGCCAACGCGCTGGCCGAGCTCGGAGTCGTCCGGCGCTTCATGGCGGCCTACCCCGAGGCCATCGAGGCACTGAACGAAGCGGTGACGGAGTACGAGGCGGTCGGCGAAAAGCGAGGCAAGGCTGACGCTCTGAACCAGGTCGGCATCGTCTGGTACATGACCGCGGACAACGACGCCTCTGCCCAGGCGCAGACCGAGGCCCTCGCGCTCTATCGGGAAGTCGGCGACCGTCTCGGCCAGGCCAACGCGCTAGCGGACCTCGGCATGGTGCGCCGGCAGACCAGCCGGTTCGACACAGCGGTGGCAGCGCAGACCGAGGCGTTGTCGATCTACCGGGAGCTGGGCGACCGTTACGGGGAGGCCAACTCCCTGCGGGACCTTGGCGTTGTGCACTGCCTCCTGGGCGAGTACGAGCTGGCTGCGCAGCGCCACCATGAGGCATTCGACATCTACCAGGAGCTCGACGACCGGGTCCACCAGGCGTACGCCCTCAACGAGCTCGGAGTCGTCCGGCGCCTGACCGGCGATTCCACCGGAGCGCGGGAGGCTCACACCCGGGCACTGGAGTACTTCACCGAGCTCGGCGAACGGTTCGGCCGCACGAACAGCGTTCGCTACCTCGGGGTACTGGACCTCCTGGACGGGAACGTCACGGAGGCGATCCGGCTGTTGAATGACGCCCTGGGCTCATACCGCGATCTCGGCAGCCGTGGTGGCGAAGCCGCCGCTCTGGGCGAGCTGGGTGCGGCGCGCGGGGTTGCCGGCGAGCGGGACGGTGCCATCGAGTCGTTCCGGCGGAGTCTGGACATCCTCCGAGAGCTCGGCGACCGGTGCGGTGAGGCGGAGGTCCTGAACCACTGGGGGGCGCTGCTGCACTCCTCCGGTGACCGGGCCGCCGCCCGCGGACTCTTCGAGCAGGCGCTGGGGCTGGCCCGGGACATCCGCTGCCCGCTTGAGGAGGCACGTGCGATGGAGGGGATCGGCCGTTGCGACTGGACGGCTGGCGAGCGGGCGCGGGGAGCAGGGACGCTGCGTGAAGCGCTCGATGTCTACCGGCGGTTGGACGCGGGCGCGGCAGCAGATGTCATCGAGCGGCTTCTTGCGTCGCGGGCCGAGTAGCCGGGCACTGGCCGGATTCGATATGCCGCCGAGGGTAGCGGTACTGCTACCTTGCGGGCTGGTCTGCCGCCTCAACCACCGTTGCACTGCCCCGAGGAGCGTCGAATTGCCGTCACGTACGCCCGTTCCCGCACCGCAGGCCCCGGCGCCCGTCGTCGCGGAGTCCATCAACGGTTCGGTCGTCCTGGACCGTGTCGCCGTCCGCGTACGGCAGCGGCTGGCGGCCGAGCAGACGGCCTCAAGCCGCGCCGGCGAGGGTACTCACCAGGCTTCGCTGATCTGGACCTGGCCCCTTTGAGTCGTCCCGTTCGATGACACCGCGCGCGGACGTCACCCACTTTCGGTCGTTCATCCTCAAGGTTGCCAATCGCTGCAACATCGATTGCGACTACTGCTACGTCTTCAACTCCGTTGATCAGGCATGGCGGAACTTGCCTGCTCGGATGAGTGCGGACGTGGCCCGGGCGGCTGGGCTGCGAATCGGTGAGCACGCGGCGACGCACGGCCTGCGGAGCGTGCACGTCGTACTGCACGGCGGTGAGCCGTTGCTGACCGGCCCCCGGCACATGGCAGACCTGCTCGGAGCCCTACAGGAGGGTGTTCCGACCGGTGTGGCGGTCCGTTTCGAGCTTCAGACCAACGGGACGCTCCTCACGGAGCCGTGGCTAGACCTCTTCGAGCGGTACGCGGTCGTCGTGGGCGTCAGCCTCGACGGACCCCCGACCGCGAATGACCGGCATCGGCTGACACGCGCCTCGCGATCGAGCGCCGCCTCGGCTGTACGAGGAGTCGAGCTCCTGCGGTCCCGGCCGCACCTGTTCGCAGGGCTGCTCGCCGTCGTCGACCTGGCCAACGATCCGGTCGAGGTCCATGACTACCTGGCGTCGTTCGAGCCGCCTGTGATCGACTTTGGCCTGCCGCACGCAACTCACGACGAGCCGCCGCATCGCGTCGACCCGAGTGCCCCCGAGTACGGGTTGTGGATGAGCCGCGTGTACGACGCCTGGCTCGCACGGCCGGAGCAGCGGCACAGCGTGCGGATGCTGGAGGACATCGTGGCGCTGAGCTCCGGGGTGCATGGCTCGGTGGAGTCCCTCGGTCTAGCCCCGCCGACGAGCATCGTGATCGAGTCGGACGGCACGATCGAGGGCGTCGACACCCTGCGGTCCGTGGAGGAAGGCGCCTCCTGGCTGGGACGCGACGTCTTCAGCCAGTCCTTCAATGAGGTCCTTCACCATCCGAAGCTCCTGCACCGGCAGAACGGGAAGGCCGCGCTCGCCGATCAGTGCCAGAGCTGTCCTCTGGTGGAGGTGTGCGGTGGGGGCTATCTACCGCACCGTTTCAGCACCGACCGCGGCTACCGAAACCCCTCCGTCTACTGCGCGGATCTGGAGTACCTCATCCGGCATGTTCAGGGCTCGCTGCGTCGGCACGGCTGGGCTCCTCAGGCACTGACGCCCCCGTAGCCACGGTCGTGCTGCCACGCCAGGGTCACGCATTGAAATGAACGAGTGAAGCGATGAGAGAGCGACAGGAGATGTCGATGACCGTGACGATCCGCCCCGCCGAAAGGCGCGACACCGTGGCAGTGGCCGATCTGATCGAAGAGATCGAACGGTTCTACGGAGCCACCGAGATCCAGCCACTCGAGGAGCGCCGCTCCCAGGTGGAGGAGGCGCTCTTCGGTTCCCCGCCGTTGGCCTCCGCTCTCTTGGTCGAGGACGAGGCGGGTGATCTCGTCGGTCTCGCCGCCTACTCGTTCCTCTGGCCGGCGGCCGGCTCCTCCCACTCTCTGTTCCTGAAGGAGCTCTATGTCCGCGGCATCCTCCGCCGCCAGGGCGTCGGCGCCCGCCTCATGGACGAGCTCCGCGCCCTGGCCTCAGCCCGTCCCGGATGCAGCCGGGTCGAGTGGATGACGGACCGCAACAACCCGGACGCGCGCGCCTTCTACAAGTCGTTGGGGTTCGCGGAGTTCGACGGGAAGATCGTCTACCGTGTGGACACCTAGTACGACGTGAGGGTGTGTTTGGGGGGTGAGCCTCCGACCGGCCTCTGTGACCGGTTCAAGCAGCAGCTACCCGACGACCGCGACAGAGGGAAACACCGTGCGGCAGACGGTGCGGCGGTGTAGTGCCAGGAGTGCCAGGAGTGCCAGACAAGGCTGCCGTGATGTGAGCTGCCCGGGACGCCTGCATCAGGACATGCGGCCACTCGACCACGTTCGGATTGGGACCATGGCTCCAGGCTGCATGGCGTCCACTGCGCGATGCCCCAGGTCGGCTGAGACTCGCCCGCTAGTCGGCCGAGGAGAGCCGGAGCCGAGGAGCGCGGCCCCTCACGCGTGGCCTGGGCCTCACCGCGCCGCCACAAGATCACATCCGCCTAATCCGACAGCACCCTACGGCCCCCACCCGCTACACTGGCGCCGGTGCGCACTCCTGACTGCGCACCGCGCAAGATCCCGGGACGACGTGTCTGGCAACGCGGGGTTCACCCCGATTTCCTACACGTTTGCCCACAGATCCCCGCCTTCGTAGCTCAGGGGATAGAGCACCGCTCTCCTAAAGCGGGTGTCGCAGGTTCGAATCCTGCCGGGGGCACAAGCACAAACGGCCCGGAGCGATCACGCTCCGGGCCGTTTGGCTACCCCTACCGACGGCAGCGGGGTCCGCTCTTTCTCCTAGGGGGTCGCGAGGGCACGCGCCACCGGGGTCCCCGTACGCCGTGAGTACGCGAGCCGCTCTCGCACCTCGCGCATGCTCCGGGGTCAGTACCCGGGTCCACAGCCACAACAGGCCTGTCGGAAGTCCAGTCCGGCACGGAGCAGGACCGCAACGACCCTCCAGGCATCCCGGTCCCGTCGTGGCGGCGCCTCGAAAGCATCACCAGCGAAGAGCAGCGCCCGGCGACACCCGGGGCAGTGGTACGTCCGGTGCTCGGAGTGCTTGAAGGAAACCCGGCATGAGAGGCACACGTATGCGGAACGGTGAGGCATGCGGCCACTATCCGCCCCCGGCTTCCGGACCACCACGGGTTTCCTGCACGCACGCCGACCACTCCGCCCCAACAGCCGAGCGAAGGCCCCAGCGGAAAGCGGGAGAAGCGAATGTGCTCACGCTCCCAGGTGGTCCCGGATTCCGGTCAGCGGGTCGCGGCCGTGCTCCTCGGCGTATTCCCGGCGGCGCACGGCGGCCTTTTGGGGGGTCGCCAAGCAGCAGTAGTCCCAGAAGTCGACGAGTACCCGGAACGCGTCGCCCAGGGTGTATTCACCCTGGACGTGCTCGACGAAGGAGTTCTCCACCCTCACGCCCTGTCGGCTGATGGTGACGGTGTGCGCGTTCCCGTCCAGGCCTTCCGGCGCGAAGGCCGTATTGCTCTTGGCCTCGGTCACCAGGTCGATCGCCTCCAGGACGGACAGCGGCGAGAGCTGGATGTCGGCCGTCACCCACTGCCCCAGGACGTTCAGCTCGTCAGGTCCGGCGAAGCCCGGCATGCCGAAGGAGTCTTCGACGTAGTACTTGGTGCGCATCACCGCTCCATTTCTCCTTCTTGCCTACTACGGCACGAGCGGCGGCCCCTCACACGCTTTAGCCCGGCGGCATCGAATGGTGCGGCGCATCGCCAGAAAGGTAGTCATACATGAAACTGAACAACATCGGCAGCAGCTCGCCGCTCACCTCGTGGCCACGCTCGCCATCGAGGTTCACTTCGAGGGAATTCCGGAAGCTCTCGCGCATGGAGGCCTTCCGGTGCCGGGTGGGCATGGAAAGCCCTCCCGGGGTGGCCGGGAGGGCGGGTCGCGTCCTTGTCGGGGCGGCGGGGGTGCGTCAGCTGAGGCCTCTGCTGCGTTCGCCGATGCGGTCACCCTGCGGGGTGCCGGCGCGCTTGAGGTCCGCCTTGGTGTGCGCCCCGCCCTTCACCTTGCTGCGGACCGGACCCTCGAAGCCGTGGCCCTGGGCCCGCGGTGGCTGGAGTCCTTCCGTCGCCTTCGCGACCGCCGTGCGGACGTCCCGCTTCTGCTCTTTGCTCATCCCGTCGTCAACTCCCTCGGGAAGCACCCAATCGGACTACTGGGATCGTATGCACATATACGGACGGATGCACCCGGACCGGTGTGCAAAGATTCCGCCGCGCGAGTACCGGCTCACGGCCCGGGCGGAGTGCCCGGACTGCGGTGGATCAGTTCCGCCGGGCAGGGCGTGCCGCGCGGGAGCTGGTACTTCGCCGAGACCCGGTACTCGCCCGGCGCCGGGGCCAGGAGCTCCGTCCATACGTCGCCGGCGGCGTCCGGGGCCGCCTTGAAGAGGCACCCGGACGGGTTCTCGTACGCCTTCACGGCCGCCGTCCTCGATCCGGGCGTCTCCCGCGGGGGCTCCACCGCCCGGCCCGTGCCGTCCACCAGCCCCAGCCACGGCGAGTGCGGGATCCGCACCAGCACCCGGCCCGGCGCCGAGACGTCGACCACCAGCTGGTCCGCGCCCGCCCGGACCGTCTTCGCGGGGCCCGACACCAGGTCCGTGGGGGCGTCCACCCGCAGCAGCCGCCAGTTCTGGTCGGCCCACACCTGGCTCAGGTACGGGAGTCCCCCGCGCACGAGCGCCGCCTCGGCCTCCCCGCCCGAGTCCGGCCGGTCGGCGGGCAGCACCACGTAGTGCACGGCCCAGCGTTCCAGCCAGGCCCGGTAGCTCTCGGCGGTGAGGGTGTCGTCGTAGAAGAGCGGGTTGCGCTCCAGGTCGGCCTGGCGGTTCCAGCCGCGCGCGAGGTTGACGTACGAGGGGAAGGCGGAGGACTCCCGGTGGCTGCTGGCGGGGACCACCTCGACCCGGCCCCGGTCGGCGCCCGCCTTCCGGAGCTGGTCGACCAGCGGAGCCAGCTCACGGTTCCAGGCGGCCACCGGGGTGGTGCGGACGATGTCGGTGATGCTGTTGGTGGTGATCCAGGCGGTCAGCACCGCGAAGGCCAGCAGCACCGCGTACCGGCGCCGGGTGCGCCGGGCCGTGTACGGCAGGGCGGCGAGCAGCACCGCTCCCCCGAAGAGCATGACGAGCCGGGTGACGTTCGAGCCGACCTGGGAGTCGACCGCCCAGGTCAGGAACACCCCGAGGGCGTAGACGGCGGCGGCCACCCGGACCGTCCTCCACGCCTTGGGCACGAGGAGGGCGACGGCCAGCCCGAGGACGAAGGGCAGCGCGGCCGAGCCGATCTTCATCGGCTGCGTCCCCGAGAAGGGGAAGAGCCACGCCGAGAGCCCCACGACCGCCACCGGGGCCAGCCCGAGGGCGAACGCGCCCGGGCGCCGCCGGCTCAGGAACAGCGCGGCCGCGACTACCCCGAGGAAGAGCCCCGCCACCGGGCTGGCGGCGGTGGCCAGCCCTGCCAGCGGCGCGGCGACGGCCGCCTTGGCCCAGCGCCGCTCGGCCCACTTGCGGGGCCAGCAGAAGACGGCGGCGACGGCGCCGAGCGCGAAGAGCGTACCGAGACCGAAGGTGACCCGGCCGGAGAGCGCGTTACACAGCAGCCCGTAGACCCCGGCCAGGGCCGGCCACAGCGGGTGCCGGACGGCGCCGCGGCAGCGGGTGAGGATCAGTGCGAGGAGTCCGGCCGAGGCGGTGCCGGCGATCATCATCGTGGTCCGGACGCCGAGCACGTGCATCACGTACGGGGACACGACGCTGTACGAGACCGGGTGCATCCCCCCGTACCAGGCGAGGTTGTACGCCGTGTCGGGGTGCCGGCCGACGAACTCCGCCCAGGCGTCCTGCGCGGCCAGGTCCCCGCCGCTGTTGGCGAAGCAGAAGAACCAGACCACGTGCAGGACCGCCGCCGCGATGGTGGCCAGGAGCACGGGGTGCCGGTGGGCACGGCCGAGGGCGCGGGAGGCCATGGACGCGGCGGCGGGCGCGGCTGCGGGTACGGCTCCGGGCACGGATTCGGGCACGGCTGCGGGCGCGGCGGCCCCCGGCCCCGGGCAGGGCTCGTCCGCCCGGCCCGACGGCCCCTGCTGCTGCTCGGCTGTGGTCACGAACGACGCTCCCTCCCGACACGGCTCCCCGGACACGGCGCGGGGGGGGGGGGGGGGGGGGGGGGGGGGGGGGGGGGGGGGGGGGAGGGGGGGGGGGGGGGGGGTGTGGGGGGGGGGAGGGGGGTGGGGGGGGTCGT
>NZ_JBVHWK010000007.1:241301-247466 GCF_055569445.1 Streptomyces sp. NPDC029122 | reverse complement strand
CCCCCCCCCCCCCCCCCCCCCCCCCCCCCCCCCCCCCCCCCCCCCCCCCCCCCCCCCCCCCCCCCCCCCCCCCCCCCCCCCCCCCCCCCCCCCCGTACGGGGGGACGGTCCGGGTGTCAGGCACCCATCGCGTGCAGGCCGCCGTCCACGTGGACGATCTCGCCGGTGGTCTTCGGGAACCAGTCCGACAGCAGGGCCACGACGCCCTTGCCCGCCGGCTCGGGGTCGCTCATGTCCCACTCCAGCATCGAGCGGGAGTTCCAGACGTCCGCCAGCTCCGAGAAGCCCGGGATGGACTTGGCGGCCATCGAGCCGATCGGACCGGCCGAGACCAGGTTGCAGCGGATGTTCTCCTTGCCCAGGTCGCGGGCGAGGTAGCGGCTGGTGGCCTCCAGGGCGGCCTTGGCCGGGCCCATCCAGTCGTACTGCGGCCAGGCGTACTGCGCGTCGAAGGTGAGGCCGACGACGGCCGCGCCCTCCGCCGGGAACAGCGGCTTGCAGGCCATGGTCAGCGACTTCAGCGAGAACGCCGAGACGTGCATGGCGGTGGCCACCGACTCGAACGGCGTGTTCAGGAAGTTGCCGCCGAGGGCGTCCTGCGGGGCGAAGCCGATGGAGTGCACGACCCCGTCGAGGCCGCCGAGCTCGTCACGGACGAGCTGCTCCAGACGGGCCAGGTGCTCGTCGTTGGTGACGTCGAGCTCGATCACCTTGACCGGCTTGGGCAGCTTCTTGGCGATGCGCTCGGTCAGCGTCGGCCGCGGGAACGCCGTGAGGATGACCTCGGCGCCCTGCTCCTGGGCCAGCTTGGCGGTGTGGAAAGCGATGGACGACTCCATCAGCACCCCGGTGATGAGGATGCGCTTGCCCTCGAGAATTCCGCTCATGGTGATCAGTGACCCATGCCCAATCCGCCGTCAACGGGAATGACGGCTCCTGTGATGTACGCGGCGTCGTCGGACGCCAGGAAGCTGACGGCCGCCGCGATCTCCTCGGGCCGCGCGTAGCGGGCGAGCGGCACGTTCGCCACGATGGCCGCGCGCTGCTCGTCGGTGAGCACCTTCGTCATGTCGGTGTCCACGAAGCCGGGGGCGACCACGTTGAAGGTGATGTTGCGGGAGCCCAGCTCGCGGGCGAGCGAGCGGGCGAAGCCCACCAGGGCCGCCTTGGAGGCGGCGTAGTTGGCCTGGCCGGCCGAGCCCAGCAGGCCGACGACCGAGGAGATCAGGACGACGCGGCCCTTCTTGGCCCGGAGCATGCCGCGGTTGGCGCGCTTGACCACCCGGAAGGTGCCGGTGAGGTTGGTGTCGACGACGGACGCGAAGTCCTCCTCCGACATCCGCATCAGCAGCGTGTCCTTGGTGATGCCGGCGTTGGCCACCAGCACCTCGACGTTGCCGTGCTTCTCCTCGATCTCCTTGTAGGCCTGCTCCACCTGCTCGGAATCGGTGATGTCGCAGCGCACCGCCAGCACACCGAGCGAGGTGAGCTCCTGGGGGGGCTCTCCCGAGCGGTACGTGACGGCGACCTTGTCGCCGGCCTCTGCGAAGGCTCGGGCGATGGCGAGGCCGATGCCCCGGTTTCCTCCGGTGACGAGAACCGAGCGGCTCAACGGATCACCCTTTCCCTAGCGGTCTGAATAGCAAAAACCTATAGCCCGGGCCGGTCATCCGGAGAATCGGGCTCCGACAGGGCCTCGCGACGGGCTCTGTCGAGTCCCTACAGAAAGCGGTAGGCACAGTGGCCCCGGGCGCGACATGATCGGGGCGACCGGCCCCGACCCCGGGAGGACTTCCGTGCCCCATTCCATCGACGCGGCTTTCACCGCGCTGCCCCTGCGGGCCCTCGCCGACGCGGCACTCGCCCGGGCGCGCGCGCTGGGCGCCGACCACGCCGACTTCCGGCTCGAGCGGATCCGCAGCGCCTCCTGGCGGCTGCGCGACGCCAAGCCCTCCGGCGGCTCCGACACCACCGACCTCGGTTACGCGGTCCGGGTGGTGCACGGCGGCAGCTGGGGCTTCGCCTCCGGCGTGGACCTGACCATGGACGGCGCGGCCAAGGTGGCCTCGCAGGCCGTGGCCATGGCGAAGCTGTCGGCGCAGGTGATCAAGGCCGCCGGCTCCGACGAGCGGGTGGAGCTGGCCGAGGAGCCGGTGCACGCGGACAAGACCTGGATCTCCGCCTACGACGTGAACCCCTTCGAGGTGCCGGACGCCGAGAAGTCGGCCCTGCTCGCCGACTGGAGCGCACGGCTGCTGGCGGCGGAGGGCGTCGCGCACGTCGACGCCTCGCTGCTCGCCGTCCACGAGAACAAGTTCTATGCCGACACCGCGGGCACCTCCACCACCCAGCAGCGGGTGCGCCTGCACCCGCAGCTCACCGCGGTCGCCGTCAACGGCACCACCGGCGAGTTCGACTCCATGCGCACCATCGCCCCGCCCGCCGGGCGCGGCTGGGAGTACCTGACCGGCACCGGCTGGGACTGGGACGCCGAGCTGGAGCAGATCCCCGCCCTCCTCGCGGAGAAGATGCGGGCCCCCGGCGTCGAGGCCGGGCGCTACGACCTGGTCGTGGACCCGTCCAACCTGTGGCTCACCATCCACGAGTCCATCGGCCACGCCACCGAGCTCGACCGGGCGCTGGGCTACGAGGCGGCGTACGCGGGGACCTCCTTCGCCACCTTCGACCAGCTGGGCACGCTCAAGTACGGCTCCTCGATCATGAACGTGACCGGGGACCGCACCGCCGAGCACGGCCTGGCCACCATCGGCTACGACGACGAGGGCGTCGAGGCGCAGAGCTGGGACCTGGTCAAGGACGGCACCCTGACCGGCTACCAGACCGACCGGCGCATCGCCCGGCTGACCGGCCTCGGCCGCTCCAACGGCTGCGCCTACGCCGACTCCCCCGGGCACGTGCCGGTCCAGCGGATGGCGAACGTCTCGCTCCAGCCGGATCCGGGCGGGCTCTCCACCGAGGACCTGATCGGCGGGGTGGAGCGCGGGATCTACGTGGTCGGGGACCGCTCCTGGTCCATCGACATGCAGCGTTACAACTTCCAGTTCACCGGGCAGCGCTTCTTCCGGATCGAGAACGGCCGGCTGGCCGGGCAGCTGCGCGACGTCGCGTACCAGGCCACGACCACCGAATTCTGGGGCTCGATGGAGAAGGTCGGCGGCCCGCAGACCTACGTCCTGGGCGGCGCCTTCAACTGCGGCAAGGCCCAGCCGGGGCAGGTCGCGGCGGTCTCGCACGGCTGCCCGTCGGCCCTGTTCCGCGACGTGAACATCTTGAACACCACCCAGGAGGCCGGACGCTGATGTCGCCGAACCGCACGAAGCCCCACGAGATCGTCGAGCGGGCCCTGGAGCTGTCCACCGCCGACGGCTGCGTCGTCATCGCGGACGAGGAGTCCAGCGCCAACCTGCGCTGGGCCGGCAACGCGCTCACCACCAACGGGGTCACCCGCGGCCGGACCCTGACGGTCATCGCCACGGTCGACGGCACGGAGGGCACGGCCTCGGGGGTCGTCTCGCGCTCCGCCGTCACCGCCGCCGACCTGGAGCCGCTGGTACGGGCCGCCGAGGCGGCCGCGCGGGCGGCCGGGCCCGCCGAGGACGCCCAGCCGCTGGTGACCGGGACCCCCGCCTCCCCGGACTTCACCGACGCGCCGGACGAGACCTCCTCGGCGGTGTTCGCCGACTTCGCCCCGGCCCTCGGCGAGGCCTTCGCCCGGGCCCGCGCGGGCGGCCGCGAGCTGTACGGCTTCGCCAACCACGAGATGACCTCCACGTACGTCGGCACCTCGGCCGGGCTGCGGCTGCGCCACGACCAGCCGAACGGAACCCTGGAGCTCAACGCCAAGTCCCCGGACCGGCTGCGTTCGGCCTGGGCCGGCCGGGCCACCCGTGACTTCAAGGACGTGGATCCGACCGCCCTGGACGCGGAGCTCGCCGTACGCCTGGGCTGGGCGGAACGGAAGGTCGAGCTGCCCGCCGGCCGGTACGAGACCCTGCTGCCGCCGACCGCGGTGGCCGACCTGCTGATCTACCAGATGTGGTCGGCTGCGGCCCGGGACGCGGCGGAGGGCCGGACGGTCTTCTCCAAGCCCGGCGGGGGCACCCGGATCGGGGAGCGGCTCTCGCGCCTGCCGCTGACCCTGCGCAGCGACCCGAACGCACCGGGCCTGGAGTCCGCGCCGTTCGTGATCGCGCACAGCTCGGGCGACGACGCGTCGGTCTTCGACAACGGCCTGCCCGTCCCGGCGACGGAATGGATCCGCGAGGGGGAGCTGGCGCGGCTGACCACGACCCGGCACAGCGCCGCGCTGACCGGGCTGCCGCTCTCGCCGGCCTTCGGGAACCTGATCCTGGACGGGGGCGGCGAGAAGTCCCTGGAGGAGATGGTGGCGGGCACCGAGCGGGGTCTGCTGCTGACCTGCCTCTGGTACATCCGCGAGGTCGACCCGGCCACACTGCTGCTCACGGGCCTGACCCGGGACGGGGTGTACCTGGTGGAGAACGGGCAGGTCACGGGCGAGGTCAACAACTTCCGGTTCAACGAGTCGCCGGTGGACCTGCTGTCGCGGGCCTCGGAGGCGGGGCGGACCGAGAAGACCCTTCCGCGCGAGTGGGGCGACTGGTTCACGCGGGCCGCGATGCCTCCTGTCCGCATCCCGGACTTCAACATGAGTTCGGTCAGCAAGGGCGTCTGATCCACCTAGACTGAGCTCGGCATTTCCACATTTCGCAAGGAGTCGAGAGACCGTGACGGACATCGTCGACGAACTGAAGTGGCGCGGGCTGTTCGCCCAGTCCACTGACGAAGAAGCGCTGCGCAAGGCCTTCGCGGACGGTCCCGTCACGTTCTATTGCGGCTTCGACCCGACCGCGGCCTCCCTGCACGTGGGACACCTGGTGCAGGTGCTCACCGTGCGCCGGCTCCAGCAGGCCGGCCACCGGCCGCTGGCGCTGGTCGGCGGGGCCACCGGTCAGATCGGTGACCCGCGCCCGACGGCGGAGCGCACCCTGAACGACCCGGAGACGGTCGCGAACTGGGTGAACCGGCTGCGCACGCAGATCGAGCCGTTCCTGTCCTTCGAGGGCGAGAACGCGGCGGTCATGGTGAACAACCTGGACTGGACGGCGGGCCTGTCCGCCATCGAGTTCCTGCGGGACATCGGCAAGCACTTCCGCGTCAACAAGATGCTGACGAAGGACTCGGTCGCCAAGCGGCTGGACTCCGAGCAGGGCATCAGCTACACGGAGTTCAGCTACCAGCTGCTCCAGGGCATGGACTTCCTGGAGCTGTACCGCCGCTACGGCTGCACCCTCCAGCAGGGCGGCTCCGACCAGTGGGGCAACCTGACGGCGGGCCTCGACCTGATCCACCGGGTGGAGCCGGGCGCGCACGTGCACGCGATGGCGACCCCGCTGATGGTGAAGGCGGACGGCACCAAGTTCGGCAAGTCCGAGAGCGGGGCCGTCTGGCTCGACCCCGAGATGACCACCCCCTACGCGTTCTACCAGTTCTGGCTGAACGTGGACGACCGGGACATCTCCACCTACATGCGGATCCTGTCCTTCAAGTCCCGTGAGGAGCTGGAGGAGCTGGAGGCGCAGACCGCGGAGCGTCCGCAGGCGCGGGCCGCCCAGCGTGCGCTGGCGGAGGAGCTGACCACGCTGGTGCACGGCGCGGACCAGTGCGCCGCCGTGATCGCGGCGTCGAAGGCGCTGTTCGGACAGGGCGAGCTCGCGGAGCTGGACGAGGCCACGCTGGCCGCGGCCCTCTCCGAGCTGCCGCACGCCCGGGTCGCCGAGCTGGGCCCGGTCGTGGACCTGTTCGCCGAGACGGGCCTGGTCGCCAGCAAGTCCGCCGCCCGCCGGACGGTGAAGGAGGGCGGTGCCTACGTGAACAACGCGAAGGTCACCGCCGAGGACGCGGTCGCCGCCCCGGAGGACCTGTTGCACGGGCGCTGGCTGGTGCTGCGCCGCGGCAAGAAGAACCTGGCCGCGGTGGAGGTCACCGGCGCCTGAGTGCGCGAACACGGCCGAGGGGGGGGGGGGGGGGGGGGGGGGGGGGGGAGGAGGGGGGGAGGGGGGGGGGGGGGGGGGGGGGGGGGGGGGGGGGGGGCGGGGGGGGAGGGGGGGGAGGGGGGGGGGAGGG